>NZ_JBDIVG010000050.1:0-14688 GCF_039631275.1 Janibacter sp. LM
TCAGGCCCCCGACGCGCCGATCAATCGTGAACGATCCGGGCTAGGTCAACGACGGCGGCATCAAGAACACCTGATCACGCTCCACAGTCAAGAAGTTGTAACCCACGTCCACCTCCAGAACCCCTACCTGCCAAGAGATTTTCCCGAGACACGACCAGAAGGCCCCGAAGACGCGCCGAGGGTTTATGCAACACGCTCTTCTGGCAGTCCAGGGTAGCCCTGCGCCTCGATCGCGTGCCGGTCGAGGATCTGCTCGACCACCTGGATGGTCGCGGGCCCGAACGCGGCGGCCACGGTCGAGGAACCAGTCTCGCGACCACAGCCCGTCCGCGTTGCGGTGCCGCGGTGGAACATGGCCCGGATCGGTCGAGTACTGGCCCTTGCGACCCGTCTTGCGACGGTGCTCGGCAACGACCTGCTGTCCGTCGAACACCGTCACCCTTGAGGCAGGCAGCCGCACCCTCACCAGGCGTCCGGCAAGGGCGTAGGGCACCGAATAGTGCTGGTAGTCGGTCGTGAGGTGGTAGTTGCGGCCGATCTTGACCTGCCTCCATCCAGAGCCTCCGGCCGCCAGCCGAAGACGAAGGGGAGAACCGTCAAACCGGGGTGCTGCGTTGCGCGATGGCGCTCGCCCAGGGCCAAGGCGTGCGGCGCGTCCCCGGGCGTCCACCAGTACTACTGGGACGGCATCCGCCCGACATCCGCTTCACGCTACGAAGTGCGCGGTCCTGCCCGTCAGGGGCTTCCGAACTTCGCAGCACCTGGGCGACGACCGTTGTCACATCGTCATACATGTGCAACAGTGGTTTTGCACACATGACGATGGCCCCGCCTAGGGGTCGACCAGAGAAAGGGGAGGCCCGTGGGCAAAGTGAAGGAACTCGCCTACGTCGGATATGAGGTCTCGGACCTGGCGGCGTGGGAGCACTTCGGCGTCGATCTACTCGGGATGCAGTTCGGCGAGAAGACGACCAGCGGCTTTACGCTGCGTACCGACCACAAGGCCCACCGCTGGGTAGTGGAGGCAGGCGCGGCTGATGACCTCGTGGTGAGCGGTTACGAGGTCGCGAGCGAGCCCGAACTCGACGCGATTGTTCAGGGCCTTGGTAGTGCTGGCTTCGAGGTGACAGAAGGAGATGCTGCCCTTGCCGCCGATCGCAAGGTGGACCGGATCTTCGTCACCACCGACCCGATGGGAAACCGAGTTGAGCTCGTCAGCGGCTTCGCAGACGCCGAAACTCCCTTCGAGTCCACGAAGCTCCTAGGTAGCTTCGTCACGGGCGACGGAGGCGCCGGCCACCAAGTGCTATTGACAGGTGATGTTAGCCGCGAGGAATACCTCGCCTTCTACGTTGACCTGCTGGGTTTCAAGATCAGCGATATCATCGTCGAGGAAGTGGCGCCGGGCATCGTCGCGGATCTAATCTTTCTGCACTGCAACCCGCGCCACCACACGGTCGCCTTCGGAAAGCTTCCGTTTCCGAAGGTCACGCATCACTTCATGCTCGAGGTTAGCGACATCCGTGACGTAGGTCTTGCCTATGACCGTTGTCTAGACGCCAGACAGCCGTTCGAGATGACACTAGGCATGCACCCAAATGACAGAATGTTCAGTTTCTACGTACGGACACCGTCTGGATTCAACGTGGAGTACGGTTGGGGCGCCCTCCTGATCGACGACGAGACCTGGGAAGTCAAGACTCTCGACCGCCTGCACTCATGGGGGCACCGTCCACCCCAGGTTCTGGCCGAGCAACTCGCGCACACGGCAACGGACGAGGTGCACTGAGGTGACTCTTCGCCCGAGCGATATCGCTCGCGACGTGAAAACGAAGAACTGGAACATCCACTATTACGAGGCTGGCGAGGGACATCCGGTGGTGCTTCTGCACGGAGGCGGCCCGGGTGCCACCGGCTGGAGCAATTATGCCTCGAATATCGAGGCACTCGCTGAGAGTTTTCACGTCTTTGCCGTGGATATGCCCGGTTGGGGCGAGTCCGACGCAGTCTCCTTCGATGAGGTTGACCATGTTGAGGCGGCAGTGCAGTTCCTGGATGCCCTTGGCATCGAGAAGGCTGCCTTCGTCGGGAATTCAATGGGCGGCCACACGTCTATCAGACTGGCTGCCGAGCAGCCGGGTCGCGTGTCGCACCTGATCACGATGGGTCCGCCAGCGACCATGCGGCCAATCCTCTTCGGTGCTGGCGATGGTCCGTCCGAAGGGCTGAAAGTGATGTACGAGGCGTACCGGGCGCCCAGTCCGGAGAACATGCGTCGCCTCGTTGAGATCATGGTCTTTGACTCCGCCACTTTTGCGACGCCTGAGCTGTGCCAGGCGCGGTCGGATGCAGCACTGTTGCGCCCGGATCACCTGGAGAACGTCGTCGCGGGGCTGCCTCGGGCGCCCATCCCCATCTGGGCGGATATGAATACCGTCCGTGGCATCACGGCGCCGACTCTACTTATTCATGGTCGTGATGACCGAGTGGTGTCATTTGAGACGTCGCTCATGCTTTGCGCAAGCATCGCCAACTCCCGTGTCGCACTGATCAACCGGTGCGGCCACTGGGCGCAGGTCGAGCACGCTGCCGAGTTCAACAGGCTGGTGACCGACTTCGTACTTCACAATTGAGAATTCCCGGTTTTCATGCACCTATGAAGCACCCTCCCAGTGCTTGCCTTCGGAAGGCCCAGCCTTGGGGCTGGCCTCGGATCCATGCGGAGTAAGGAGTCGGATACCGTGAGTGAGGCGGCAACCTCCAGTATCTCGGTGGGGCGCCTGAACGAGCTGGGTGAACCGTGGGCGCTCCCTGGATGCCCGGTTCCATTGGAGGTGTTGCAGGAGGTTCGTGACACGGTCCGCGCCATGCAGTTCCTGGTGCCGCAGCTGGCTGATCCCGACGTCGACGAGGTTGTAGACGTCCGGACAGCCACGGCGGCATTGTCGCGTGTATGGCAACTGGCGATCGGGGCGATCGACGCAGGGCAGCCAGACGCGGGAGTCGAGTCGAGAAGGAAACTTCTTGAAGTTCTCGGCAGGGTCAGAAACGTTGAGGCTCGGCTCCGCGAGGCGCAGGCACGCGAGCGTGAACGCGCATCGGACGTTTTCCAACAAACTATGTCGGAGTTGGAAAACACCGAGTCAACGGAAGCACTCCTCCAGCGTGCTACGGAGGTGGTCTGCGGCATCGGGTTCGACCGGGCGATCGCATCGACCCTGCAGGACGGCATGTGGTTCACCAATGCAGTCTGTATCCCCACGGACGAAGCGTGGGCAACCGAGATACTACGTGTCGGCGGCGCTCATCCTCAAAAGGTGTCTTCATTGTTCGAGTCGGTCATGGTACGGGGAAAGAAGGCGATCTGTGTGACCTCGGTCTCAACTGATGAGCGCATCCATCGGCCCCTCGCTGACGTCTCTAGGGTCCATTCTTATGTGGCTGCACCCATCTTGCAGAAGGGCCTCGTGGTCGGGTTCCTACATGCGGATCGCTACTTCCAGCGTCGCTACGTCGGTGAACCTGATCGGCGGTTGCTCACTCAGGCAGCCCGATCGGTCTCGCACCTGTGGCAGAGAAACGCCCTCTTAGACAGGCTCGGGGTGATCCAGTCAGGGCTGGCGAGCCTCAGCGACACCGCAACGGGTGCCGCCGACGGATACGCGGATATTACAATGCCGCCACCCGCCGGTGGAGTCGGAAGAGCGAACAGCTTCATGCGCTCTCAGTTGGACACGTATCCGCGGCAGGCGGTCCGGTTTGCGCCCGCCTCGTCGCTGTCAACGCGCGAGAGCGAGGTGTTACGGCTCATGGCCGCCGGCGAGACGAATTCAGCAATAGCGGCGCGGCTATTCGTCACAGACGAGACGGTGAAGTCGCACGTCAAGCAGATTCTCCGGAAGTTGCATGCGCGCAATCGGGCCGAGGCAGTCGCCAAATGGCTGGCATGAGTACTGTTGGTGAACCATCGGGTTCGAGGCGCACATGGATACGCACGAACAAAAGTGGGGACATTGCCCGTGGGCGAGCCCTCAGACCTTCTTGGTGGCCGTATGCGGGATTCCTTGGCTCTGCAAACAGCTCACTCCCCTGGCAGTGGACGAGCCTGGCCTTGCTGAGACGCTATCGGGCCATTGCCGCGACCCGAAGTTAACCAAAGCAGACCGGTGGCACAGTGGATGCTGGGATTTCACATACGAACATGCGTATGACATACGCGCAGCGCATTGAGCCCGAATGACCATGCCTTCCGCACCTTGGATGCGGCCCCTGTCCCAGAAAGTCCGAGCAGAACCGTGATGAAACCCCGGTCCGTCGCGTTCGATCTCTTCGGTGAGTACCTGCGCTATCGGGGCGCGGGGGACACGGTGACGGGGGGTCACGGTGGTTCAACAAGATGCTCAAGCTTCAGATCTGCGAGCCTCGGGTCTGGTGTCGCCTGGGGCGTCACCCGCTGGGCCTCTCACACTGGAGAAGTGTCTACGCTATGTCTACGTCGACCGTCAAGATTGTGACACGCATTGTTGGTTGGCGAGAGCGAAGGGATGAGCGATGAAGCCCAGAGGGATCGTCTTCGACCTGTTCGGCGGCTACCTGAGATACCGCGGCGGGGAGGCTCCGCTCCGGGATCTCGTTGCGTTGCTGGAGAGGTTCGGGGTGGGGGCGTCGTCGGCGCGTGTCGTGATGTCTCGCCTGCGAAAGGAAGGCTGGTTCGACACCCGCCCGGGCAGGGACGGCCGCGAGGTGGTCTACGCACTGAATGAGCGCAGCTGGCGGATGCTCGACGAGGGGCGTGAGCGGATTTTTACAGACCCCCGGTCCAGCTGGGACGGCTGGTGGCACATAGTCATCTACTACGTCCCGGAGACGGCGCGTGCGACGCGTGAGGAACTGCGGAAAGAGCTGTCGTGGCTCGGGTTTGGACCGCTCGCGGCGTCCACCTGGATCTCGCCACACGACCGGCTCGCCCGCGTGGAGGAGAAGTTCGCCCACGAGCCCGACGTTCGGCTGGACCTGCTGCGCGCCCGGTCCAAGGGACTGCCGGCGGACCGCGACATGGCCGAGCGTTGCTGGGACCTCGACGCCCTCAACGCCGACTACCGGGTGTTCCTCGAGCGATACCGTGCGCAGCTGCCCCGCTACCGTTCGGGCCGGCTCGGGCCGGACGAGGCGCTGGTGACACGCATCGAGCTCTTCCACGAGTGGCGGAAGTTCCCCTTCCGTGACCCTGGCCTGCCGCTGGAACTGCTGCCCGCCCGTTGGCGCGGCCACGACGCGTACCAGCTGTTCAAGGAGGCGTCCGAACTCTTGCTCCCTGCGGCAGAGCGAGCCATCGACTCCGTAACCGGTACTCGGCCTGAGGAACCGGTGCAGATGCCCGTGTCAACTACTTGACGCTCGTCGGTCAGATGTCACAGACTGGCCGGACTGGCTAGCCGCAGTGGTGGCCACACGATGACGTGAATGCGTAGGAGATCCCATGTCGCTCTCAGTGGCCTGCATCGGTGGTGGCCCCGGCGGGCTGTTCGCCGCCACGCTCATCAAGCAGCGCCGGCCGGACGCCCGGGTGAGCGTCTACGAGCGCAACCGCGCCGACGACACCTACGGCTTCGGCGTTGTCTTCTCCGACGCCACCCTGCAGAAGATCAACGACGCCGACGCGGTACTCATCGACGCGCTGCGTGAGCACGGCAGGCACTGGGAGGACATCGAGGTCCGGCTCAAGGGCGAGCGGATCACGGTGGGCGGCAACGGGATGGCCGCCATCTCCCGCAAGACCCTTCTGCTCCTCCTGCAGGACCGGGCCCGCGCCGAGGGCGTGGACCTGCGCTTCGAGACCGAGGTCGACGTCGACCAGGTGCTCGCCGAGCACGACGTCGTCGTCGCCTCCGACGGCGCCAACTCCCGCACCCGTGACCGCTTCGCCGACCAGTTCGGTCCCTCCGCGGTCCAGGCGAGGGCGAAGTTCATCTGGTTCGGCACCTCGTACATGTTCGACGGGCTGACCTTCGTTCACAAGGAGGGTCCGCACGGCGTGTTCGCCGTCCACGGCTACCCGATCTCAGCAGATGTCAGCACCTTCATCGTCGAGACCGACGAGGAGACCTGGCGCCGCGCCGGCCTCGACGAGTTCGACGTCACCCAGCCCCCGGGGCCGAGCGACGAGAAGAGCCGGAAGTACCTCCAGGAGCTCTTTGCCGACGAGATCGACGGGCAGCCGCTGCTAGTCAACAACTCCCGCTGGGGGAACTTCCGTACCCGTCGCGCCGACTCGTGGCACGCCGGCAAGGTGGCCCTACTCGGCGACTCCGCGCACACCGCGCACTTCTCGGTCGGATCGGGCACCAAGATGGCGATGGAGGACGCGATCGAGCTTGCCCGCGCCGTCGTCGAGCACGACGACGTCGAGCAGGCGCTCGCCGCGTACGAGGGGGCGGCCCGCCCGTCGGTGGAGAAGATCCAGGGCTCGGCCCGCCCGAGCCTGTCCTGGTGGGAGCACTTCGGCCGCTACCACTCCGCGTTCGACCCCATGCAGTTCGCGTTCCACTTCATGAGCCGGTCCATCGGTCGGGCCAAGATCGCCCGGCGTGACCCGGACTTCATCGCCGCCGTCGATGCTGCGTGGCTCGACCGTCACGGGAGTGACCCGCTCAGCACCCCGCTAGACCTGGGCCGCGTCGTCTTCCCGGGCCGCACCGCGCGGATCGTCGAGCGCGACGGACGGCGGTTCGTGGCCGACGGCAACGGCGCCCTGGTGCCCCTCGCCGAGTGCCCACCGGCCGACGGCGTACCGGCACGCTCCCCCGGCAAGGACGAGCCGTGGGCTCTGTGGCTCGCCGCCCCGGAGTCCGAGGACGGCGTGGCCGGTGCCGCGGCCACGGTGGTGGCCTGCCGCTCCGAGCGCCCGGCATTGGTCGCGGTGCACGGCGGTACGCCGCTCACCCGGGTGCTTCTGGCCGAGGAGGTCCGCCTCGCCGTCGGCCTGCCGGTCGCCCTGGTGGAGGAGCAGGCCGACGAGGACCGCGCCGCCACCCTGGTGCTCTCCGGCCGGGCCGACCTCGTCGCGATCGCGGGAGGCACCGGTGTCTGACCTGCGCTCCCTCTTCTCACCGCGCGGCGTCGCCGTCGTCGGCGCCTCGCGCTCCGGCGCGAAGCTGGGCGCCGTCATGGCCCGATCCCTGCGCAGTTTCGACGGCGCCCTCGGGCTCGTCAACTCGCGCAACCCCGACCCCGGCTCTGGACTCCACGCCTCCGTCGCTGCGGCCTCGCAGGCCCTGGGCGCCCCGCTGGACCTGGCCGTCCTGTGCGTTCCCGCCGCGGCCTGCGCCTCCGCCGTCGAGGAGGCCGCCGCGGCCGGCATCAAGGCCGCCCTCGTCTGCGCCGGCGGGTTCGCCGAGTCCGGCGAGGCCGGCGCCGCCCACCAGGCCGCCCTGCTCGAGGCCGCCCGCCGCACCGGCGTTCGGCTGCTCGGGCCGAACACCTCCGGGTTCTTCTCCCCCGCCCAGAAACTCACCGCGAGCTTCGTCCCGGCTGCTGGGGACGTCCCCGCCGGCGGCGTCGCCGTCGTCGCGGCCTCCGGCGGGATCAACCACGCCCTCTCCTTCCTCCTCGCCGAGGCCGGCCTGGGCGTCAGCCTCGCCGTCGGGCTGGGCAACGCCACGGACGTCACCGCCCCTGACGTCCTGGACCACCTGCGCGGGGACGACGCCACCCGGGTGGTGGCGCTGCATGTCGAGTCGGTCGCCGACGGGCGCCGGCTCGTTGAGTCCGTGCGGGCGCTGACGGAGCGCGTGCCCGTGGTGGCCCTCGTGGTCGGCCGCAACGACGTCGCCGAGTTCGCCCAGTCCCACACCGGCGCGCTGGCCACCTCGTGGCGGACCACGCGGGCCGCGCTGCGCCAGGCCGGCGCCATCCTGGTCGACGACGAGCAGCAACTGGTCGACGCGGTCGTGGCGCTCTCCCACTCCCGTCTCGCCCCGGCCGCGAATCCCGGCGTCGGCATCGTCACGGCGCAGGCCGGGCCCGGTCTGCTGCTCATGGACAGCCTGCGCGGGCACGGTGTCGCCGTGCCCGGTCTGTCGGACGGGACGGTGGCGCGGATCGGTGAGCTCCTGCCGCCGCTGACCTACCAGCGCAACCCGGTCGACACGGGCCGCCCGAGCGAGACGTTCGGCGCCGTGCTCGAGGCCGTCGCCGCCGACCCGGGCGTGGACGTCGTCGCCACGTACGCCCTGACGGAGCCGGACAGCATCGACCTGGCCGCCACGGTTCCGGCGGCCTCGGCCGCCTCGGCCGTCCCGACCCTCGTCGGGCTCGGCGGCGCGCCGGAGGAGGTCCGGGAGATCCGCCGTCGTCTCCACGCCGCCGGCGTCGCCGCGTACGGCGCCCCGACGGCGCTGGCCACCGGTGCCGCGGCACTCGTCGAGGACGCGCGGCGCCAGCACCGTGCCCGTCAGGACGCCGGCGCCGGCACCGACGGCGGAGCGGACGGGGCCGACGGCGGAGCAGACGCGTCGTCCTTCCCCATGGTGACGCGGACGGCGTGGGACGAGGACGAGGCCAAGGCTCTGGTGGGGCGGCTCGGCTTCCGCACGATGGCCCGCCGCGCCTGCCAGAGCGACGCCGAGGCGCACGCCGCCCTGGACGCCGTCGGCGGCCCGGTCGCCGTCAAGCTGCTCGACGCCGCCGTGCTGCACAAGACGGAGATCGGCGGCGTGCGCTTGGGCGTGCGCACCCACGACGAGCTGGATGAGGCCCTCGCCGCGCTACGCGCCGCGGGCGCGGACCGGGTCCTCGTCGAGGCGATGGCACCCTCCGGCGTCGACCTCATCGTCGGCGCCCGCCGGGACCCGGTCTTCGGCCCCGTCGTCCTGCTGGGGCTCGGCGGCACCGTCGCCGAGGCGTTGCAGGACGTCAGCCTGCGCGTCGCGCCGCTCTCCCCCGCCGAGGCCGCCACCATGCCTGACGACCTCGCCGGGCGCGCCCTGCTGGAGGGCTTCCGCGGCTCGCCCACCCTCGACCGCTCCGAGCTCGCCGCCCTGCTCAGCGCGCTCGGCGCCCTGCTGCTCGACCACCCCCACCTGGGCGACGTCGAGATCAACCCGCTGCGGGTCACCGCGGACGGGCTTGTCGCCCTCGACGCTGTCGTCACCACGAAGGAGTCGTGATGGTCCGCCCCATCGCCGAAGGAATCGTCCCCTGGCCCTCCGAGCTCGCCCGCCGGTTCACCGCCGCCGGCTACTGGGAGGGCAGGTCGCTGGGTCACCACCTGTGGGCCGCCGCCGACGAGCACCCGGCCAAGACCGCCGTCGTCGACGGCGACGTGCGGATCACCTACGCCGACCTCGTCGCCCGCGCCGACGCCGCCGCCTCCCGGCTCCGGGACCTCGGCGTGGCCCGTGGCGACCGGATCGTCGTCCAGCTGCCGAACGGCTGGGAGTTCGCCGTCCTGACGCTCGCCTGCTTCCGCGCCGGGATCGTGCCGGTGATGGCCCTGCCCGGGCACCGCCGCCACGAGATGTCCTACTTCGTCGAGCACGCCGAGGCGGTCGCCGTCGCGGTGCCCGACGTGGTGAAGGACTTCGACTACCAGCAGCTCGGGTTCGACCTCGCCGCCGAGCACGCGGTCCTGGAGCACGTGCTCGTCGCCGGCGAGCACGTCGCCGAGGGTGCCGTCGACCTGGGCGCGCTCTGTGCCCCGCCCGCCGATGACGCCGACGCCAGGTCGCACCGGGCAAGGTGGGACGCCGCGGAGCCGGCGAGCTCCGACGTCGCCCTCTTCCTACTCTCAGGCGGCACCACCGGCATCCCGAAGCTCATCCCCCGCTCGCACGACGACTACGCCTACAACGCCAAGGAGTCCACGAAGGTCTGCGGCTTCGACACCGACACCGTCTACCTGGTCAGCATCCCGGCCACGCACAACTTCCCGCTCGCCTGCCCGGGCGTACTCGGGACTCTGCTGGTCGGAGGGACGGTGGTCATGCTGCCCAGCCCGTCGCCGGCGCGGGCGTTCGCCACCATCGAGCGTGAGGGCGTCACGCACACCGCCGTCGTCCCCGCCGTCGCCAAGCGGTGGCTCGACGAGCAGGCCGCCAACCCGACCGACCAGCTGGCGTCGCTCAAGGTGCTGCAGGTCGGCGGCTCGCGGCTGGCCGACGAGGTAGCCCGCCGCGTCCCCGGCACGCTCGGCTGCATCCTGCAGCAGGTGTTCGGCATGGCCGAGGGACTGCTGAACTACACCCGCCTCGACGACCCCGAGGAGATCATCTTCACCACCCAGGGCCGCCCGATGTCCCCGGACGACCAGGTCCTGCTCGTCGACGAGCACGACAACCCCGTCCCGCAGGGCACGCCGGGGTCTCTCATCACGCAGGGCCCGTACACGCTGCGCGGGTACTACCGGGCCGAGGAGCAGAACGCCCGGGCCTTCACCACCGACGGGTGGTACCGCTCCGGCGACATCTGCCGCATGGACGAGATGGGCAACCTCATCGTCGAGGGCCGCGACAAGGACATGATCAACCGCGGCGGGGAGAAGATCTCCGCCGAGGAGATCGAGAACCTCGTCTACCAGCTGCCCGCGGTCCGGCTCGTCGCCGCTGTCGCCATGCCCGACGACGTCCTCGGCGAGCGGGTGTGCGTCTACGTAGTCCCGCACGACGGGCAGTCCGTGAGCCTAACGGACGTCCACGCCGCGATGGAGACGGCCGGGGTGGCCCGGTACAAGTGGCCCGAGCACCTCGAGGCCACCGACGAGCTGCCGACGACGAAGGTCGGCAAGATCAACAAGAAGGCGCTCCGCACCGACATCGCGGAGCGTCTCGCTGCCGGGCTTGGCATCCGCGCGAGCCTCTGATGCCGGCTTACGCATTTGCCGGGGTCACCCCGGTCGTCGATCCGACAGCGTACGTCCATCCAAGCGCGGTCCTGATCGGTGATGTGGTGGTCGGGCCGGGCTGCTACGTCGGTCCGCACGCGTCCCTGCGAGCCGATCTCGGCGGAATCGTGCTGGGTGCGGGCTCGAACGTGCAGGACGGCTGCGTCGTGCACACCTTTCCCCGCCGCACGACCGTGATCGGCGAGGACGGGCATGTCGGGCACGCGGCGGTGCTCCACGGGTGCACGGTGGGGGCCGGCGCGCTGATCGGGATCGGCGCCGTCCTGCTCGACGGCGCACGGGTCGGTGAGCGTGCCTTCGTCGGGGCGGGCTCGCTTGTGCCTGCGGAGATGCAGGTTCCCGCCGGACACCTGGTGCTCGGCTCCCCGGCTCACGTGGTCCGCGAACTCTCCGACACCGAGTTGGAGTGGAAGGCGAACGGCACCCGGATGTACCACGAAATCGCTGTCCTCTCGCACGAGCGGCTCGAGGAGGTCATCCCTCTCACAGCCCCCGAGGCGGACCGCCCGGTGCTGCCCTTCGGCTCGGACGATGCCGTTCCCATCCGCGAAGCAAGAGTCACCGGCTGACGGTGACCGAGCTGCCAAATCAGCACGTCACACGTTTCGAAAGGATCAGACGATGACCACCACCGAAGAGCCGCTCGAGCACAGCGACGTCGAGAACGCGATGCAGCCGGAGGACACCCCCGAGCTGCGCGAGCTCTACGCCGGGTTCGAGGCGAACCACATGATCCCGCTGTGGACCCAGATCGACGACCTCATGCCCACGAGCCCCTCGCCGAAGGCGGTGCCGCACGTGTGGAAGTGGTCGACGCTCTACCCGCTCGCGCAGAAGTCGGGCGACCTGGTGCCCGTCGGGCGCGGGGGCGAGCGCCGCGCCATCGGCCTGGCCAACCCGGGCATGGGAGGGCGGGCCTACGTCTCCCCGACCCTGTGGGCAGCCATCCAGTACCTCGGCCCGAAGGAGACGGCTCCGGAGCACCGCCACTCCCAGAACGCCTTCCGCTTCGTCGTCGAGGGCGAGGGCGTCTGGACGGTCGTCAACGGCGACCCGGTGCGCATGTCGCGCGGCGACTTCCTGCTGACCCCGGGGTGGAACTTCCACGGCCACCACAACGAGACGGACCAGCCGATGGCCTGGATCGACGGTCTCGACATCCCGTTCTCCTACACCAACGACGTGGGCTTCTTCGAGTTCGGGTCCGAGCGCGTCACCGACTACGCGACCCCGAACTACTCCCGCGGCGAGCGGCTGTGGTGCCACCCCGGCCTGCGTCCGCTCTCCGGCCTGCAGAACACCGTGTCCTCGCCGATCGGCGCATACCGGTGGGAGTACACCGACCGTGCGCTGACCGAGCAGCTGCTCCTGGAGGAGGAGGGCCAGCCGGCGACGGTCGAGCAGGGTCACGCGGCCGTGCGCTACGTGAACCCGACCACCGGCGGTGACGTGATGCCGACCATCAGGGCCGAGTTCCACCGCCTGCGCGCGGGCACGGCGACGGCGACCCGCCGCGAGGTCGGCTCGACGGTCTTCCAGGTCTTCGAGGGCTCGGGCTCCGTCGTCATGGACGGCACCGAGCACCAGCTCGAGATCGGCGACATGTTCGTCGTCCCGTCGTGGGTGTCGTGGTCGCTCCAGGCCGACACCCAGTTCGACCTGTTCCGTTTCTCCGACGCCCCGATCATGGAGCGTCTCCACTTCGACCGCACCTACATCGAGGGAGCCGACCGATGAGACTGACCACCCTGCGCACCGCCTCCGGGACCGTCGCTGCCCGGGTCGACGGCGACAAGGCCGTCGAGCTGACCGGCTACACCGACGTCGCGGACCTGCTGCGTCGCGGCGACCTCGCCGCCGTCGCCCAGGCGGCCGGCACCGAGCACGACCTGACGACGGCGGACCTCGCCCCGGTGGTGACCACACCGGGAAAGATCGTGTGCGTCGGCCTGAACTACCGCAACCACATCCTCGAGATGGGCCGCGAGCTGCCGGAGCACCCGACGCTGTTCACCAAGTTCCCCGAGGCCCTCATCGGTCCGCGCGACGAGATTCAGGTCCCGCCGGAGTCGGACAAGATCGACTGGGAGGGCGAGCTCGCCGTCGTCGTCGGCAGGAGCGTTCGCCGGGCCGACGCCGAGCAGGCGGAGGCCGCGATCGCCGGGTACACGATCATGAACGACATCACCATGCGCGACTACCAGTACCGCAGTCCCCAGTGGTTCCAGGGCAAGGCGTGGGAGAGCTCGACCCCGCTGGGCCCGGTCCTCGTCACCCCGGACGAGCTGCCCGCCGACGCCGAGCTGGTCACCCGCCTCGACGGGGAGGAGATGCAGCGCGCCCGCATCGACGACCTCGTCTTCGACGCCGTCGCCCTGGTGCGGTACATCTCGACGATCTTCACGCTCAACCCCGGTGACGTCATCGCCACCGGCACACCGGGGGGCGTCGGCCACGCGCGCAAGCCGGGCCGTTACATCTCCGCCGGGCAGACCGTGTCCGTCGCGATCGACGGCATCGGCGACGTCGTCAACGTGGCGGTCGCCGAGAAAGTCGCGGGCGCCGCCGAGCAGACGCCGGCCACGGTGGGCGTATGAGCACCACGCTCGAGCAGGCCCGTGAGGAGCTGCGCCGCCGTCAGGGCGCGGGTGCCCGGTACGACGCCGCCGACGCACCGGCCCGAGAGCTGGCGTGGGCACGGACGGGGACGGCGTACTTCGCACGGAAGCTCAACGAGCTGACCGACGAGGACCTGTTCGGCCCGAGCCTGCTGCCCGGATGGACCCGCGCGGCCCTCGTCGCGCACGTGGGCTACAACGCCCGCGCGCTCACCCGGCTGTGCGAGTGGGCGCGCACCGGCGTGGAGACGCCGATGTACGCCTCGACCGAGCAGCGCAACGCCGAGATCGACCGAGGCGCCACCCTGCCTGCCCGGGCGCTGCGGAACCTGTTCGCCCACGCCGAGGTCCACCTGAACGTCGAGTGGCGCGACCTCACCGACCATCAGTGGGACCACGAGGTCCGCACCGCGCAGGGACGCACCGTCCCGGCTCGCGAGACCGCCTGGATGCGCGCCCGCGAGGTCTGGGTCCACGCCGTGGACCTCGACAACGCCGGCTCCTTCCGAGACTTCCCCGCCGACCTGCTCGACGAGCTCCTCGCCGACGTCGTGCGGGCGTGGGCGCGGCGCCCGGAGGCGGTCGAGATCGTCCTCGCCCCCGCCGACCGCGGCGAGCAGGTCACCGTGGGCGAGGGGACCGGCCCCACGGTCACCGGCACCACGGCGGACCTCGTCCGCTGGCTCACCGGCCGTGGCGCACGCCGACTGACCAGCACCACCGGCGAGCTGCCCAAGATCCCGCGCTGGTTCTGACCCGCCGGTGCCAAGGATCGGCTCCCTCCGGCACTCTCTCTGCTTTACGGCAGCTGTTCCGTTGAAGGTGAATTGGCCGTTCGTAGGGCCAGACGGGCTGCATGTCGGCCTGCCCAGCGACCCGTGATGAAAGCGGGCGCGAGACCGCCGACATATCCGTAGCGGGAAAGACCGCCTGCGTCGGCGCCAGCTGCGAAAAGATCTGGAAGAGGGGTGCCATCGTGGCCAAGCACTTGCGCGTCGGTGTCGATAGCAACTCCCCCAAAGGTGAACGTGATAGACGGCTGTACCATGACGGCGTAGTACGGGGAGACCTTCGGACCCCTCGCTGAAGGTGCTACCCGTACGCCATCGACCGATCCACCACCTGTTGTCGACGACGCTCGAAAATGAGGCCATAGCGACGGTCGAAAAT
>NZ_JBDIVG010000051.1:0-12018 GCF_039631275.1 Janibacter sp. LM
GATCCCTCCACGGAACAGGGCAGCGAACTGCCCACGGCGCGGGATGGGTCCGCTGCACGGGGAGGTGACAACCGATTCTGTGGTGCCGGGAGGCGTCACGGGGAAGGATGTGCACCATGCCCAAGGCTTATCCGCGAGAGTTCCGTGAGGATGTTGTGCGGGTCGCTCGGTCCCGGGAGGAGGGGGTGACCTTGAAACAGGTCGCTGCCGATTTCGGGATCTCGGAGACCTGTCTGACGAACTGGCTGGCCAAGGCCGACCGAGAGGGCGGCGGCAAGCCGGACCCGGGTCGGCAGGAGTCCAGCGAGCTGCGTGATGCCAAGCGCCGGATCCGACTGCTGGAGCAGGAGAACGAGGTCCTACGCCGCGCGGCGGCGTACCTGTCGCAGGCGAACCTGCCCCCAAAATGATGTTCCCGCTCGTCCGTGAGCTGGCCGTGCAGGAGGACCCGATCCGGGTGCCTGTGACGGTGACGTGCCGGGTCCTGGATCTGTGCAGGCAGCAGTACTACCGGTGGCTGAAGGACCCGGTCACCGAGCGTGAGCTGGCCGAGGCCTACCGCGCCAACGCCCTCTTCGACGCCCACCGCGACGACCCGGAGTTCGGGTACCGGCTGCTCGCCGACGAGGCCGCCAGCGAGGGCGAGGTGATGTGCGAGCGGACCGCATGGAAGATCTGCTCGAGCAACGCCTGGTGGAGCAGCTTCGGCAAGAAACGGGCCAAGAACGGCAAGAAGCCGGGCCCGCCAGCGCACGAGGACCGGGTCCGTCGCGACTTCACCGCGCAGGAGCCCAACAGGCTGTGGCTGACCGACATCACCGAGCACCGCACCGGTGAGGGCAAGCTGTACCTGTGCGCCGTCAAGGACGCCTGGTCCAACCGGATCGTCGGCTACTCGATCGACTCGCGCATGAAGGCCCGCCTCGCCGTTCGGGCTCTGGACAACGCCGTCGACGCCCGCGCCGCTGCCGGCATGGCGGTGGCCGGCTGTGTGGTCCACTCCGATAGGGGCAGCCAGTTCCGGTCGCGGAAGTTCCTCAAGGCTCTACGCCGGCACAACCTGCTCGGCTCCATGGGCCAGGTGGGGACGAGCGCTGACAATGCCGCGGTCGAGAGCTGGTTCTCCCTCCTGCAGAAGAACGTCCTGAACCGGCAGTCCTGGACCACCCGAGACGACCTGCGCATGGAGATCGTCATCTGGATCGAGCGCACCTACCACCGCCGCCGCAGGCAACGCCGCCTCGGCAAGTTGACCCCCATCGAGTACGAAACCATCATGACCACACCGGCCAGTCAGGCCGCGTGACCACCATGTCACCTCCCCGTGCAGCAGACCCTGGCGCGCCGGTTGAGCTCCGCGCAGTGGCGGGCGGTGGAGGAGGGGCTGGGCCGGGTCCATGAGCGGATGCTGGCCGGGGTGGCGCCGGCGCGGCGCGAGAGGTTGACCGGCGCGGCCACGATCGACATCGACGCCACCGACGTGGAGGTCTATGGCCGCGGCAAGCGTGGGGTGGAGTATAACTATGCAGGTCAGCGGTGCGGGCGTCCGCATGTGGCGACCTGGGCGGAGGTTGAGGGCGTGCTGGCCGCTGACCTGGACGCCGGCGATGAGGACCCGCGGTCAGCTGCCAGACCGCGCCGACGCCCTTGAGCCGGCCCACGTAGAAGGTGTCCAAGGCGACCACCTGACCGGGGACGGAGGCGTACAGGCAGAACCCGAACGGTCCCTCCAGGGCGGCATCGGTGACCTGGCCGGAGTCGACGGCGGTCAGCGACGCCAACGCCGCGACCCGCTGCCGGGCGGTGCCCAGGTTATGGCGGCGCAGCACCTTCGCCACTCCGGACGCGGACCGGTCCACGCCCCGGGCTATCAGGTGCCGCAGCAGCGACTTCGGACCCAGCGTGGGCCGGGCGACCGCCTCGGCCAAGATGACCGCGACCTCCTCGCTGCTCATGGCGTTGGGCTGGTGCGGCCTGCGGCGTTCCTTGGGCAACAGCGCCGAAAGCCCGTACCGCTCGGCTCGGTTGACCCACTCGTAGTAGGTGTTGCGCGAGACGCCGAACACCCGGCAGGCCTCGGCCACGTTGTTGATCTCGGCGGCGTAGTTGAGCACACGGACACGACGGTCGTACACAATGTCTTCGTGGGTCACGGGATGGCTTCCTGTTCTCTAGATCTCGACAATCCAGAGACTGCCTCCCGTGGCCCACGCCTGCACGGAGGCTGGCGGGGCGAGTGTCACCCCAACCCGTGATCCCTAAGGTCTAGGTCGACCTCGACCAGGCGCGGTCGACCGACCGGTTCGGGCTGCTCGTAGGCCCGTTGATTGACGGGCAGCGCGTCGACGTCGTGGGCGAAGGCGTTCTCACGCCGCTGGGTGCTGGCATCGCCCAGGTGCTCGTTGTGTCGCGGCTTGGCGGGCCAGCTCTTGTGCTCGTCGTCGCAATGCGCCCGTAGCCGGTTGCGCATGCGGTCGGTGAATGCCGGCAGGCAGTAGCGGTGCCACTCCTCGAGCGCGTCGCTGGTCATCGCGAGCCCGGCACGGCGGCGCTGATCGGCCAGCACCGCGAGCTCGTGGACCAGGTGCGGGTGCAGGGGCCAGCAGCTGGGGATGAGCCCGGAGACGTCCCAGGTGTATTCGCGGTTGAGCCAGATCACGACGTCCTCTAGCCACTCCCACAGCTGTTGTCGGAGCTCGGGGTCCGCGCACGTCGCCGGCTCCCAGGGCCGGGGCAGCAGGGCGTGGTTGCCCAGGGCCTTCTTCTGCTCCTCGGTGCCGTTGATGGCGATGTGGAGCTCGCGGTAGGCCAGCCGGACGTGCTCGCCGGGCACGGGGAACGGGAACACCATTGGGCTGGGTGCGGCCCGTCGGACCTGTTCGGTCGTCACAGCTCACTCCTTGTCGGTTCGGTCTCGTCGTCGACGAAGCCGAGGCGGCGCGCCTCGACGAGGGCGTCGGTCGCCCGGGCCTCGGGGGTGATGACCATGCGGCGGTCCTTGGTGAGCCGCGCGCGCAGCGCCCGCTGATCGGCCAGGAGCCGCTCGCCGGCCTTGCCCTCCACGCAGCGGTGCAGTTTGGCGATGATCGGCTTGCCGTTCTCGGCGATCACCAGGGCCCGCCGCTCGGGGAGTTGGCGGACCTCCTCGGGCCGCATGATGGGGATGTCGTCGCCGGAGAAGTTGCGGCTACCGCCGTTGAACCCCCCGGTGGAGTGGGTGACGCGACCGATGCGGACTGTTCCGAGCAGGTCGGAGATCTCCTGGTTGAACGCGACGTCCTTCGACCCGCCGAACATCACCAGGGTGTTGGTGAGCCCGAGCAGTGCCCGGGCCTCGTGCTCGCCGAAGATGCTGGTCAGTTGGGGACGGGTCTGGGCGGCCCAGATGAACGACAGGCCCATGGCGCGCTCGTTGGCCATCCGGGTGCGCAGGGTCGGCAGCGGTGCGGTCGAAGGCAGCTCGTCGAGCACCGAGACCAGCGGCGGGCACAGCCGGCCGCCCCACGGTGAGCTGTTGGCCAGCAGCAGCCCGGTGTCCAAGACGTGCTCGGCCACTGCGGTCATCAGCGGGCTGGCCGAGGCGTAGGGGTCTTCGCGGCCCAGGAGGTAGATGGTGCCGCGTCGACGGATCACGTCGGCCAGGTCGGTGGCCGGGTGCCCGTGGCTGGGCACGCAGCGGCGGCGGATGTCGGCCTGGAAGAACAACGACACCGCCTGCTGCACCGTGGTGATCGTGTTGCCGGCGGTGCGGTCGTCGCCGTTGAGCGCCCCATGAAGCAGGCCGTGCCAGAACGGCTCGGCGTGCGGGTGCCGGCGCAGGATCTCCATCGGCTGGCTGGCCGCGGTCGGGTTCGCGACCCACTGCAGGACGTCCTCGAGGGTCTTCCCGGTCAGGGCCGCGGCGTGGAAGTAGCCCTGCAGCACCTTCGCCGACTCCGCGGCGTAGAACCGGGCGGCATCGTCCCCGGTGCCGCCGGTGATCGCACCCTTGACGGTGCCGGCGGTGAAGGCCTTGGCTCGCCGCTCGGCGACCTTGGGGTCCACACAGCCGGCGATCGGGTCCCAGATCAGCTCGTCGACGACGCCCTCGGCCAACCCGAACGGGTCGAGGACCACGCACGGCCGGTCGTCACGGGAGCGTTCGGTGAGGCTCAGCAGCAGGTCCTCGACCTTCGTCAGCGTCACCAGGGCAGCGCCCGGTGCGCTGAGCAGCGCCGGGGTGAGCAGGTCGAGGGTCTTGCCGGAGCCCTGCGGGCCGATCACCCCGGCGGTGCGGTCCCACGGCACCCACAGCTCGCCGCCACGCGGCTCGTGCGCGTCCCCGATGCGCCAGCCCACGTCCCACGGGTTGAACCTCAGCTTCATCGCTCCTCCTTCGTCCGGCGGCCGTTCAGGAGCCACGGGCTGAGCCCGTGGCCGAGCTGCGGCCCGGTCTGTTCGGTGAGGTCGCCGGCGGTGCGCTGAACGGGTGCCGCCGCGGCGGCGTGCTTGTAGAGGTCGGGCCGGACGATGCCGGCGACCTTGCGCAGCCGAGTGACGCCCAGGATCTTCTCGGCCTCTGCGGCGGTGGCCATGCCGCGCATACGTCCCGGGCCCCAGCGCTGGTAGGCGCAGACGCCGACCCAGATGGTGGCGCTCAGCAGCGCGACCTCGGTCATCGCGAGGCTGACCCACACCAGGCCGTGGCCAGCCAGGCCGTCCGGTGTCGGTGTGGGCAGGCCGGCGTCGGCGTGGCCGCCGAGCACGCCGGGAAGGCTGGTCCAGAAGGCGGTGCCGATCGGTGAGGGGAACGCGCCGGCGTTGGCCCCCACGTCTGACGCGGGCCAGGTCCAGCCGGCGCCGGCGAGCAGGTTCGCGATGGAGCGGCCGAGCTGGATGCCGATGACGATGACGAACAGGGTCGCCAGAGCCACGGCTACAGGGATCTCCGAGGTCCAGGGGTAGGGGTCGCGTCGTCGCTCTCGTTGCATTGAATTCCTCCTCGTGGTCGAAGTTCTGGCTGGTCACCTATGTGTCGCGAGGGCCCGGCAGCGATCACACAGACCGACTCGGCTTCGAGGCGTTTTCCGCTAGCCAGGTCGAGGGGTCGACGTTGTCGGGTCCGTAGATGGAGCCGTTTTCGAGGTGGACCTCGAAGTGGAGGTGGCAGCCACTTCCGTTGCCTTCCTTGCCGACCTGGCCGATCGGCTCGCCGGCGGCGACGGTCTGGCCGCGGCTGACGGTGACGTTCTGCATGTGCGCGTACCAGGTGGTCAGGGACCCGGCGCCGGTGGTGACCTTGACCAGCTGCTGGCCGGCCCAGCCCTGGCTGGTGTCGATCTCGATGGTGCCGGCGTGGGCGGCGTAGACGGTCGTGCCGCACGGGGCGGAGAAGTCGGTTCCGGTGTGCCAGTTGGTCCAGTGGGGGCCGGTGTCGTGCCAGTTGTGGTTGTCGGTGCCGATGTATTTCACAGGCACCGGGTAGACCACCTCGTCGCAGGACGCGCCCTCGAGGCCGACCGGGGAGACCTCGGCGTTGGGGAGCACGTTGATGTGCGGGTGGTCGAGGTGGTTCGCGGTGGCCGAGCCTCGGTCCTCCATCCGTCGCCAGCCCTCGTCGGCCCGCGCGACCGACCAGATGCGCTGGTACCAGATGATGTAGTCGATCCCGAGCTCGCGGGCGTGGGCCTGGGCGTACGCCACGAGCGCGTCCCCCTGGGCCTTGCCGGCGGGAGTCAGCGGGACCATGAAGTCGGCCGCCAGGCCGGCCGGGTGACCGTGGGGGTCGGTGGCGCTCTCGCGGTAGCCGCCGACGGTCTTGATGTCGAACATCGGGCCGAGGATGTTCACAAGCTGCGTCAGCTGCGGCTTGACCGGGCCGAAGTTGTAGTTGGTCTCGGTCGCGACCGCGCAGCCCGCGCTGCTGCCGGCGGTGGTGGCGGTCACCAGCGGGTGGTCAGCGATCTTGTTGGCTTGGGTGCTGTTGTCGACCTCAGCGCTGGCCCAGGTGAGGTTGGCGCCGTAGATGTGGTCGATCGGCGCGTCCTGCTTGGCCTTCTCGCAGGGTTCCGCTGATCCCCCGAAGGCGTTGCTCAGGTCGGGTGTGAGGACGCAGTGCGAGAAGCTCTGGCCGTCCTTGCCGTCGTTGAAGTCGCCCAGGATCACCGCCGGGGTGCCGGTGCCGGCGAACTCGGTCATGGTGGCCAGCTGGCGGCGCAGCGCCTCCTTGCGGTGCCCGGCGGCGTTCCCTTGCGTGTTGGCCGGGTTGTGGATGCTCCAGACCCAGATCACCTGCCCGGCGTTGACGCTGTCGGCCGCACCCGTCAGCTGGACGACCGGCATCCCGACCTCCTTGCCGTTGAAGTACGGGATCTGGACGAGGCGTGAGTCGGTCATCACCCAGCTGGCGCGGTCCCAGATCACCTTGTTCTGGGTGTTGCCGGTGGCCGGGTACATGCCCCACTTGGCCGAGTAGCGGTCAGCCAGGGCCTTGGCCTGGGGGCCGTGGACCTCCTGGAGGCCGGCGATGGTGATGCCGGCGTTCTCGATCGCGCTGAGTGCCCCGGGCAGCCGCTTGTCCCAGGTGGCGTACCCGGCTTTCTCGTTGCCGCCGCCCGCCTTGTTGTCGGTGTGCCGGCGCCCAGGATGTTCAAGGTCCCGACGGTGATCGGGTTGACGGTGTCCTCGCAGTTGCTCGCGTTCGAGACCGCGCCGTCGACGTCTGGCAGGTCGGGTAGGTCGCCGCCGAGGAGGTCGGTGATGTCGCCGGCGACGTCCTCCCACTGGGCATAGGCGTCGGGGAAGCCGGAGCGCTGCACGGCCTGGGCCGCCTGCGTGAGCGGCATGTCCTGCCAGCCGGGGATGTCGAGCAGGCCGGGGTTGCCGGTGTGCTGGGCCTTGCCGAAGAAGGCACGCGCGGCGAGCACTGGGTTGGTGACCTCAGCACGGCTCCCCCAGCCGGTCGAGGGACGCTGCTGGAACAGGCCGCCGGAGTCGCGGTCGCCGCCGGTGAGCTTGACCAGTTTGGACTCCTGGATCGCGGTGGCGATCGCGATCTGCAGCCCGTATCGGGGAACCTGGAGGTCGCGGGCGACCTGGGCGATGGTGATCGCGTTGCGGGCCTGCTCGGTGGTCAGGGTCGGGTAGCTGGAGGCGAACCGCAGCTGCATCAGCTGGGCGAGCACGTCGCCGGACGGGGGCTCGGCTGACGGCCTTGTGGTGTGGGCGGCGTTCACCACACCTTCGCTGGTGGCCGCGGTCGTGGGGGCGCTCTCGGAGCCGGCGCCGTTCATGGCGATGCGGGCGGCGATCCAGTGGTGGTCGGAGACCATCGTCCCGTCCCAGCCGCCCTCGAGCCGCACGCCCTGGCGGTGGGGGAAGAAGATGAAGTCGACCGAGTGGTTGTGCCAGCCGTAGCCGGCGGCCTTCATCTTGGCGGCCGCCGTCCACGGGAGGTCGGTGTAGGAGGCGTGGGTGTTCATGTCGCCGCCGATGAGCACCGGGCCGTGGGTGGCCAGGGAGTTCCGCAGCTGCAGCAGGATGTCCATGCCGGCGCCGTACTGCTGGGGCCTGGTCAGTGGCGGGTTGCTGTGCTGGCGGGGGTACTTGTGCGGGTTGATCATGTGGTGGGTGGAGATCACCGACACCACAGCGCCGTCGGCGCGCTCGAGGATCACCCACGTGGCGAACCGGTCCCAAGTCACCGGCTCGCCCTTGTAGAAACCCTGGTCGTTCTCCACGATCGTGACCCGGCCGCCGTTGGCCTTGGACCAGGTGTCGCGCTTCCAGAGCACGACGTTGCCCATCGAGTTGTTGTCGCCGGTGTGGTCCTCGACCCGGAACGCGTCGTAGCCGGGGGCGGCGGCCTCGATCTGCGCCAAGCTCCAGCCGCTGGCCTCGTTGAGGCTCACGAGGTCGGGGTTCGTCGACAGCACCCGGGGCATGGAGGCGCGGAAGCCGTCCAGGCCGGAGCGGCGCGGGATGTTGGCGTGCGCCATGGTGATGTTGCCCGTGACCGGACCGCCCACGGGCCCGTCGATGACCCCGAGGTCGCCGAGCTCGGTGGGCGCGGTCTCGCTGGTCTGGGTGCGGCACTCGGCGGCCGCGGTCGTGGTCATGACCACCATCAGGGTCACGACGAACGGCAGCGCCATGAAGACGATCAGGACCGGCAGTCCGGCGAGGAGTAGCTTCTTCACGACAGGTCAGTCCCGAGCGCCTCAGCCGGCAATCTCTAGGAACTCAGGTTCGATCGGACGCCCGCAAGCTCTGATCTGAGTTCGCGCAGGTCCTGCAGGTTCGACACTCATTGGCACTTGAATTGAAGTTTCGTCACTCTGGCTGACGGTTTGGATGTAATGTCGACGCATGATCGCCTCACTTGAAGTCGGTGCCTGATGGGCTTGGTGGCGCTGCCGGGTGGCAGCGCTGCTGATCCGGCACTGATAGGTGCGCAGGCGGCCGCGGACTTCGAGCAGGAGCTCGTCGACCAGTACGCGCTGGCGATGTCCGCGGCAGGTCTGACGGACCGCCACATCGGCTCGACCAGGGCGATCGTCATCGAGTTCGCTCGCTCGCTGTCGACTCCCCTGTGGGAGGCCACCTGCGCGGACGCGGACGCCTTCTTGGCCCAGCAGCGCCGGCGAGGACTCAGCGTGTCGACCCGCGCAGGCAAGGCCGGCGCACTGGCAGGCTTCTACGACTTCGTGATCGCCCGCTACGCCGGCACGATCCGCCGCGCGACCGGTGTCCTGGTCGAGCAGCCGATCGATGAATTCAATCGCCAGTCCGGGGCATCGCTGGGCAAGGTCCGGGTGCCGCCATCCGATGACGAGATCGACTCGCTGTTCACCGCCTGGCGCGGATCCGTCCCGCAGGCACGCAAGTACCTCCCCGCGGCCCGCGACTACTTCGCGGCCTCGCTGTGGCGCCGACTCGGGCTGCGCATCAACGAGACCGTCATGCTCGACATCCGCGACTGGCGCCCCGATCAGGGCGAGTTCGGCAAGCTCCACGTCCGCCACGGCAAGGGCTCCGGCGGCCGCGGTCCCAAGCCACGGCTGGTGCCCGGAATCAACGGCGCGAACCAGTTGATCGACTGGTGGCTGGCCGAGGCCCGCCCCCAGTACGGCGAGGACTGGGCCGACCCAGACGCGCCGCTGCTGCCCTCTGAGCGGTTCGACAGGGACTTGGACCGCTGCGGACGTGTCGGTGCGAACGCGCTGCGCCGCGCGCTGGGAATCCAGGTCGATGAGTGGTTGCCGGCGTGGTCGGGGCGAATGACGCCACACGTGCTGCGGCACTACTGCGCCTCGTCGCTGTACGCGGCCGGGATGGACATCAAGGCCCTCCAGGAGCTCCTTGGCCACCAGTGGCTGGCCACGACCTCGGGCTACCTCCACGTCCGCAGTGACCACATCGAACGCGCCTGGAACAGCGCGAGCGACCGCATCGAAGCCCGCCTGGGCCTCCGTACCGACTGACCCAACCGAATCGAAGGAGAGGATCCAGATGCAGTGGAGCCTGCGGCTGCGGGCCGCCGAACGAGGGATCTGGAAGTCCGCAGAACTTCGGCGGATGCTGGCAGATGCCGGGCTCGAGATCTCCGCGGGGAAGATGTCGTCGTGGTGGGCCGGGACTCCGCCGACGATGCGGCTCCAAGAACTCGACGTCCTGTGCGCCGTGCTCGAATGCACCCCGAACGACCTGATGACCCCCGAGCCGGACAAGGTCGCCGCGCGCCGTCCCCGCAACACCGACGCCGCCAACGGCGGAAACGGGGATGGCGATCCGAACGGCAACGGCGGCGGCACGCCACCGGCGGTCACACCGCGGCTCGGCAAGCCCCGCTCGCCCCCGCCGCTGTAGCCCGCACCGCCACCGCTGACGGACACGACGAGCTGGAGAGGATCGGGATGCCCGCGCCCGGCCCCAACGCGGCGTTGCGGCTGCCGCCCAAGTGCAACGCCTGCCAGAGCAACCGCGTCGCGTGGACCAGCCCCAGAGTCGACTTCTGCTATCAGTGCCTGCCCGGCGGCCCGTTCGCCGCTCCACCGTGCAACCGCTGCCGCGCCCGCACCGACTACTTCAGCCAGGGGCTGTGCAGCCGGTGCCATCCCCGCAGCCCCGAGCACATCGGATCCTGCAAGGGCTGCCTGGCCTGGGGCGTCTACCCCCGCCACAACTGGACCTGCTGGTCCTGCCGCTGGTGGCAGAGCCACTACCCGAAGGGCACCTGCACCTACTGCGGCCGCACCAGCCACGTCAGCGACCGACAAGCCTGTCGCCTCTGCCTCGAGAACGCCCGACTCGAACAGAAACCCGGGCGGGCACCCGATGTCGCCGCCGCGAACAAGGACAGCCAGCAGCTGTTCTTCGCCAACATGGTCTTCAAGCGACGCGCGACGCCGGTGCCCGACTACGTCCGCTGGGATGGCCGGTGGTCGAAGAAGAACAAGAACCAGCTGCCCTACCAGCCCGGCACCAGGTTCGGCCGTCACGCGCTCGAGCAGCCGGCCCTGATTGAGATGGACCCCGACCCCGAGGTTCTGCGCCAACGCCTCCTGGTGGAGGACAGCGAACTGACGCGTTACTGCGCGGCCATCGTCGCCGACCACGCCCGCCGCTATGGCTGGAGCGTCAGGCAGCGCAATGCCGTGATCCAGTCCCTGCGGCTGCTGCAGATCCTGCGGCCCACTCCCACCGCGAAGGTCCGCGCTAGTGACGTCGTGGCGTTGCGCCGCTACGACGGCACCATCACCTCCACCCTCGACGTCCTCGCCGAAGCAGGGCTCCTGACCGAGGACGTCCCGACCCGGGTCGAGAGGTACTTCAACGCCAAGTTCATCGAGTCCGGAGCCCTCCCGGACGCCATGCGGGAGCACCTCCAGCTGTGGCTTCAGGTCATGCTCGGCGGATCCCGGCAAGCACCGCGCCAGCTGCCTCGCGAACCCGAGACCGTCGAGCTCCACATCCAGGGCCTCGCGCCCGTCGTGCAGACGTGGGTCGAAGCCGGGCGCCAGTCGTTCGCCGAGATCAGCAAGGACGACATCCTGGCCGCCCCTCGCGGCCCTGCCCGCCGGCACCAGCCAACGCCACTTCGCCGAGAACGGCCTGAAGTCGCTGTTCAAGATCCTCAAGGGCCGCCGACTCGTCTTCGCCAACCCCATGAGGGGCATCGACCTGACCCGTGTCGCCACGAGCCTTCCGATGCCGCTGGACCCCGCCGTGATCCGGGCCGAACTGGACTCGCAGAACCCGGCCGTCGCGCTCGCTGTGGCTCTGGTGGCCTTCCACGGACTGACCGGCAAGCAGGTCCGTGAACTGCAGATGACCGACATCGTCGACGGTCGCCTCCACCTCGACGGCCGCGACATCCCGCTCGCCGCACCCGTCAGGAGCCGGCTCGCCGCCTGGCTCGACCACCGCAACCGAACCTGGCCGGCCACCGCGAACCCACACCTGCTCATCAACCGACGCACCGCGCCGCGCCTCGTCCCCAGCGGCCCGTCCTTTCCCTGGAAGGAAAGCCGCATCCGCCCACGGGCCCTGCGCGAAGACCGCATCCTGCACGAGATCCACGCCACCGGCGGCGACGTACGCCGCATCTACGACCTCTTCGGCCTCAGCGTCGAAGGCGCCACCCGCTACCTGAAGACCGTCGAGCACCCCGACCTGAGGAACGAGGACCAGCCTGGCACCCGACCATGACCGTGTCTTTACGTACCGCGCGGCGCGGGTCGAGAGTTGTCGCAACATCCTCACGCCAACGATAAGCAACCGCAGCGCGCACGATTCGGACATTCTGGCGCTGCTGACTTTGGTCACGGGCCGCAGCGTGGCGGCTCAGCGTCCCCGCATCCGTCCCCCCGAACCGTCGAATGGCGGGGGGACGTGGCGCCCTACACCGCGTTTATGCAGGTCAGGAAGCGTCCCCCCGAAACTCAGGAGATTCCAGAGCCGGTGGCTCGAGCGGTGGAGGAGGAGTCCCGTTAACCCCGGTCATTCATGACGATGGCCGCGGCGGTGTCGGGGCGGCGT
>NZ_JBDIVG010000052.1:0-8892 GCF_039631275.1 Janibacter sp. LM
GGAGCAGAAGATCGCCCGACTCGAAGCCGAGAACGCGACGCTACGCCAGTTCGTCTCCCCAGCGAAATACTTGGCCGCCGAACGCAGAAACTCCCGCTTGGTGGTGAGCTTGTTCTCGCTGGCCTCCAGCTCGGCGACCCGGGCCGAGAGCCGGGCGATCTTCTCCTCGGCTGTCTCCTCGCCACTACCGTCTGCGGCACCCGAGGACGCGGACCGTCCGGTGCGGGTGGACCGGGCGACGCTCACCCTCGGGTACGCCGGCGTCTACTCTTCGTTCCTGCGGCATGCGGAGAACGTTGCCGCCCGACACGACGTCGACTCCCCGGGTACGGACGGCAGCGGAGGCATCGTCCTATGCGCCATCACGATCTGGCTTCATGGATGAGCGACACGCCCGAGCGCACGCAATGAGACGGCCGGGTCGATCAGGTCCGATGCCATAACGGGAACTCGTCCCTCGATCAGTGGCTTGGTCGCCCGCAACTCCTTCGGCGAGTCGATCGCAGCCGCCGCGGTGACCCGCCCATCGCGGACCCAGAATGCGACGAACTGCGCCGTGGTCACGCCAGGTCGGACGACGAACTGGTCGCCTGGCTGGTGTCGGCCATACATCTGGAGCCGATGTCCGTATTGATCGGACCAGAAGTACGGCGCATCTGTGTTGACTGCCGGTACCCCAACCATGTTGGCTCCGGTGACTGTGCCTAGACGATTGGCGACGTCCCAGTGCTCGATGCGCTGGCGACGCCCGGTGAACGGACTGACGAAGGTGGCGACGTCGCCGGCCGCCCAGATCCAGGGGACACTCGTGCGACCGTGACGGTCCGCGACGATGCCGCCGTTGCAGTACACCCCTGCGTCTCGGGCCAGCTCGTCGTTGGGCTCCACCCCGCAGCCAACGAGTACGGTGGCCGCATCCAGAACCGAGCCATCGTCCAGGACGACCTTCTCGACCTCCCTCTCCCCCACGAACTCGGTCACAGTGCGCCCCCCCAGAATCCGCACCCCCTCACGCTCGTGCATCCGCTGGACGTGGGCTGCAAGGGCAGGGCCCAGCACGCCGGCCAGCGGCACCGGCATCGCCTCGACTACCGTGACATCGATCCCTCTTCCCCGCGCGACGGCCGCCGCCTCGAGGCCGATGAACCCTCCTCCGACGATCACCCAAGGACCGCCCACGTCGAGGCGCGCCGCCAGCGCACGTGCATCCGCCAGGCCACGCAGCACCAGGACATGCTCGAGATATTCTCCCGGAACTCCCAGACGCCGAGCGTTGACACCGGTCGCCACTAGCACGGCATCCGCCCCGAGTCCCTCGCCGTCAGGCAACCGCACCACCTTCCGGTCGACATCGAGCGCTGCGACCGGCATGCCGAGCAGCAGGTCGATGTCTTCCTCGACGTACGTGCTCGGTGGGAGGATCCGACGCGGCGCGTCAAGGTCGGTGAAAGACTTCGACAGAGGCGGTCGCTCGTAGGGCTCCTCGGAGGCTGCTTCCACGAGAGTGATCCGACCCTCGAAGCCATTTCTCCGCATGGCTAGTGCCGCTGCGACACCGGCAGCACTGCCACCGACGATGACGTGGTGCGGTGCGGTCATTGGTGCACCCTCTTCCTGGCGGGGATCGAGATGATGGTTGTTGTTCGGACTCGGTGAGGCTCGGTGTGATGGCCGGTGGGGGTCGCGCGCGAAGGGCCTCCCAAAACACCGCCGCCCCCGGGCTGTCCCGAGCCATGGAGCGCCAGTCAGTAACCGCCCGACATCCAGCCTCTCCTCGCCGACCCGTCGCTGCCACCTAGAATGAACTGTGGGCTGACTCTCTGTCGGTGTGGCTTCACCTCGGAGCGGTCGAAGGCGACGACGCGAGCGCCCTCCTCGACATACCGCTCGACGATGTCGCGCGACCGAGACCGGAACCGGCTCCGGTGACGATGACCGAGTAGTCCTGAAGCCAACCCACGGCTCTCACTCCTTGATGAGGTACGTGCTCGGAAGCGCAACATAAAGGACCCCGTCGACGAGTGCGACGGGATGGACGGCCACAGCCGTCGTGGCGGGCGGCGCGAGCGGCTCGCCGGTGCGCAAGTTGAACTTAGCGAGGTGGAGGGCGCATTCGACGAAACCGTCCGCGACCCACCCGTCCGCCAACGAGTAGGTCTCGTGGGTGCACGTATCGTCGATACAGAAGTACTCGCCCTCTGTTACAAACACCGAGACGGGCGGCAGCGTACCGAGGCACAGACCTTCGTCCTCGGGCACGTCGTGGGCCGCACAGGCACGGCGCCATGTGCGGCCCTCGACGTTCGGCAGCGCCACTTCCACGTCGTTGTTGGTCATCGTGCCCGAAGCCAACTGCTGATACTTGACCGCGCGCAGCGGGCTATCTGCGTGTGATTCAACGTCACTGTGACCTCGCTTCTCAGAAGAAGATGCTCAGATTCCTAGACAGCAACACGTTGTTGTCTAGGATGACCTCGCGGCGGGCGATGAGCAGACCGTCCGTGGCAGTCCGGCGGAGGATGTCGCGCCGACATCCAGCGTGCAGGTCAACATCGGCTTCCATGCGGTTGCGATAGACGAGGAAGTGGGACCGGGCCCGGTAGTCTCCTACACCGGAATCGTCCGACTCCACTTCGACGTTCGTAATGAGGCGCCTGGTGCGCGTCGGGGGATCCTCGGCCCACGCCTGCCCGGTCTCCAACCCCCGCACCCGCTTCTCGAGATTCGGTTTGTCGTCGTCGAAGTATCCGAAGTCGTCTTCACCGGAATACTCGAACTGCTGCTCCCGCCGAGACAGGTTATACCGGAGAGGCGCCCACAGGTGGGCATCGTCGGCCCACAATGTGAGCCACTCCGTGAAGAGCCTGTCGTCAAGGAGTCGCGCCTCCTTGTAGTAGAACTTCTCGACCGCACGGGCGACGTCAATAACCTCTGTATTCGTATTCTCAAGAACGCTCATCAGGATTCTCCCGCCTTCGCCATGTCGCTTCGGTCGATTACCTCGGTCGTACGCACCGGCACGGAGATGTCCTTCCAAGACTCCGCCGCCATGAACTCGGCCCAGCGTCGGTACAGACTGCGCTGGTTCTGCTCACTGTAGGTGTGACTGACCTTGCCGGGCAGCGTCGGATGCGAGCGCTCGTGTCCCACTCCCATCTCGACATGCAACTTGGAGAGTCGGGTCACCACTCCCTCCTGACCCCCAGCACCTGAGCAGTAACTCCAGTTCTCGCCGTCGTCCTGTTCCCAAGTACCACCGGGGCTGAAGTGTCGGATGGCCTGCGTGCGCCAAGCATTCTTCACCTCCTGCGGAGCCTTCTTGTCGACGATGCACCACGACCAGGCCTCCATCTCGGTGGGACTCTTGGGCATCCAAACGCGCAGGACCGAGCTGTCGTGGAGGTAAGAGAAGTTGGGGAACACGTTGGCGTGCGTCCAGGACATCCCCTCTACGCGCTCCTTACCAAGGCGGTTGATGGACTCCTGGCGCGTCTCGTCGCGCCAGCGCAGGATCGCCTCGCTGCTCCCCGCCGAGAACGGCGCTCCGGTCGGCGAGTACATAACACCAATACCATGGCCTTCCGCTGGGTTGATCTCGAGCCCGTCGATATTCACGAAGGCGTCCGCCGCCTCGGGCGGGAACTCAGACAGCAGCACCGATATATGGCTGGAGATGGTGTGGTAGTTGTCTCCACTGAACTGCTCGGCGGCAAGCTTCCAGTTGCCCCGCATCTTCCACTTGTGGACACCGGAGATGACTTCGGTGCCGCCATCCACACGGTCAAGCAGGATGTCCAAGTAGTAGGTCATGTCGCCCAAGAAGTCGACAAGCGACGGCGCTTCGGGATCGAAGCAACCGAAAACCAGCCCTTTGTAGGACTGCACCTGTGGAACCCGCAGCAATCCCAACTTCGACTTGTCGATCTCGTTGTAGTAGGCGTATTCCTCGCGGGGCACGCTCACCAACGAGCCATCCGTGCTGTACGACCAACCGTGGTACGTGCAGGTGAAGGCCTTCGCGTTCCCCCAGTCGGCGCGGCAGACCTTCATCCCACGATGGCGACAAGAGTTGAGCACCGCGCTGATCGATCCGTCGCGCTGTCGGGTCACCACGACGGGATCGGCGCCGATGTAGGTCGAGAAGAAGTCCCCGGCCTTGGCCAGCTGGCTTTCATGGCAGAGAAAGGACCATGATCGTGCAAAGACGCGCTCAAGTTCAACCTTGTAGATCTCAGGGTCGAAAAACATGCGCCGGTCCAGCAGGCCACCCTCGCTCTCGGACAGTTCCTTGAGCTGAGACGACAGGGCGGGATTCAAAGGTGGTGCCTGAGGTGTCTGCCCGTTCGGGCTCACCAGTTGACCACTGTCATTCACAGTCAGCATTGTTGCCTCCATTCCTAGCTTCAGTTGCGACTTCGTTTGTCGGGGGGATTCGAACGCGCTGCATTTCTTGGGGTCAGCGCTGTAGAGGACTTCCCGGTTACCTGGTCGTCCTGTACACCACCGCCGAACTCCGTCCCGTCATCAAGTCCGTCTCACGGGTTCGAGGGCTGGTGCGGTGAGTGTTACATCACACCGCAGCCGTCGTGAAAATCCTCCCTCGGGTGAGGCCAAATATCCCCCAAAAGGGGCTCTGTCCGGGTCAATTCCGCTGGGTGGTGCCACCGCCATCCTCGACCGACTCCTGCACCACTGTGACGTCCCCCTCACCCTCGACCTCGCTCACCACCGAAGGGCCCAGCCGTGGCCGACATCCAGGCAAAGCGCTGCGGTCGGGAGCTCCGAGCAGGGCGGTCACTTCTGCTCGGCTGAGATTGGTGACCTGGGGCCGGTCGTAGCGTTTGGGCGGGATCGCGAGGACCCGGGCGATCGTCTCGGCATGTTCTGGATGACGCAACGCGGCAAAGGTGAACATGGAGTGGATCGCTGCGAGCCGACCGTTGCGTGTTCTGGTGCTGTTGCCGCGCTCACTCTCCAAGTGGTTGAGGAACTCCCCGACCAGAGGCGCGTCGAGATCAGCGATGTCGATGTGGCGTGACCCCCGTTGGTTGGTCCGGGTGGTGTGAGAGTCCTTGCGGCCCACGAGGGTGGGCAGGAAGGCTCCATCACCATGACAACGAGGAAGCGACACACGCCTGAGCAGGTCGTGCGCAAGTTGGTCGAGGCCGACCGGCTGCTGGCCGGGGGCGCTGACACGGCCGAGGTTGCCCGGCAGCTCGGTGTCTCCGAGCAGACCTACTTTCGGTGGCGTAACCAGTTCGGCGGGCTGAAAGCCGAGGACGCCAAGGAGCTGAAGAAGTTGCGTGCCGAGAATCAGCGGCTCAAGCGTCTGCTTGCTGATGCCGAGCTGGACAAAGACATGCTCCGCGAGGTCGCCAAGGGGGAATTCTGAGCCCGGCCCGCCGACGCGCGGCCGTTGTTCACCTGCGTCGAGTCTTCGACGTCAGCGAACGGCGTGCGTGTCGGCTGGTCGGGCAGCACCGATCCACCCAACGCCACACCCCGCCCGCGCAGACTCCTGATGATCCCGACGCTGGGCTGCGGGCCTGGCTGCGCGCCTACGCCGGGGCCCATCCCCGGTGGGGACACCGGCGCGCCTACCACGACGCCCGCGGCCAGGGCTGGGTCGTGAACCACAAGAAGCTCCAGCGGCTGTGGCGCGAAGAAGGGCTACGTGTGCACGTGCGACGCCGCCGTAAACGGGTCGGATCCTCGACCGTGCCACCAGTCCCGACCGCCACCTCGGCCAACGTGGTGTGGGCGATCGACTTCCAGTTCGACTCCACCACCGACGGCCGACCGATCAAGATCCTCTCCGTCGTCGACGAACACACCCGCGAAACACTGGGCGGCCTTGTGGAACGCTCGATCACCGCCGAGGCCCTGGCCGCCGAGCTGAACCACATCGTGGCCGCCCGTGGCGCCTCGCCGGCGGTGCTGAGGCTCGACAACGGCCCGGAGATGATCGCGGCAGCACTGGCCCAGTGGGCCGGCACCCAAACCGGGATGCTGTTCATCCCACCCGGCGAGCCCTGGAAGAACCCCTTCATCGAATCGTTCAACAGCAGGCTGCGCGACGAGTGCCTGAACATCAATCTGTTCTGGTCGATGACCCACGCCCAGGTCGTCATCGGCGACTGGAAGACCGAGTACAACCACGACCGTCCCCACTCATCCCTGGGCTACCTCAGCCCGGTGGCCTACGCTGCGGTCTGCACCCATTGATCGGACTCTCACACGACCTGGACCGATCCACGGGGTCCTGCCAGATGTTCGTCGGCGCGATGTTCGTGCGCGCCGTGGTGAAGGCGAGCAGCAGGCGCCAGGTATCGCGGTAGGCAGCGATCGTGTGTGCGCTGGCACCAAGTTGATGACTCAGCCGGTCGGTGAAGAAGGCCTGCAGCGTCGGCGCGAGGGCGGTCATCCCCGAACCGGTCACGGTGCTGGTCGATGTAGTCGACCAGCACCGCGGTGGGCACCTCTACTTGATCTTGCGGTCGAGCTCCGCGGCCGCGAAAAGCCGCGGACGTTTTCAGGATCTCGTTGGCCCGACGCAGTTCCCGCACCTCACGCTCGAGCTCGGCCAGCCGCTGGGCGTCATCGCTCGTGGTGCCTGGCCGGACCCCGCCGTCGACCTCGGCCTGACGGACCCAGTTCCGCAGCGCCTCGGGGTGGACCCCGAGCTGATCGGCGACCCGCTTGATCGCTCCACGCGCGGACTCCGGATCCTTCCGGGCGTCCAATGCCATTCGCGTGGCCCGCTGCTGGAGCTCAACGCTGTACTTCCTCGGTGCTGCCATGACTCTCATCATCCTTCCCAGGATTGAGAGCCTCCATCAGACCCGCGATTCATTCTCGTCATCAGCTCGGACCTCAACACGATCGAGCATGCAAGACTTCGACACCAAGAGGGTGCTCCCTTGACTCTGACTGATCATTGGCGTGGTAACCGTGATCCTGCAGGTCAGGAGCACCCTCTTGCATCAGACCCGCCGCTACCGCGGCATCCGAGCGGTGGATTGTCAATGATCTTGTCAAGCCGTTCGGGGCATCGGTTCTCGCAACGGTGGGGTCAGTTCGAAGGGCCGGTTCTCGCGGAGCAGGGCCCACAGGACGTCGACGCGTCGCCGGGCCAGAGCGATGAGCGCTTGGACGTGCCCGAGGCCGGCACGACGGTGTGCTGGGCCTTGGCCGCGGCCAGGGCATCTGTTGCGATCTGGTCGGCGCTGCGGACCTTCCGCTTGACCAGCCACGTCCGCAGCCGCGACTGACCGGCACGGCGGATCGCCTGCGGCGTCTGGTAGCCGGTCAGCAGGGTCAATGCGCCGCGGCTATGGGCGTAGTCGAAGACCGCTCCAGCGCAGGGAAGTAGCCGCTGAGCACGTCGCGCAGCCGGTTGACCATGCGGACCCGGTCACCGACCAGGCCGGTGCGATGGGTCACCAGCAGCCGCAGCTCGGTCACCAACGAGGTGGCGACCTCCACCTCGGCAAGGTCGCCGCGGTGCCGCAGCGTCTCGGCCATGACATAGCCGTCGCGGGCGTCGGTCTTGGCTTCACCTCGGTAGGCGCTGGCCATCTGGTTCACGGTGCGGCCGGGGACGTATCTGACCCGCTGACCGTGCGCCGCCAACAGAGCAAGCAGGAGCCCCGACATGGTCCCGGTGACATCGACTCCCCAGACCACCTCCTCCGCGCGGGCAAGAACACCGCCGACCGCGTCGAGGATTGCGGCCTCGTCGTTGATCACCTTCGTCGACCAGACCGTGGTATCTGCCTCGTCGATAAAGCAGATCCAGTGGTGGCCCTTGCCGACGTCGATGCCCGCCCACCCGAGCGGAACCTGTTCCTTCATCTACTCCTCCTTCGAGCGCACAAGGCATTGTCGTGGCCCGAAGGAACACCCCGCCGACAGATCCGTAAACAGCGACCAGGACGCGCATCTCAATCAGCAGTGAAGGCGTCCCAGGAGGAGCTGGGCGGCCAATCCATCGGAGCCATCAAGGGCGATCAAGCCCTCCCGGGCCACCCAAGAACTTACGGATCCAGGCTGAGGAGGCGTACCAGCGGTGCGGTGCCGGTCCAGGAGGCGAACCGGTTGCGGTCGGCGAACCTGGCCACGTCACCGACGTCGGCAAGGATCCGCGCGGCTACCACAGGATCGATGCCGTGGATGTCCATCAGGGTGCGACCGTCGGGCCTGGACCATCGCCTTGAGCTCGGCGGTTCATCTTGGTCTCGATCGCAATCAGGCCTTCGCTATCACCTTCGCCGACCGGATGCCGGCCGCGGAGGACCTCTAACAATGGAAACGCTGCTTACACCGTTCTTCGGACAGACCCGCCGTGCACGCCTGCCTACATGGCAGTGTGGCCGCCATCGACGGCCAGAACCTGTCCGGTTATCCACGAGGACTCATCCGAGGCAAGGAACAGGGCGGCGGCGGCGATGTCATCGGGGGTTCCAGGTCGCTTAAGAGGTTGAACTCCAAGCATCATCTCAATGAAGGGGTCATTGGACAGGTCCGCCGTTTGCTTGGTGAATGGCACGAATCCCGGCGCGATCGCGTTGCAGCGAATTCCGTTCGCACCATAGTCGACGGCGATTGAGCGGGTGAGTCCAATGACTCCCGCTTTGGTGGCGGCATGCGGTCCATGTGTCGGGATGCCAACTATTCCAGAGGTGGACGCAGTATTGATGATAACTCCGGACCCGCGCCGTTTCATTTCGCGTAGGGCATACTTGCAACCGTAGTAGACCTGCGTAAGTTCGAACAGGACCGTGAAGTCCCAGTCTTCGGTTGGCAGGTCAGCGATGGGTGCCATTCGGACAAGGCCAGCATTGTTGTACATAACATCGATCTGATGATGGGCTTCGACGGTGTGCTGAATAA
>NZ_JBDIVG010000053.1:0-5362 GCF_039631275.1 Janibacter sp. LM
CAATGTTTGTCCGGCTGCGTCCTACTCTCCCACACCGTCACCAGTGCAGTACCATCGGCGCTGAAGGGCTTAGCTTCCGGGTTCGGAATGGGACCGGGCGTTTCCCCCTCGCTATGACAGCCGAAACTCTATGGAAATACGTGGACAGTGTCCCGACCGTATCTCGGGAACTGCACAGTGGACGCGAGTCAATCTTTTGTTACGCAACAGATGTTGTGTGTGTATCAAGTTATCGGCTTATTAGTACCAGTCAGCTCCATGCATTGCTGCACTTCCACATCTGGCCTATCAACCCAGTAGTCTACTGGGAGCCTCTCGGAGCAAGCTCCATGGAAACCTCATCTTGAGACATGCTTCCCGCTTAGATGCTTTCAGCGGTTATCACTCCCGAACGTAGCTAATGAGCGGTGCCCTTGGCAGAACAACTCACACACCAGAGGTTCGTCCAACCCGGTCCTCTCGTACTAGGGTCAGCCTCTCTCAAGTTTCCTACGCGCACAGCGGATAGGGACCGAACTGTCTCACGACGTTCTAAACCCAGCTCGCGTGCCGCTTTAATGGGCGAACAGCCCAACCCTTGGGAGATACTCCACCCCCAGGATGCGACGAGCCGACATCGAGGTGCCAAACCATCCCGTCGATATGGACTCTTGGGGAAGATCAGCCTGTTATCCCCGGGGTACCTTTTATCCGTTGAGCGACGGCGCTTCCACAAGCCACCGTCGGGTCACTAGTTCCGACTTTCGTCCCTGCTCGACATGTCTGTCTCGCAGTCAAGCTCCCTTGTACACTTGCACTCGCCACCTGATTGCCAACCAGGCTGAGGGAACCTTTGAGCGCCTCCGTTACATTTTAGGAGGCAACCGCCCCAGTTAAACTACCCACCAGGCAATGTCCCTGATCCGGATCACGGACCGAGGTTAGATAACCAGAACGACCAGAGTGGTATTTCAACGATGACTCCACACACACTGGCGTGCATGCTTCACAGTCTCCCACCTATCCTACACAAGCCGTCCCGATCACCAATACCAAGCTATAGTGAAGGTCCCGGGGTCTTTCCGTCCTGCTGCGCGTAACGAGCATCTTTACTCGTAATGCAATTTCGCCGAGTTCGCGGTTGAGACAGTGGAGAAGTCGTTACGCCATTCGTGCAGGTCGGAACTTACCCGACAAGGAATTTCGCTACCTTAGGATGGTTATAGTTACCACCGCCGTTTACTGGGGCTTAAATTCTCAGCTTCGCCCACAAGGGGCTAACCGGTCCTCTTAACCTTCCAGCACCGGGCAGGCGTCAGTCCGTATACATCGTCTTGCGACTTCGCACGGACCTGTGTTTTTAGTAAACAGTCGCTTCTCCCTGGTCTCTGCGGCCCATCTTCCTAGCCCGCAAGGGGCTTCAGAATCCGGGCCCCCCTTCTCCCGAAGTTACGGGGGCATTTTGCCGAATTCCTTAACCACGATTCACTCGATCGCCTTAGTATTCTCTACTTATCCACCTGAGTCGGTTTGGGGTACGGGCGGCTAGAACCTCGCTAGAGGATTTTCTCGGCAGCATAGGATCACCCTGCTTCCCGCCAGAGGCGGTCACTATCAGGTCTCAGGATATGTGCCAGGCGGATTTGCCTACCTGACTCCCTACACCCTTGGACGTGGACAACCATCGCCACGCGGAGGCTACCTTCCTGCGTCTCCCCATTGCTTGACTACTACCAGATAGGGTCACACGTTCCACCCACCAACGACACCCCGAAGGGCATCTACGGTGAGCTTCAGGCGTTTAGCATCACTGGATTCATCATGGGCGGTTCTTCGCCGGTTCCGGAATATCAACCGGATGTCCATCGACTACGCCTGTCGGCCTCGCCTTAGGTCCCGACTTACCCAGGGCAGATTAGCTTGACCCTGGAACCCTTGGATATTCGGCGGACGGGTTTCTCACCCGTCTTTCGCTACTCATGCCTGCATTCTCACTCGTGTGGCATCCACGGCTGGATCACTCCGCCGCTTCGCTCGCCACACGACGCTCCCCTACCCATCAACACGCCTGGACACCAAAGGTGCCGAGCAGTGTGTCAATGCCACAGCTTCGGTGGTGTGCTTGAGCCCCGCTACATTGTCGGCGCGGAATCACTTGACCAGTGAGCTATTACGCACTCTTTAAAGGGTGGCTGCTTCTAAGCCAACCTCCTGGTTGTCACGGCAACTCCACATCCTTTTCCACTTAGCACACGCTTAGGGACCTTAGCTGGTGATCTGGGCTGTTTCCCTCTCGACTACGGAGCTTATCCCCCGCAGTCTCACTGCCACGCTCTCACTTACCGGCATTCGGAGTTTGGCTAACGTCAGTAACCTGGTGAGGCCCATTAGCTATCCAGTAGCTCTACCTCCGGTAAGAAACACGTGACGCTGCACCTAAATGCATTTCGGGGAGAACCAGCTATCACGGAGTTTGATTGGCCTTTCACCCCTACCCACAGCTCATCCCCTCAGTTTTCAACCTAAGTGGGTTCGGTCCTCCACGACGTCTTACCGTCGCTTCAACCTGGCCATGGGTAGATCACTCCGCTTCGGGTCTAGACCCAGCGACTAAAACGCCCTGTTCGGACTCGCTTTCGCTACGGCTTCCCCACACGGGTTAACCTCGCCACTGAGCACTAACTCGCAGGCTCATTCTTCAAAAGGCACGCCGTCACCCCACAAGGAGGCTCCGACGGATTGTAAGCGCACGGTTTCAGGATCTATTTCACTCCCCTCCCGGGGTACTTTTCACCTTTCCCTCACGGTACTTGTCCGCTATCGGTCACCAGGGAATATTTAGGCTTAGCGGGTGGTCCCGCCAGATTCACACGGGATTTCTCGGGCCCCGTGCTACTTGGGAAATCTCTCCATGGAGTCCACGACATTTCGTCTACGGGGGTCGCACCCTCTGTGCCGGGCCATTCAAGACCCTTCGACTATGACATGGATTTCTTACTCCACCCCGAAGTGTCAGCTCCGAGCAAAAGCTCCCACAACCCCGGACATGCAACGCCTGACAGCTATCACACATGACCGGTTTGGCCTCATCCGCTTTCGCTCGCCACTACTCACGGAATCACTATTGTTTTCTCTTCCTGCGGGTACTGAGATGTTTCACTTCCCCGCGTTCCCTCTACCCGGCCTATATATTCAGCCGGGAGTGACTGGACTTGCCTCCAGCCGGGTTTCCCCATTCGGAAATCCTCGGATCAAAGTCTGGTTATCGACTCCCCGAGGCTTATCGCAGATTCCTACGTCCTTCTTCGGTTCCTGGTACCAAGGCATCCACCGTGCGCCCTTAAAAACTTGAGCCACAAAGATGCTCGCGTCCACTGTGTAGTTCTCAACATACGGGCGGCACCCCACCAAACCGTGACGCCAACACCACGCAAACGCGATGCGGTACGCCACCAGGCGAGGCCCACAACCAACCCCCCTCAGAAGGAGAGCCGGCCCGAAGCTTCACTCGCGTGAACCCTCAGGACCCAACAACGTGCCAGACACCCGCCACCCAGCACCAGCTTTCCACCACACCCCCCAAAGGAGCGCAGGTACTCACCAGCACGAGCCACGAGCGTCAAATAATCGATGTTCCACCCAGAGCACTCGGTGCCGGACATACGCCGACAAACCAAGCTCTACATGAACCCAGCCCATCACAGATGGACCAGGCCAGTGCTCCTTAGAAAGGAGGTGATCCAGCCGCACCTTCCGGTACGGCTACCTTGTTACGACTTAGTCCCAATCGCCAGTCCCACCTTCGACGGCTCCCCCCACAAGGGTTGGGCCACCGGCTTCGGGTGTTACCGACTTTCGTGACTTGACGGGCGGTGTGTACAAGGCCCGGGAACGTATTCACCGCAGCGTTGCTGATCTGCGATTACTAGCGACTCCGACTTCATGGGGTCGAGTTGCAGACCCCAATCCGAACTGAGACCGGTTTTTTGGGATTCGCTCCACCTTGCGGTATCGCAGCCCTTTGTACCGGCCATTGTAGCATGCGTGAAGCCCAAGACATAAGGGGCATGATGATTTGACGTCATCCCCACCTTCCTCCGAGTTGACCCCGGCAGTCTTCCATGAGTCCCCACCATTACGTGCTGGCAACATAGAACGAGGGTTGCGCTCGTTGCGGGACTTAACCCAACATCTCACGACACGAGCTGACGACAACCATGCACCACCTGTATACCGACCCAAAGGGGGCAACCATCTCTGGAAGTTTCCGGTATATGTCAAGCCTTGGTAAGGTTCTTCGCGTTGCATCGAATTAATCCGCATGCTCCGCCGCTTGTGCGGGCCCCCGTCAATTCCTTTGAGTTTTAGCCTTGCGGCCGTACTCCCCAGGCGGGGCGCTTAATGCGTTAGCTGCGGCACGGAACTCGTGGAATGAGTCCCACACCTAGCGCCCAACGTTTACGGCATGGACTACCAGGGTATCTAATCCTGTTCGCTCCCCATGCTTTCGCTTCTCAGCGTCAGTAGTGGCCCAGAGACCTGCCTTCGCCATCGGTGTTCCTCCTGATATCTGCGCATTTCACCGCTACACCAGGAATTCCAGTCTCCCCTACCACACTCTAGTCTGCCCGTACCCACTGCAAGTCCGGGGTTGAGCCCCGGATTTTCACAGCAGACGCGACAAACCGCCTACAAGCTCTTTACGCCCAATAATTCCGGACAACGCTCGCACCCTACGTATTACCGCGGCTGCTGGCACGTAGTTAGCCGGTGCTTCTTCTGCAGGTACCGTCACTTTCGCTTCTTCCCTGCTGAAAGAGGTTTACAACCCGAAGGCCGTCATCCCTCACGCGGCGTCGCTGCATCAGGCTTTCGCCCATTGTGCAATATTCCCCACTGCTGCCTCCCGTAGGAGTCTGGGCCGTGTCTCAGTCCCAGTGTGGCCGGTCGCCCTCTCAGGCCGGCTACCCGTCGTCGCCTTGGTGAGCCATTACCTCACCAACAAGCTGATAGGCCGCGAGCCCATCCCAAACCGAAAAACTTTCCAGACGGTACCCATGCAGGTCCGTCACATATCCAGTATTAGACGCCGTTTCCAGCGCTTATTCCAGAGTCTGGGGCAGGTTGCTCACGTGTTACTCACCCGTTCGCCACTGATCCACTCGAAGCAAGCTCCAAGCTTCACCGTTCGACTTGCATGTGTTAAGCACGCCGCCAGCGTTCGTCCTGAGCCAGGATCAAACTCTCCGTTGATGATCAACACCCCCCGAACCCAAAAGGCTCAAAGGGAGCAATCCATAACCCAACAAAGGGCTGAACCATGACTGAGCAAGAACAACCAGCGCAATCGCTGTTTGAATCTCTTGTCAACCAAAGGAAAAAA
>NZ_JBDIVG010000054.1:0-4851 GCF_039631275.1 Janibacter sp. LM
ACCGACGAGATCCAGATCGCTTACACAGACAACTTGACAGGCTCGCAGCATCTTCACGAGCACCCACTTCCGGGCGTTGTGTCGCCAGTACGGGATCAACCTGCTGCTCTCTCGTGGCGCGCACCCGACCGACAACGCGGTCATGGAACGCTTCTGGGAGATCTTGCAGGCCTGCTTCCAGGCCGCGCCGGGGTACAAGGGCCACAACGTCTCCGAGCGGGGCTCGGAGGTCGGGCGGATCACGATGAACAAGGATGGTCAGCCGGTCTTCCACGGCGGTGCCCCGGCGCTGACGCCCCGGGAGCTGGAGCGGCACATCCGGGAGTGGATCGCCACCACTTACCACCGCAGCCCGCACAGCAGCCTGATCGTCGTCGACCAGCAGGTCACGGCGGAGGATGCCGGGATGCGGCTGAGCCCGCTCGACGTCTACGACTCGCTGATGGCGGCCCAGGGACGTATCCACGTGCTGCAGCGCGCCGATCTGATCTACGACGCGATGCCGATCCGGTGGGGGCAGATCGGCGCCAACGGCGTCGAGTTCGACGACCTGTACTACGACTGCCAGCAGCTGGATGAGTTCCGCAACGTGCGGGACTGGACCTTCCGCTCGCCCGACCAGGCCGGGCACACCGGGGATCAGCGCCACCGGGCGGGGCCGAAGGCGGCACCGTTCTACTACGACCCGCGAGATGTCTCGGCGTACTGGCTGCGTCACCCCGACTCCGGGGCGATCATCCGGGTGCCCTGGCGCCGTGAGCACGAACTGCGGGCGCCGATGACCGAGGTGACCTTGCGTCACGCCAAAGGCCTGATGAAGAAGCGCGGCGCCTACCGGGACCTGTCCCGCGACGGGATCGAGGAAGAGGTCTTGACCACCCTGAACGCCACCGACGGATACGACCGGCTGCGGGGGGATCCCGAGTTGGCGGACTGGCACGGCAACATGCTCACCGCCGCCGCCATGCGCTCCGGTCAGTCCAAGCACGACCACAGTGAGGCCGCCTCCGCCGCCGGCGGCCGCACGCCATCGACCGGCGGGGCGCCACGCCGGCGGTCGCGACCCATTCCGCCGGCGAAGACGGCCCGGGCGCCTTGGGAGACCGACGCTGCCGACTGGTCTGACTTGGAGGACCAGGAATGAAAGCCGAACTGCTGCACTCCTTGGCCTTCACCCCAGCAATCGGGCCGCCACCGCCGATCACCACCCAGGACGCGACCGGCATGTCCCACCAGGAGCGACGTGCCCGCGCCGCCGAGGTACGCCGGTACTTGGCCGGCCACTACTTCGACTCCGAACGCGACCGCGGCATCCGACAACGCCTGACCGCCCTGATCGAGGGAAACGCGCAGTCGCTGACCGGCACCAAGGACGTGGCGATCGTGACCGGCGACAACGTCCTGGGGAAGTCCACGATGCTCTACCAGGTGGCCTTCGACGCGCATCGGCGCTTAGTTGCCCCGCACACCGACCCGCATGCTCGTCCCGTGAACACGGCCCGTTCCGTCACCGGCCGCAGGGTCGAGAGGCTCGAGGTTGATCACGTCCCCGTGCTCTTCCTGTCTCTGGCGGCCGGCACAACGGTGGCGAAATTCAACGCCCAGATCGTCCAGGCCCTGGGTTACCCGCCCGGTGTCGAGAAGCGCGTGCGCTACCTCGACCTGCTGGAACGTCACGGGGTGCGCCTGCTGATCGTTGATGACCTGCACCTGCTGAAGACCTCCCTGAAGCTGGGTCGGGAGGCGCTGGACCACCTCAAGGCCGTGGTCACCGCCGTCGGCGAGCTTGGTGCCACCGTCATCCTCGCTGGCGCGAACCTGCACACCCACCCGGTTATGGACGACCCGCAGGTGACCGACCGGGCCTACGAGGTCCCCGTCGCGCCCTACACCGGCACCACCAAGGCCGACCGGCTGGCCTTCCGACAGTTCCTGCGCGAGTGTGCGACGCACGCCCAGCCCTACCTACCGGCAGGTCAACCCGAGCACATCTGGAACCAACTGCCACACCTCTGGCTCGAACGCAGCGCCGGCTACCACCGCGACCTGCTCCAGCTATTGCGCGACGCTACGACTGCTGCCATCGAGGACGGAACCTGGGCCATCACCGAGAAGCACCTCACGGGCGTCACTCTCGCCGCACGAGCCGAACGACGAAACGCACACGCTGCGCGGCCACGAGCCACCGTCCCGGGCAGTGCCCCTTCGGCTACGGCTGACCCAAGATCAGGAGCCTCGGCATGACCGGGCCTGCGCAGCCTCCGCTGCCAGCGCGTCCACACCTGCAACCGGGCGAGGACCTCGCCGCCTTCATGGCCCGCGCCGCCATCGCGAACCACACCACCGTCCACGAGCTGACCGGACTGCAGGCCCACTCACGGGTGTGGGAAGACCCCCCGAGAGACCTTCTGCACCGTGTCACGACACTGACCGCCACGACCGTGGATACGTTGAGGACAGCGACCCTGCGTGGCGCCTACCCGAGCGCAGCGCCGGAACGAGCCCGCACCGGCCGCCGGTATGCAGGTCAACCCGCCACTTGCCCCCAATGCCAGGTCGCGACCGTGGCCGCACGGCTGAACATCGTCGTGCTGTGCCCCAACTGCGGATGCTTCCTACGCGACGCCTACTTCCCGCACCCCAGCCATGCGGGACCCGATCTGGAGGCTGTCCACCGCGAAGTGCAGGTGGCTCTTTCCGCTGCTGCCGACTCCCATCGTGCCCGAGACCGGTTCACCAGGGTCGAGTCATTGATGGCAGGTCTTGAGCATGCGCTGTGGACCAACTGGCCACCACGCCTGCCCGGCGAGTCCACACATTGGCGTGAGTCCGTGGTGGATTTCCTGCGCTGGGGGCTGCAACCGGGCCGGGTCGTGGCCAGGCCCCCGTACGTCACAGCGACGACCTTGGCGTTGACCTGGACCGCATCCGCCACCGAGGCCGCGACCCGTGACCTCGCCGACCAGATCGCCATCATGGGCGACCCGTGGTTGCCCTCCCTGGATCTGGTGCCGCGATGGCCCGATGCCGTCACCGGGTGCGACGCCACGCTCGCCCTGATCGTGGACCACGGTGTCCAGGTCGTGCACATCCCTACCATGATGCGCCGCAGAGACGACCCCATCGTTCTGCCCGAAGCGGCCCGCACGATCCGCACCGCCGAGGCCGTAGCCCTGACGGCACTGGTCGGCCGCGCCCGGGAGAACTACCTCTCCATCCCCGACATCCACAGACTGCACGCAGCCACCATCAGCTCGCGCGTGGCCCGGCTCGCCGAGGACCTCACAGAGGACGTGGACACCTATCGCCGCCTGGCGACCTATCTGGCCTTCCTCCGCAACGAAGGGCTGCCGCTTCTGGCGGAGCGTCGCCAAGCCCTGCGCCACGTCCGGTCGATTCCACGTGGCGTCGTCGAGGACTTGCCCGCAGCTGCTGCGCACACGCCCGACGCCGGGAGCGTCGCGGCCGCGTGGGTCTGGCTTGATGCAACTCTCGGACGGCCTGCTGGTGGACCACATGCCCACATGGCCCCTTCCATACTGCTGGCCTTTGACCATGACCTGAACCCCGAAGGCCGGATGCTCCTACGCGAGTGGTGGCAGCAGTACCTGCAAGTCAGAGCAACGACCGTCCTCGACGGGTCCCTCGCGCGACCGGTCCATGAGCACGGTGAGCGTCATGTCTCCTGACCCCAGCTGCAGCCTGACTGTCTTGCCGACGCGCCCGACCCTGCACGCCGGACAAGCCTTGGACTGCTACCTCGAGCACGCCGCCGACGCCAACCACATCCCGCCGGCCACGGTCATGCGCGCCGTCACCGACGCCACCGATACCACCCGCTACCTGCTGCTGCGCCCCACACCCCGCACCCTCGAGGTCCTCTCAGGACTCACCGGCCAGTCCACGGCGTCGTTGACCGCCGCAACGCTCGCCGCCGTCGACGGGACGCTTATCGACCTGTCCGGTCTGGACCCGCATCACCAAGCCAGCTACCGCACCGTTGCCGCCCGAGGCTGGGCACCCGGCCAGGGAACCCAGGTCTGCCCCCGCTGCCTCGCCGAGACCGGAACCTGGGACATCTCCTGGCGCCTAACGACCACCACCGTCTGTCTCCGCCACGGCTCCTACCTGCTCTCGACCTGCCCGGGCTGTCAGCGACCCTTCCGCGCCACCAGATCCACCCTCCTGCGCCCGATCGGTGCCAAGGCGTTCTGTGGGAATGCCCTGGGCCGGCGGGGCCACTACTGCCAGACCGACCTCACCGCAATCGCCGTGGAGGCGGCAGACTCTGGCTGCGTCGACCGGCAAGCACGGACCCAGGCCCAGGTCCTGGCGGTGCGAGCACCCGGCGTCTTCGGCGACAACGCGACGTCCTGCCAGTTCGTTCAGGACGTCCACGGCCTGACCGCCCTGCTGCTGCACATCGCCACCGCCACCACCCGCCCCGCCCTGCTGCCCGACTGGTCAGCGCACGTCCACGCCACCACCCATGCACAGCCGCGGGCGCCCCGGTGGGTCCTGCTCCCACCAGCGGACATGCCCACACGATCCCGGGCGCTGACCACCGCAACCGACATCCTCATCTCCTCCGACCTTGAGGAAGCCGTCACGCGCTTCGCGCCATGGGTCGAGGCGATCCCGCACACCCCGGACGGCCTGCTGGGCTGGGTCGGCGACCACACCCGGCACACCAGAGCCACGACCCGGCTGGTCATGGCCTCTCACGCCCCCCGTCGGCGCCTGTGCCACCTCCTCGAAACAGCACACCCACTGACCGCCTCCACCGAGCAGATTCCCCAGGTCCTGAGTTGAGTCCCCGATAGTGGTGTAGCGCAGTGACCGTCATCGTCC
>NZ_JBDIVG010000055.1:0-4214 GCF_039631275.1 Janibacter sp. LM
TCACCACGAACCGCGAAGAGCCCGCCGGGCTCGGCTGGGTCGGCCTCGCCGCCGTCGTCGCCGGGGGCTTCCTCCTGTCGTCCGCGACCGCGTGGCCCGGCTACGCCGCTCTCGTGCCGACCCTGGGCTCCGCCGCCGTCATCGTCTCCGGGTTCAGCAGCAGCCCGATGGGACCGGGCGCGGTGCTCTCCCTTCGCCCCATGGTGTGGGTCGGCGGGCTCTCCTACTCGCTCTACCTCTGGCACTGGCCGCTGCTCGTGTCCGCGGAGTCGTACTGGGACGGGCTGAGCCTCAAGCGGGGACTGGCCGTGGCGGCCTTCTCCGTCATCCCGGCGTACCTGTCCTACCGCTTCATCGAGAACCCGATCCGCTTCTCCACGAAGCTGTCGGTCTCCAACCCGCTCAGCCTGTCGATGGGCGCGAACTTCTCGGCGATCGGCGTCGTCGCCGGTCTCGTCCTCGTCCTGGCCGTCCCGGCCTCGAGCGGGACGGGCGCGGACGGGGGCGCGGCCGCCCCGGGCGCGGCGGTCCTGCACGAGAAGCCCGCCGCCGGCCAGCCGCGCCCCGGGACGGTCGCGAGCCTCAAGGACGTGGAGGGCTTCGTCCCCGACATCAGCCGGGTGACCGAGGACCTCGCGCCGATGGCCGAGGAGGACGAGTGCCAGGCCGGCCTGGACAGCTCCGAGCCCATCCGCTGCGAGTACGGCGACCCGGACGGCAAGCAGACGATCCTCGTCGTCGGCGACTCGAAGATCCTCCAGTGGCAGACCGTCCTCGACGAGCTCGCCAAGGAGAACGGCTGGAAGATGGTGTCGTACACCAAGTCGGCGTGCGCCTTCAGCTCCGGTGTGCAGCTGGCGAAGGGGAAGATCTACACCAGCTGCGCCGACTGGAACAGCAAGGTCAGGGACATCGCCCTCGACATGAAGCCGGACCTCGTCCTCACGACGAGCCGGATCGACCAGGCCCTCGAGGACCCCGACGATCTCGAGTCGCTCTCCCACAAGGGGATGACCGACGCCCTCGCCGCGTCGTGGCAGGAGCTCGACGACCACGGCATCCCGGTGCTCGCGATCCTCGACAACCCGAGTCCGGGCATCGAGGTCTACAAGTGCGCCGCCGAGCACATGGACGACCTCGCCGCGTGCACCTTCGACAAGCAGGAGGGCGTCGAGTCCAGCTCCGTCGACGAGTTCCGCGCCGCGGCCAAGAAGGTGCCGAGCGTCAGGATCATCGACTTCCGGGAGGCCATCTGCCCGGAGAAGACCTGCGTCCCCGTCATCGGCGGCGTGTTCATCTACCGGCAGACCTCGCACGTCACCGACACGTACACGCGCACCATGAAGCCGGATGTCGAGAAGGTGCTCGTTCCTGCGGTCGAGAAGATGACACGCTGACGGCATGACCGACCCACGCCCCCTGCTCGAGGACGAGCGAAGGGAGACCCTCGCCCGCCTCGCGACCCTCACCGGGGACTTCACTGCCCTCGTCGAGGCGAGTGAAGGGAGCAATGCCGACGACGAGCACGACCCGGAGGGAGCGACGATCGCCTTCGAGCGCTCGCAGCTGGATGCGCTGGTCCAGCAGGCCCGGGCCCGTCTCGGCGAGATCGACGCGGCTCTCGAGCGGGTCGGGCACGGGACGTACGGCGCCTGCGAAGGGTGCGGTCGAGCGATCGCCGCGGCCCGCCTCGAGGCCCGGCCCACCGCCCGGCTGTGCATCGAGTGCGCAGCGGGCTGACTGCGCTGTCCCGTCGCAGCGGTGGACGCCGACTGCGGTCCGGTGCAGGTAGCCTCGTTTGCGTGAGTACACCGCCCGCGTCCCGTGCACCGAAGGGTGGTTCCACCGGTGTCGACCCGTCCCCGGCGCCATCGGTGGCCGATCGGGTCTACGCGGAGATCTTCGCCGAGGTCGCGGCGGGACGTTACGTCGCCGGTGAACGCCTGACGGAGTCGCGGCTTGCCACCGGTCACCGGGTGAGCAGAGTCCCCCTTCGTGAGGTACTCAAGCGGATGGCTGCGGAGGGGATCCTGGACCTCTACCCGAACCGGGGTGCCGTCGTGAGGGTTCTCAGTCGTGAGGACATCCATGACTACTTCGAGGTGCGGATGGCGCTAGAGGGGTTCGCCTCGGAGCTCGTCGCCGCGCACATCGACCGGGCTGACAACCGCGACTACTTCTTCGAGGTGGTTGCCGACATGAGGCGACCCCACCCGGACCATGGGGCGGAGGCGTTCACCGAGCACGACGACTTGGTGCACGGTGGGATCGTGCGCCGGTGCGGCAACAAGCTGCTCGCCCGCCAGTGGCAACTGTTACCACTACCGCTGCATCGGCTACGGCACTTCGCGGGTACCAACACGTGGGATTTCGCCGCCTCCATGCAGGACCACGAGGAGATTCTCGCGGCGGTCACTGCGGGACGACCCGACGAGGCACGCGAGCAGATGGTCGCGCACCTCGATCGGGTTGTCCAGCGGGTGCTGTCCTTGGACCAGAAAGAGTTCGACGGGGTCTTCAATCCCGGCTGGCGTGACTAGTACTACGCGCGCCCGAGGATCGCGCCCAGAGCGGCACGCAACCGAGCAGCCGCGTCCCCGGAGGAGTCGGCTGCCCGCCACCCGATCATGTGGTCAGGGCGCACGAGCAGCGCACCGTCGTCCTCGATGTCCCTGACAGCAGCGAAGTCGCCGTAGCTGTCCTGGTGCTCGCAACCACGACCGATGGCGTGGATGGTGAGGGCGACACCTAGCTCGTCAGCGACGGTGCGGGCCGCCTCGTGCCAGACGTCGCCAGCCACTCCGGTGAGCAGGGTGAACTGTCCTCGACCGCACAGGTCGAGCAAGGCCACTCGACGTTGGTCCCGTGTGAGCCAGGCGTGCGGCAGGTGCCGACCGGGCCGCGTGGAGGGAAAGTAGTGCAACTCCTCGTCACGCTCAGGGATCTCGACGTCGCTGCCGTCGGTGACAACCGCTGCGGAGTCGTAGTGCTGGTTCAGCTCGATGCCGTGGGCGTTGAAGCACAGCAGGGTGCCGGCGAGGGCGGCGTCGAACTCTTGGCGGCGCTGCAGACCCTCGGGCGTCGGCTCGGCGAGCCGCTTGATAGCAGTCTCGAGAGTTTGCTCGTCGCAGTTCGGTGGGACCTGGAGCGCCATGAAGAGTGGAGGCATGAGGTCGTTGCTCCGCGATGCCCGGTCGACGATTTGGCGACCTACTGGAACCCGCTCATCCCGATAGGTCTCCAGCAGCGCGGATGAGGCCTGCTCGCGCAGCACGAGCGCGAGCTTCCAGCACAGGTTGAAGCTGTCTTGGACGGAGGTGTTGGAACCGAGTCCGTTCATCGGGGAGTGCCGGTGAACGGCATCCCCCACGCAGAAGATGCGTCCAGCGGTGTTGTCGGTGGCCACCATTTTGTTCACCGCCCACGTGGACATCGACTCGACCCGGACAGGCACGGACGAGTCCCCGATCAGCTTGTGAGCGATACGTACGCCGTTGGCGTCGCTCAGGTCTGCCGGACCATCGGAGGGTTCGAAACCCCAGACCCCCACCCAGCGCGTCCATGGACGGATCATGCGCAGGACACCGATACCGTTGCCGTCGTGGCCCACTCCGGGCTGGATGAACCAGTACATGTCACCCTGCCGGTGACTGACGAGGTGGCTCAGATCGGCCTCGAAGTCGACGTTGATGGAGCTACTCACGCCCATCTCGCCCTCGAACGGCAAACCAGCCTGCTGAGCGACGATGGAGTTACCTCCATCGGCCCCGATCGCGTAGCGAGCTCGGATCGAGTACTCGCCACCGGTGACCCGGTCTCGGACATGCGCAACGACGTGGTCGCCGGCGTCGGTGATCGTCAGCAGCTCGGTGTTGAACCGGACGGTGCTGCCGCGAGAGGAGGCGGTGTTCACGAGGATGGGTTCGAGGAGGTGCTGCGGTATGTCGCAGATGCTTGTGGGGCTGGCCAGATCGTGCTCAGCCTGGAAGCGGGGGTGGGTGTACCACGTGCGTAGGCGTCCCAGCTCTTCACCGGAGAGGCTCGTGGCAAAGACGTGCTCGCCCATCTGGGACTGAGGGGTTGCCCAGCCGGTCACCTGATCTTCGATGCCGAGGTCGCGGAATACCTCGAGGGCGCGTTGGTTGGTGATGTGAGCGCGTGGCGAATTCGGGCTCTCCTGACTGATCCGTGGGTCATTTCCGGCCTGGGAGGAC
>NZ_JBDIVG010000056.1:0-4152 GCF_039631275.1 Janibacter sp. LM
CGGCTCGCCAGAACACCCACGGAAGCGTCAGGAGAGCCGGAAAAGAACGCCTCGGCGGCGGCGTTGTCGAAGCACGACCCGACCCGGCCCATCGACTGACGGATGCCCTGCTGCCGGCACAGCTTGGTCAACGCGTTCGCCGTGTAGGTCGAGCCGCGGTCGGTGTGAAAGATGACCCGCTCGGCCTCGTCCTCGCGCCAGTTCGGGCCGTTGACCGCATCCACGCCCCCGCGGCTCGCGACGGCCATCTTGATCGCAGCGCACGCGAGCTCGGCGTTCGGGTGCAACGACGTGGCAGCGCCGAGCAGGCGCCGGGAGTACAGGTCGATCACGGTCGCTAGGTACAACTTTCCGGCAGCGGTAGGGATCTCAGTCATGTCGCCCACCCAGCGAGCGTTCGGGCGGTCCGCGGTGAAGTCACGACGGAGCAGATCGGGGAACTTCGGGGCCGTCTTGTCCTGCCTGGTCAGTCCGTTCCTGCGCTTGATCCGCCGTGCAATCAGCCCTTGTCGGCGCATCGAGTCAGCGACCGTCTTCTCGCTCACCGTCCAGCCCGCGTCACGAAGGTCGTGAACCAGCCGCGGTGAGCCGTGCAGGCCACGGGCCTTGCCGAACACGACCCGGACGGCGCGGTCGATCGTGTCGCGGCGCCGGTCCCGCGTCGTGTGCAGACCGTTGACTGCGCCTGGGCCCTCGGCCCGGCCAAGCCACTTGTAGAACCACGCCATGCTGACGCCGAGAAGGGCGCAGACGACCGTGTGTGGCACTCGGTAGTTGGTCCTCTGGTCGGCGATGAAGCGTGCCACGCTCACTTCGTCGCCTCCTTGACCCACAGGACCACGGATCGCTTGAGGACATCACGCTCCATCCGGAGCTCGGCGACCTCGGCACGCAGGCGCTTGAGCTCCTCGACGTCGTCCTTCGACAACCCCCGAGTACCCTCGGCGGCCTCGCGTGCACGGTTCACCCAGTTGCCCAAGGTGCCCTCGTTCACACCGAGATCCCGAGCTACCTGCGCGATCGGCTTGTTGGTCTCTTCGACGATCCGCACAGCTCCCTCACGGAACTCCCGGTCGTACTTCTTCCGCTTCTCTGACATCGCAATCCCTATTGTCGATGCCTCTACGGTTCGGGGGGAACCCCACTGTCCAACGGACGCATCGAATCCGTGAACACCAAGATCCGACTCATCACCCGCGTCGCCTTCGGCTTCAAGTCCCCCGAAGCCCTCATCGCCCTCGCCATGCTCAACCTCGGCGGCCACCGACCCGTCCTCCCAGGCCGGAAATGACCCACGGATCAGTCAGGAGAGCCCTATTACAAGCTGGACAACCCCGAGGAGCAGATCCGTTCCTACGTCTTCGACACCGTCAGGTCATCGCTGTCGACGATGACCTTGGACACCGCCTTCGAGTCCAAGGACGACATCGCATCGGCCGTGGAGAACCGGCTGTCGGAGTCCATGGCCCGGTACGGGTTCCAGATCGTCAACACTCTGGTCACCGACATCTCACCCGACCAGAAGGTGCGCGACTCGATGAACTCGATCAACGCTGCCCAACGCGACCGGGTCGCCGCTCAGTCGTTGGCCGAGGCGGACAAGATCAAGCGGGTGACCCAGGCCGAGGCCGACGCCGATGCCCGACGACTGCAGGGTGAGGGTGTCGCCGCGCAGCGGAAGGCCATCGCGACCGGTATCGCCGAGCAGTACGAGATGCTCAAGCGAGTGGGCATCGAGGACACCGCCGAGCAGTTGCTACTGATGACCCAGTACTTCGACACCTTGGGGGAGGTCGCCCGCAACGGCCGGTCGAACGTGCTCTTCCTGCCGTCGAACCCGGGATCGACCGGGGACTTCCTCCAGGAGATCCGCAACTCGCTGCTGTCGGTCCAGGAGGCGGACCGGGCTGCCGACGCCGCCGAGCCGGGTTTCGGGGTCAACCGCGAGGAGTGACCCGACGCAGCCTCACCCACTCGGCGGAAGTCCGCGGGTGGGGGCGAACACCACCGACGGCCCATCCAGAGCCTCCTCGCCGGGCCACACTCTGCGCGTCATGCGCGGGTGGAGTTGCCGGCGCCATGGGCACTGCGCGCTTCCAGCACGTTCGGGAGCTCGGCCTCGATGATCTCGATCAGTGCCGATAGGGGGTCGGACATCTTCTGCCCCAACGGCGTGAGCGTGTAGTCGACGTGGGGCGGGATGGCGCTGCGGACCGTCCGCGCCACCACCCCGTCGCGTTCGAGCTGTGTGAGGGTATGCGACAGCATCCGGTCGCTGATGCCGTCCACGCGCCGACGAAGCTCACCGAAACGCATCGCCGTGCAGTTGTCCCTCAGCGCCACGAGCACGAGGGCCCCCCACCGTCCGGTGACGTGCTGGAACAGCTCGCGGGAGGCACACATGCGCGAGAAGACGTCGGCGCCCGCTCCCTCAGGAGGTCCGGGGCGGTCTGCACGTGCCATGACTCCAGCATACCCGCCCAGCACTTACCAACGATTTGGCACTTCCCAGTAGTTAGCACTAACGTCTGGCGCATCACCTCCACACGAAGGGCGCCTCATGCGGATCGCAGTCACCGGAGCAACCGGCCACCTCGGCAGTCTCATCATCGATTCACTCCTCACCCGCGGCGTCGCCCCCGGTGACATCACGGCGGTCGTCCGCAGCGAGTCCAAGGCTGCGCCGCTCGTGGAGAAGGGGGTACGGCTGGGCATCGCGTCCTACGAGGACGAGGCCGCCCTGACCGCCGCACTGGAGGGCGTCGACCGCCTGATGCTCGTCTCGGGCAGTGAGGTGGGTCAGCGCCTGGCCCAGCACACCAACATCATCAATGCCGCCAAGGCCGCAGGCGTGCGGTTCATCGCCTACACCAGCCTGCTCAACCTCGACACCTCCGAGCTCGCCCTCGTCCCCGAGCACCAGGGCACCGAAGAGCTGCTCGCCAACGCAGGTATCGAGCACGCCATACTGCGCAACGGGTGGTACTGGGAGAACTACGCTTCGGCGATCGACTCGGGGAAGGCAGCCGGGAAGTTCTTCGGCGCCGCCGGCTCCGCGAAGGTCTCCGGCGCGGCGCGCCGTGACTACGCCGAGGCCGCCGCAGTGGTCGTGTCCGGTGAGGGGCACACCGGGAAGGTCTACGAGCTGGCCGGCGCGCCCGCGGTGACCTACCCGGACATCGCCGCAGCCGTCTCGGCGGTCATCGGCAGCGAGGTGACCTACGTCGACCAGTCGGTCGAGGAGTACCAGGCCACACTGGAGGGATTCGGCCTCCCTGCCGACACGGCCGCGATGGTCGCCGGGATGGATGGCGTCATCACCAACGGTGCGCTGTACTCCGAGAGCACCGACCTGCAGGACCTCATCGGCCGCCCGTCCACGTCAGCAGCCGAGGCACTGTCGGCCTGATCAGGCAGTCTGAGCGCCCAGCCCCCCACCGGCACCGCCAGCACTCCCGGCCCGACGAGCCCGTCACGCGCACCCTTCCATGGCTTGACCCAGGTCATCGCCTCTGGAACGAGCAGCTCGCCGCAGGAGCTGCAGGCCTCGCCCCGCGTCGCCTCATGTCCGCACTCCTCATGGATCAGGGCCATGTGGTCACCACCCGCGGGCACAGCCGTGTGGCGCTCGCCCCAGATCGCCAGCTGCTGGAGGATCGGGAGCAGTTCCGCAGCTGCTCGGGCCGCGGTGTACCCCTGCCGGGTTCGGCCGCCGTCCCGGTAGTCCACCCGCTCCAGCAGCCCCGCATCGACCATCGACCGCAGCCTTCTCGCGAGCACGGCCTCGGAGATCCCGAGGCTCTCGCGACGGGAGTCGAGCCTCCCCCGCCCCTGGAGCACATCACGGACGATGACGGGTGTGCTCACCGCCGGGCGGGCGACCGGCCAGCTGCTCGTCCTCCCGCCGGTGGCCAGCATCCCCGATAACATCGGCTGGCGCCCCGCTTCCCTCTTCTGCGGCAAGTCGCCGCTCGAGTTCGTCGAGAATCATGTCCAGTCCCACCTCGAACTCTCCCGCGAAGGCGTAGTCCCGGGCACGGGTCAACTCGCCGACGAGTTCGGCGAGGTGTGGGTACTCGTCCCACGCAACACCGACCTCATCAGCGTAATCAGGCTCTCCTGACTGATCCGTGGGTCATTTCCGGCCTGGGA
>NZ_JBDIVG010000057.1:0-3909 GCF_039631275.1 Janibacter sp. LM
TCCCTTCAACAACACGGTGTTGCATCGACTGGTTGAACCTGCCCAATTCACCTCGATTCGCTATGGCGAACGACTGGCTGAGATCGGTGCGGTGCCCTCGATTGGCACCGTCGGGGATTCGTACGATAACGCGCTGGCGGAGACCGTAAACGGCTACTACAAGGCCGAGTTGATCCGCGGTCCCACGCGCGAGGGACGGCCGTGGAAGAGCGTCGAGGACGTCGAACTCGCCACCCTGTCCTGGGTCCACTGGCACAACCACGAGCGGCTGCACGGCTACCTCGACGACGTCCCACCAGCAGAGTTCGAGGAGACGTTCTACGCTACGAAACGGGCCGACCAGACCCTGGTTGGAATCCAATAGCCCGAGCCTCCATCAGACCCAGTGCGGTTCAGAGGGCCGGGTGCCTGGGCCTGTGCCGACGTACGTGGCTGGTTTCAAGCAGTGGTTGAGCCTGAACCGTCACGTGATGAAGGGGCAGGGCGGGTACGCGATTCTCGCGCCGGTGACGGCCCGGTTCGCCTCGGCGACGCCGGAGAATCCGGAGTCGTGGCGGCGACTCGGGCGCGGTGAGAAGCCACATGGGGGTGAGACGGTCCGCTCTCGGATGATCGGCCTGAAGCCCGCCCACGTCTGGGACATCTCCCAGACCGACGGCGAACCGATCCCCGAGCCGCCGCGGCCGCAACTGCTCGAAGGTGAGGCGCCGGACGGCCTGTGGGACGGGCTGGCAGACCAGATCGTTGCCCGCGGGTTCGAGCTGCGGCTGGTCTCCAACGCTCGCTCGATCGGCGGCGCGAACGGACTGACCGACTACCTCACCAATGAGGTCTCGGTCCGGATGGACATGGATGACGCTGCGCAGGTGAAGACGCTTGCCCACGAGCTCGGTCACGTCATGCTCCACGGGCCAGACAACGTCGACGCCGCGATGCACCGTGGAATCGCGGAGGTCGAGGCCGAGTCGGTCGCGCTCATGGTTGGTGCTGCTCATGGGCTCGACACGACGAGCTACACGGTTCCTTACGTCTCGACCTGGGCCAGCGACGTGCCCGGCAAGTCACCGGTCGAGGTCGTCCAGGCAACCGCCGACCGTGTCCGAGCTGCGTCGCTCACCATCCTCGACAACCTCCCGACCACGAAGGTCGGTGACGGGAACCCTCCGGGGCTGGAGCGAGACACTCCTGCAGCCCATCGGGCACCAACACAGGCCACGCCGGCCGCTCGGACTCACGTCGATGCTCTGGGGCACTGACCATGCTCAACACCACGGCGCCCTACCGGCGCGACGACCACGGAACTCTCAGGGTGCCGGTCGTGATGCCCTTGGTCGAGGTGGTCGTCAATGACACTGGATTTCTTGGCGTCCGCCTTGACCGCGAGCCGTATGCCGCGGACGGCAGTGTGACCCGTGACGACCTCGCTAGCGTCGTGAAGTCGATCGCCGACGACCTCGGCGCACCCGTCCGTGTCGAGGTCCACGAGTCCGACGGCAACACCTTCACCGACATCGTGACTCCAAGACCACGACCCACTGAGCACCGTGCAGCCGACCAAGCTCCGACAGAGACCGCTGATGGATTCCTGCCCGACGAGGAGGTGTCCATCGCCGTCATTCTCGGACGTCACCGGCACGGAGTCGACCCGCTGGAGAGCCGCCTCCCTCCCGCGCTGCTGGCCGCGCACCGAGGCAACGTCGTACTGCTGGGGCGGACCTCAGGAACCGTCAGGGTGATCGGGCCATGAACCCACGCGGGCAGTCCGTCGACAACGACTTGGTCAACCTCGGGCTCGTCGGAATCGCTGCCCTGGGCTGCCTTGCTGCGGCACTTCGGCTCGCCGGGACCGTCACCGCCTGGGCCACCGGAGCCGAGCAGCCAAGGTACGGCTGGGCGGCAGGCTTACGCATCCTCGCCGACCCGGAGCAACCGGGGACGGCGCTGGGCACGCCGGGCATGTCCCCATGGCTCTACTGGCTCGTGGTCGCCCTGATGGTCGCTGGTGTCGTCTGTGCGGCGCTCGTTGCCTGGCGACGAGTCAGCGGGTGGCGCGAACACACCACACGCGACCCGCACCGACTCGCCGGCATTGCCACGTCCCGCGACGTTCGAGTGACGGCATCGAAGAAATCCCTCCTGGCGCGCGGCCGAACTCTCCGACCATCGCTTGACCGGCCGGACGCCCCGGACATCGGCTACCTCCTGGGGCGAGCTCGCGGCACCGAGGTGTGGGCCTCGGTCGAGGACTCGATCCTTCTTCTGGGACCGCCTCGCTCCGGCAAGGGTCTGCACGTCGTCATCAACGCCATCCTCGACGCGCCGGGCGCGGTCATCACCACCGCAACGCGGCCAGACAACATCGCGGCCACGATCACTGCCCGCAGTCGACGTGGCCCCGTCGCGGTCTTCGACCCCCAGCGTCTGGCAGACGGACTCCCGTCCGGGTTGCGGTGGTCGCCGGTGCGGGGCTGCGAAGACCCCCTGACCGCGATGATCCGAGCAACGGGCCTCGCGTCCGCGACTGGCTTGTCGACGGGAGGGGTCGAGTCGGGCGGATTCTGGGAAGGCAAGACCCGCACGGCGTTGCAGTCCCTGCTCCACGCCGCAGCACTCGACCGGCGTAGCCCCGGTGAGTTGTTCGCGTGGACGCTCTCGCCGTCAGCAGCAGCGGACGCAGTAGCCATCTTGAGCAGCGACCCACACGCCGCACCTGGCTGGGCCGACTCGCTCGAGTCGATGATCCACTCAGATCCGCGGACCCGGGACTCCATCTGGATGGGGGTCTCCCTCGCGCTGTCATGTCTAGCCGACCCGCGCGTTCTCGACGCGGTCTCGCCAGCAGCCGGCGAAGAATTCGACCCCGCGAGCTTCCTGACCAGCAACGGCACGCTGTACTTGCTCGCGACCGGTGCTGGCGCCGGCGCCTCCTGGTCACTGGTCGCGGCGTTCATCGAGGACCTCGTCGAGACGGCCCGTCACCTCGCTGCGGCCTCCCCCGGAGCCCGGCTCGATCCACCACTGCTGATGGCCCTGGATGAGATCGGCAACTTGTCACCGCTGCCGTCGATGCCGGTCCTGATGGCTGAAGGCGGAGGAACTGGCATCACGACGATGCCGGTGTTGCAGTCCCTCTCGCAGGCACGCGACAAGTGGGGTGACCACGCGGCCGGCGCGATCTGGGACGCGTCGATCGTGAAGGTCGTACTGGGCGGGACATCGGCCGCGCGTGACCTGCAGGACCTCGCTGCCCTCATCGGCGAGCGCGACGAACGGACCGACACCATCTCTGTCGGGGACTACGGCTCTCGGTCCCTCCAACGCTCCATGCGCCGTGTGGCGGTCATGCCACCAGAGGCGATCCGGACACTGCCGTTCGGCACAGCTCTCGTCCTCCTCCGCAGCGCCCCGCCCGTGGTGACCGAATTACGCCCATGGACCGTGCGCCGCGACGCCGAGGAACTGCGTATCGACCGGACCGCCATCGAGGCAACCCTCCGACGCCGGTGACCGACAAGCTGGCACTGATCACCACTGCCGCTGCTTCTGACTTGTCACGTGCCATGCCCCTCGGTGGCCCGAGAAGCAGGGATGGATCGACTGAACAGGCCGTCCCTGCTCTTGCAGTTTCTCCAACACGCGACGCGCGAGCCAGCGGTTGGCGTACGGGATCTTGGTGCACATGGCGCCCTCCAACAGAGATACCTGAGTGGAGTGGCGCCTCGCCTCTAACGACGAACGACACGTTGGCGGTATGCGCTGATGCGCCCGGCTCACCCGCATTTGTAGGTCCATGGAGCCGAAGGGACACCCTCAGATTAGCAAGACACCGCCCCGGTCGCGGCCTGTCGCAGACACCTGATTTCTGGCTCTCCTGACGCTTCCGTGGGTGTTTTCGCGCGCCGTTGACGA
>NZ_JBDIVG010000058.1:0-2355 GCF_039631275.1 Janibacter sp. LM
GGTCAGGGAGTTGTCGCGCCCGTCGGCGACTGCTGTGATGCGCAACGTGCCCGAGGTGTTGACCGATCCGGCCGCGATCTCGTCGCCAGGCGCGACTTCGACGGGGATCGACTCGCCGGTGATTGCCGAGGTGTCCATCCACGAGTGACCCGCCTCGACGACGCCGTCCGTGCTGACCCGGTCGCCAGCGCCGACGAGAAGGACATCGCCCCGCCGGACCTGCTCGGCGGGGATCCGCTCGTCCGTTCCCGCTCGTGAAACGACAGCGGTTTCCGGGATCAGGGACAACAACGCCCGCAGCCCGTGACGGGCCCGGTCCATGGCGCGGTCCTCAAGCGCCTCGGCGATCGAGAACAGAAAGGCCAGAGCTGCTGCCTCGCCCAGGTGCCCTAGCAGGACGGCGCCTGTACCGGCGATCGTCATCAGTAGGCCCACACCCAGCCGGCCCTGCCCACGCCCCGTGACTAGGCGGCGGATGGCAGCCGGAGCAAAGGTCCAGGCACCCGCAGCCAAGCCGATCGCGTAGGACAGCACGCTCAGGCCCTCGGCGCCGCCGAATTCCAGCAGCAGTCCGGTCAGCCACAGCACTCCAGCGGCGGCTGGCAGTGCCAAGCCCTGATCACGCCACCACGGCGCGAGATCCTCAGTCACGGGCTCGTCCGTTCCGCAGCACACATCACTCATCGTCAGACCCTCTGCTCATCGGCAACCAGCGCAGGTGTAGTCCCGCAGCACAACGGCACGTCACAGTTCGCGTCCATGCAGGGGACCCCGTCGTCGACCGCCAAAACCACGTCCATCAACGACTCCAACGCCCGAGTCAGATGCGCATCGGCGATCTCGTAACGGGTCCGACGGCCTTCCGGCGCGGTGATCACGATCCCGCAGCCACGCAGGCACGCGAGATGATTCGAGACATTCGTGCGGCTCAGATCGAGATCGCGGGCCAACTGCGCCGGATAGCTCGCGTCCTGCAACAACGACACCAAGATCCGCGCTCGAGTCGGGTCCGCCATCGCCCTACCCAATCGATTGAGCACGTCCAGTCGAGCAGCACTATTCAGCATTCAGTGACCATACATTGAAGACTGACTTGTGGGCCAGTCGAGCAACGGATGCCAACTGATCGCTCCATGGCGGTAGCATCGCTTCATGACGATCAATAGCCAGCCTGAAGGTCCGGCTGCGATGGAAGTGTCTGACGCCTGCGCTGCCTTGTTCCATGCCTTGGCCGAGCCCACGCGCTTGGCGCTCCTGAAGCACCTCTCCAGTGGGGAGCATCGGGTCCGTGACCTGGTCGACCACATGCACCTTGCTCAGTCGACGGTGAGCAAGCACTTGGCGTGCCTGCGGGACTGTGGGCTGGTGAGGGTGCGGACCGAGGGCCGGGCGTCGTGGATCTCGTTGGCCGATCCGTCCCGACTGTCTGACCTGTTCGAAAGCGCGGATGCGCTACTGGCAGCGTCGGGCGCGTCGTTGTCCCTGCGCGAGCACCGTGACCACGACCAACTTGCGACCGAGGAGGTCTGATGGGATCCGACCACCACCACGGCCCGGCAAATGGGCAAGCGGGCAGTGGCTTGCGCAACCGTCTTCTGATTGCTTTTGGCATCACCTCGTTCATCGTCATCGCGCAGGCGATCGGTAGCGTCGTCACCGGCAGCCTGGCGCTGCTGACGGACACCGCCCACGCTCTATCGGACTCCACCGGCCTGCTGGTCGCGGTCATCGCGGCCACCATGATGCTGCGGCCCCCCAGCAGCCAGCGCACGTGGGGTTTCGCGCGAATCGAGATCGTCGCTGCCCTAGGCCAAGCGGTGTTGCTGCTGCTGGTGGGTTCTTACGCGGCCATCGAAGGGGTCCGCCGACTGGTTGAGCCCACGCAGGTCCAAGCCAGGGAACTGCTGCTCTTCGGCATCATCGGACTCGCGGCGAACATCGCCGCGATGGTGGTCCTGTCCTCCAGTCGCGACGCGAACTTCAACATGCGCGCGGCATTCCTCGAAGTGCTCAACGACGCCTTGGGTTCCTTCGGGGTGATCGTGGCCGCCATCGTGATCGCCACCACGGGGTTCCAACGGGCGGACACCATCGCCGGGCTGTTCATCGCGGCCTTGATCCTCCCCCGCGCTTACAAACTCTTGCGCGAGACCGTGCGGGTGCTGATGGAGTTCACCCCGAAGGACGTCGACCTGGACGCCGTGCGGACACATGTCCTTGAGCTGGAGCATGTTCGTGAGGTCCACGACCTGCACGCCTCCACGATCGGCACTGGCCTACCCGTCATCTCCGCGCACGTCGTAATCGACGACGAGTGCTTCGAGTCGGGCCACGCACCGCAGATTCTGGAGCAGA
>NZ_JBDIVG010000059.1:0-1275 GCF_039631275.1 Janibacter sp. LM
ACCCGTCATCTCCGCGCACGTCGTAATCGACGACGAGTGCTTCGAGTCGGGCCACGCACCGCAGATTCTGGAGCAGATCATTTCGTGTGTGAAGGAGCACTTTCCCGTTTCCTTCGAACATGCCACCATCCAGCTGGAGACAACCGCAATACGAGAGCGAGCATGCACCTCGGTTCAACACACGTAGGGCGACTTACCACCCTCCGGGGGTGTGAGATCCCCGGGTCGACGGCAGGGAATCGCCCAGCAATCTCGCCCCATGAGCAAGGCTGCCCGGGCGCTCACTGGGCGTCACCGCGCTCAACCCCGACGGCGACGTCTTCGTCGGCCACGTTCCAGCGCGTTTCGTCCTGGAGTACCTGGCCGACCCACCGAAGGGCGCCCGTGGCTTGAGCGTGCCAGCCATGCCCGTAGGCACGCCCGGCATGGAGCAGGGTGACCAGTTCGACCCCTACGACGTGCTGCTGCTCACCGACGGCAAACCGAGAGTCCTTGCCAAGGTGACCAAGGCTTTCGCACCAACGGGCTTAACCCCGATCTCGCCCCTCAGAGGCTAGTTCATCTCGAGCCCGGTCCGGCCCGGGAAGGCGCGCGAACATTCGCAGTCATCCGTCACGGCGTCATTGTGAGCTCGGCTCTACTTTCTACTCCGGATGGCGAAGTCCTGATTCGTGCCATCTAGGTCGCGTGTCGTACGCAGTCTTCGGTGCTTCTCGACACTTCTGATAGGTCTGAGCGACTAATGCTCCACGAACGTGGCTCGCTGTGGAGGCCCTTGCCCTCTCACTTCGCGGCAGCAATCTTGGCCAGCCTTGCTTGGATCCGGCTCCCTTCGCGGCGTTCGGGAGGGCATGCAATAAGCCACCTCGTTAGCACCGCGATCTCCTCTGCCCGTTGTCCGAGCTTTCGGTGAATGATCGCTGCCTGCTCTGAGTACCAGGGTGCGGGTTCCCTGCCTTCACGGGCCGCCTCAGCTGCCTCTGCGGCTGCGAGACAGAGCTCGAGTGCTTCCTGAAGGCGCCCGTCGCGCTTGAGTTGCTTGATCGGCTCGACGAGCTCGAGGTAGTGCACACCGTTCACCAACCCAGAACGCAAGATGTTGGCCCTCGGTCCACGGTCAAGTCCCGGGTAGTGGTGTAGCGGGTGCGTGTTCCTTCGTTGGGGTCAGGCTGTGAGGGCTGGCAGGTTGTCGCCTCCGATCTCGGGGTCGAGGGCGGGGACGATGTTGACGCGGCAGCGGGCCAGGACGTCGAGGCCGAGGTAGCGCCGTCCTTC
>NZ_JBDIVG010000006.1:0-286334 GCF_039631275.1 Janibacter sp. LM
CGTCAACGGCTCGCCAGAACACCCACGGAAGCGTCAGGAGAGCCTCAAAATGACGGTTGTCGCCTCGCCGCACCTGCACGAGCCGAGCCAGTGCGCTGGCCGCGGCGAGCCCCGCAAGCACCAGCATCGGAGCCGAGGCGCCGATGCTGTCCTCGTAGGTGTTGAGGACGAAGGGCAGGGCGAAGCCCGTGTACGTGACGACGTAGAAGATGCCGATGACCAGCCCCCGGGTGGAGCGGGGTGCGAGCCGGTCGACGTCGCGCAGGCCCTGCCCGAGGCACAGGCCGTACGCGGCCCCGAAGATGAGCGAGCACAGGACGAAGGTCGCGATGCTCATCCGGCCACCGGCCACACCGGAGATGACGAAGGCGGTGGCCGCCAGCGCCGCTCCGACGACCCCGAGCGGTCGCCAGCCGGCGAGCGGGCGCGTGCCGAGCTGGACGAGGATCCCGGTGCCCAGGGCCAGGACGGCCGCCACCGCCGGCGCATCGGCCCCCCGTACTGGCCACCGATCCGCTCGGTCAGCACGATCATGGCGATGACGACGCAGGAGAAGACCCACAGCCCCATCGGCAGAGAGGCGGCGAGGTCGGGGCCGATGCGCCGGTCCTCGACGAAGGGGGCGGAGCTGCCGTCGCGCGCCGGATGAGGCTTCGTGGCGGGCGCCACGACGCTGGCGTGGTCCGGGAGCAGGCACAGCAGCGCCGAGAGGCCGGTGAGGAGCGCGGGGACGGCGAAGGCCACGACCAGTCCGATCCGGCCGGGGGTGAACTGCGCGATCAGCCCGGAGGCCAGCGGGCCGGCCGCGAACCCGGTGGTGAGCACGACCCCTGCCCGCGCGGCTCCCTTCGTCCAGTCCTGGTCGGCCGCTCACGCGGTCCCCGCACTGGCCACTAGGCCGACTCCCACGCCGACGACGAGCCTGCCGATCAGCACCCCGGCCAGCGTCGGCCAGAGCAGCATGACCACGTTGCCCGCGGCGCACAGGATCAGCCCGGTCAGCACGACCGGCCGTCGACCCCTGCGGTCGGACAGGCCTCCGCCGAGCAGCAGACCCGGCAGCAGACCGAGGGCGTAGAGGCCGAACGCCGCATCCAGACCCGGCTTGGAGATGTGCGCGACCTCCGCAAGCACGGGTAGGAGGGCGGCGAAGTGGTTCGTCGACCATCCCGCGGCCAGAAGCGCCGCGAGCGTGATCGATATCGATCGACGGCGGCCGGTGATCGCAGTACCCGAGTCGCAGATCAAGCGGGATCAGCCGGCCAGATCTCTTCCGACATCTCCAAGAGCCTCTGCAGGGCGGGGGAGGGCTCCTCGGAGCGCCAGGCGAGGTACACCGGCAGATGGTGGGCCGACTCCGCCAGCGGGCGAAAGGTCACCCCTTCGATGTTGAAGCGCGCCACCGAGTCGGGGAGCACTGCCACACCCACCTCGGCGCTCACCAACGACGCCATCATCTGCGTGTCCTTCACCTCCTGGATGATGCGTGGTCGGAACCCGGCGTCGCTGCAGGCGCTGAAGAACACTCCGCGTAGGCTCGAGCCCTGTCCTGGTGGGTACGCGACGAAGTTCTCATCGGCGAGGTCCGCGATCGAGATATTCGATGCCTGGGCCAGCGGATGGTGCGCCGGCACCGCTGCGACGAGGGCCTCCTTCGCGATCAATCGGCCGGTGAGCGCTGAGGTCGATACGCGGTGCCGCAGGAACGCCACGTCGATCCTGCGATCGAGGAGGGCCTCCTCGTTCGCCCCGCTGAAGGGCTCCGGTCGCAGGTCCAGCTGGACGTTGGGGTAGCGCAACCGGTAGGCCCGAGCGAGCTGCGGCAGCAGGAGGCCCGTCGTGATGCCGGTCAGCCCCACGACGATCCTTCCGCGATCGCCGCCGAGAGCCATGAGAGCGGCCTCGCGCGCTCGATCGAGGTCGGCCAGGGCGACTTCGACGTGCTCGCGGTACACCTCGCCCGCACTGGTCAGCCGAACTCGTCTCGTCGTGCGCTCGAACAACATGCAACCGAGGTCGGCCTCGAGCTGCTTGATCAGATGACTCAGGGGTGGCTGCGCCATGTGCAGCCGCTCCGCCGCCCGGCTGAAGTGCAGCTCCTCGGCCACGATGAGGAACGCCCGTAGGTGCTTGAGCTCCATGTCAGTCGGCTCCGATTCATCACTGAAGCATATGAATAGCGTCGATTATTGGTCTTTCAGCATCCCTAAATCCTCCCCTAGTGTTCCAGATCACCAGACCAGAGAAGGCAAAGGAGCCCTCATGCAAGACGTCAGTCTGCGCACCGCCGCGGCACCACGGTGGCACTCACAGATGTACCGATTGCCGGGCGTGATCCTGCTGGTCCTCTCGGTCTACTTCGCCCTGGAGTCGCTGAAGCTCGGCCTCGGCGACGCGACGCGAGTCGGCCCGGGCCTGTGGCCGCTCATGATCTGCGTCTTCACCGCTGCGGCTGCGGGCACGCTCCTCCTCATCGACAAGCGGAGTGACTACGAGGCATGGACGAGGCGCAGCCTTCGCCTGCTGGTGGGCGTCGCGGCCCTGGCCCTGTTCATCGTGGCCTTCGGTCTGGTCGGCTTCGTCCTGCCCGCAGCCGCCCTCATGCTCTTCCTCCTGCGCTTCTTCGCCGCAGAGCCGTGGCGTCTGGCCATCCCGATCGCCCTCGCTACCGCTGTGTGCCTGTACCTGATCTTCGTGGTCGCGCTCGGTGTGCCCTTCCCCGCCGGACCGATCGCCGGGGGGCTGTGACATGGACGTCCTCAACGGCATCAGTCAGGGGTTCGCAGTCGCCCTCGACCCCGTCAACCTGTTGTACGTCTTCCTCGGGGTGCTCATCGGCACCATCATCGGGGTGCTGCCAGGACTCGGCCCCACGGCCACCATCGCGCTCCTGCTGCCGCTGACCTACACGCTGGAGCCGACCACCGCGGTGATCATGCTCGCGGGTATCTACTACGGGTCGATGTACGGCGGGACGATCACCTCCGTCCTGCTGCGGCTTCCCGGTGAAGCGGCCTCGGTCGTGACCACCTTCGACGGTTACCAGATGGCGCGCCAAGGGAGGGCCGGTGCCGCCCTGGGCATCGCGGCCATCGGATCCTTCGTCGGTGGCACGCTCGCCGTGATCGGGCTGACCCTGCTCGCGCCCCTGCTGGCCGGTATCGCGGTCGCCTTCGGCCCGCCGGAGTACGTCGCCCTGGCTCTGCTGGGCATCCTGCTCATCACCTACCTCGGCAGCGGCGCCCTGACGAAGAGCTTGCTCGCCGCCGGACTCGGACTGTTCCTCGCCACCGTCGGGCTCGACCCGATCTCGGGTGGCACCAGGTTCAGCTTCGGACAGGTGTCCTTGATGGAGGGATTCGACTTCGTCGCCGTGGCCATGGGCCTCTTCGGCGTCGGCGAGCTGCTGCACACGCTGGAGCAGGACGAGAAGGTCCAGGCCGTCAAGGTCACGGTCCGCAAGGTCCTCCCTTCGCGCCAGGACATCAAGGACTCGGCCGGTGCCATCGGCCGCGGCTCGGTGCTCGGCTTCTTCCTCGGTGTACTTCCCGGCGGAGGTGGCGTGATCTCCTCGCTGACCTCCTACGCCGTCGAGAAGCGACGGGCAAAGGACCCCAGCCGATTCGGCAAGGGGGCCATCGAGGGCGTGGCCGGTCCAGAGACGGCCAACAACGCCTCGTCGACCGCGGCCTTCATCCCGCTGCTGACGCTCGGTCTGCCGGCCAACGTCGTGCTCGCGCTGATCTACGGAGCGCTGCTGATCCAGGGCATCACCCCGGGACCGCAGATGATCCAGGAGCGTCCGGACGTCTTCTGGGGTGTCATCGCCTCGATGTACATCGGAAACCTGATGCTGCTGATCCTCAACGTCCCACTCGTGACGATCTTCGTGCAGATGCTGCGCATCCGCGCCGGGATGCTGGCGGCACTGGCGCTGATGGTGACGATGGCCGGCGTCTACTCGGTCAACAACAACATCTTCGACATGTGGGTCGTCCTCGGCTTCGGTGTCGTGGGCTGGCTGATGAAGAAGACCGGCTTCGAGCCAGGACCGTTCGTCCTGGCCTTCGTGCTCGGGCCGATCCTCGAGCGGGCGTTCCGACAGTCGCTGATCCTGTCCGGTGGTGACTACGGCATCTTCGTCACCAGACCGATCTCCGGCGGGATCCTCGCGACCATCGCCCTCGTGATCGTGGTCGGCACGCTGATGTCCAAGCGTCGCAACCGGGCCTTCGCCCACGTCGACGGCGACACCTTGCCCGACGGGAGCGACGCGGAGCGCGTCGACGGCGACCACGAGCTCGAGGGGGCCGGCCGTGATCGATAAGACCGTGGCGACCGTCGAAGAAGCGGTCACCGGCATCAAGGACGGCGACACCGTGCTCATCGGCGGTTTCGGCGAGTCGGGGATCCCGAAGACCCTGATCGACGGCGTGCTGGACCTCGGCGTCACCGACCTCACGCTGGTGACCAACAACGCCGGCACCGGCGAGGGCGACATCGCCGCACTCATCCGAGAAGCCCGCGTCGCGAAGATCATCTGCAGCTATCCGCGCTCCGCCGGCTCGATCTGGTTCGAGAAGTACTGGGAAGCCGGACGCATCGAGCTCGAGGTAACCCCTCAGGGCACGTTGAGCGAACGCATGCGAGCAGCGGGCGCCGGCCTGGGGGGCTTCTTCACCCCGGCCGGCGCGGACAGCGAGCTGGCCAATGGAAAGGAGGTCCGGGTCATCAACGGGCGGCAACACGTCTTCGAAAAGCCACTGCCCGGAGACGTGGCACTGGTCCAGGGCCTTCGGGCAGATCGGTGGGGAAACATCATCTACAACAACGTCGCACGCAACTTCGGTCCCACGATGCTCACCGCGGCGAAGCTCGCGGTCGTCGAGGTGCGCGAGATCGTCCCGCTGGGAAGTCTCGACCCCGAAGCCATTGTCTCGCCCGGCATCTTCGTCGACCGGGTGGTCCAGGTGGGGGAGCGGGCATGAACCTGACACCCACACAGGTCGCAGCCCAGGTGGCACGCGACATCCCGGACGGCGCCTACGTCAACCTCGGCATCGGCCAACCGGTGCTCGTGGGCAACGAGGTACCGCACGACCGCGAGATCGTCTTCCACAGCGAGAACGGCATGCTCGGCATGGGCCCGGCACCCGCGCCCGGTGAGGGCAACACCGACCTCATCAACGCCGCCAAGGGCCCGGTGACCCTCCTGCCCGGCGGCTCGTACTTCCACCACACCGACTCGTTCCTGATGATGCGCGGCGGACACATCGACATCAGCGTGCTAGGCGCCTTCGAGGTCTCCGCAGCCGGTGACCTGGCGAACTGGTCGACCGGTGACATGTCCAAGCCGCCCGCCGTGGGCGGGGCGATGGATCTCTCGGTCGGCGCAAAGCAGCTCTTCGTGATGATGACCCACCGGACGAAGGGGGGCACCCCCAAGATCGTCGAGAGGTGCAGCTACCCGCTGACCGCCGCACGCGTCGTCAGCCGGATCTATACCGATCTGGCTGTCCTCGACATCGATGACTCAGGCCTCGTGGTCACCGCCATGGTCGAGTCCCTCAGCCCTGACCGCCTTCGTGAACTCACCGCGGCTCCGCTCCGGTTCGCCGAGGAGGTGAGGACCATCCCGGCACCTCGGACGGCCGATCGGTCCGCTCCGACGATGTAAGCATCTGCACCACCCACCGAACCATGAAGCAAAGGAACACCATGAAGCGACTTCACGTCCTACGTACCGTCGCGGCGGGTATCACCGTCGCCACCCTGACCGCCTGCAGTGCTGGTTCCAGCACCACCGAGTCAGCCGAGCAGTACCCCAGCGACACGATTCGCCTGGTCACGCCCTATGACGCGGGTGGCCCCTCGGACCTGACTGCCCGCACCTATGCCGAGGCCCTCTCCAAGCACCTGGATGGCAACGTCGTCGTGGAGAACAAGCCGGGCGGCTCCGGTGCCGTCGGCACCCAGGAGCTCATGACCGCGGATGCGGACGGTTACACGCTCGGTCTGGTCACCACCGGCACCCTGGTCTCCACCCCGCTCGTCAACGACGTGTCCTACACGCCAGAAGACTTCACCATGCTCGGCGTGATGGCCGAGGTGCCGACCGCTCTCGTGACGAGTGCTGACGCACGCTGGGACAGCGCTGAGGACTTCTTCGCGGAGGCGAAGGCGAAGCCCAACTCCATCTCGGTCGGCGTTCCGGGTGCCTCCACGCCCCAGGCGGTCGAGCTGCGCCGCCTGAAGGACAAGTACGGCATCAAGCTGCGCGTAGTGCCCTTCGACGGCAATGCCGAGCTGATCGCGGCTCAGCTGGGCGGAAACGTCGACGCACTGTGGATCAACTCGTCCGACGACATCATCGGCAACATCGAGAGCGGCAAGTTCAAGGCGCTCGCCGTCGGCAACCCGGAGCGCGACAAGGCAATGCCTGACGCGCCCACCCTCGAGGAGCTGGGTTACAAGGGCCTGGACGACTCAGGGTCCGTCTTCGGCCTGGCTGCTCCCGCCGGCCTCCCCGAGGACATCGCCGCGGAGCTCACGGAAGCACTGGGCAAGGCGAGCGCGGAGCCGAAGGTCAGCAAGACGATCGGCGAGCGTTTCGTCCCGGACGAGTTCAAGGACGGTCAGGAGCTCAAGCAGATCATCAACGAGACCAGCGACATCTACGAGCCGATCCTCGGCAAGTGAACCGACCCGAGGACCAAGGAGAAGTCACATGACTGACGCCTATCTCGTGGACGGTGTCCGGACACCGATCGGTCGTTACGGTGGTGCCTTGGCGCCAGTACGGGCGGATGATCTCGCGGCCCACGTGCTGCGAGACCTGATGGGACGGCACCCGTCCGTCGACTGGGACGCCCTGGATGATGTCGTGCTCGGTTGCGCCAACCAGGCCGGCGAGGACAACCGCAACGTCGCCCGCATGGCGGTCCTTCTGGCCGATCTCCCCGTTGACGTCCCGGGGAGCACGGTCAACCGGCTGTGCGCCTCCGGACTGGACTCTGTGGCCATCGCAGCACGCGCGATCCGCGCCGGTGATGCGGACCTGATGATCGCCGGGGGAGTGGAGAGCATGACGCGGGCCCCCTTCGTCATGCCCAAGTCGTCAAGCCCGTGGGGCCGCTCGGCCGAGGTACACGACACCACCATCGGTTGGCGATTCGTCAACCCGCGCATGGAAACGCTCTACGGCACTGACTCGATGCCGCAGACGGCACAGAACCTCGCTGACGAGCACGGCATCTCCCGGGAGGACCAGGACGCCTTCGCCCTGCGTTCCCAGGAGCGCACTGCCAAGGCGATCGCCAATGGCCGGCTGGCGCGGGAGATCGTCCCGGTCAGCTACGAGACGCGCAGCGGCACAGTGGTGATCGACACGGACGAGCACCCGCGCGAGACGACGCTGGAGAAGTTGGCCGGCCTCCGGCCGATCGTGGCCGGCGGGAGCATCACCGCGGGCAATGCGTCCGGCGTCAACGACGGGGCAGCTGCCGTGCTGGTCGCCTCGGGCGACGCGGTACGTCGGTACGGGCTGATCCCCTTGGCGCGGGTCACGGGTGCGGCAGCCTCTGGCGTGCCGCCGCGGACGATGGGTATCGGTCCCGTCCCCGCCACCCGCAAGCTGCTCGCTCGGCACGGGTTGACGACCGAGCGGATCGATCTGATCGAGCTCAACGAGGCGTTCGCCGCGCAGTCGTTGGCGGTCACCCGCCAGCTCGGCTTGCCCGACGACGCCGACCACGTCAACCCGAACGGCGGCGCGATCGCCCTCGGTCATCCTCTGGGTGCAACCGGTGCCCGTCTGGCTCTGACCACGGCCATGGAGCTGCACGACCGCGGTGCCAACCGGGCCCTGGCGACGCTGTGCGTCGGTGTCGGGCAGGGACTCTCGGTCCTGCTGGAGGCAGCATGAGCACCGGCGCGCAGTTCGAGACCCTCGACTACGAGATCGCCGACGGCATCGCCACGGTCACCATCTCCCGGCCCGAGGTGCGCAACGCACTCAACCGCGCTGTCCTGGCAGACCTGCGTGGGGTGCTGGCCGCCGCGCGTGACGACGACAGCGTCGGGGCGGTGGTGTTCACCGGTGCCGGAGAGAAGGCATTCGTCGCCGGTGCGGACATCAGCCAGCTGGTGAAACACAATCTCCACACCGGTCTGGAATCGCAGATGCAGCGCACGTTCGACGAGCTGGAGTCGTTCGAGAAGCCGACCATCGCGGCGGTCAACGGCTTCGCCCTCGGCGGTGGTTGCGAGCTGGCGATGTCGTGCGACATCCGCATCGCCTCGGCCTCGGCGCGCTTCGGTCTGCCGGAGACCACGCTGGGCATCATTCCCGGGGCCGGCGGTACCCAGCGACTCGGTCGTCTCGTCGGTGTCGGTCGTGCCATCGAGCTCGTACTCACCGGCCGGCTCGTGGGCGCCGACGAGGCCCTGCGCATCGGTCTGGTGACGAGCGTGGTCGAGCCGGAGGACCTGCTCGCCGAAGCACGTAGCACCGCGGAGACCATCCTGACCAAGGGCCCTCTCGCCGTGCGACTGGCGAAGATCGTCATCCGCTCAGGGCTCGACGCGGACCGCACCACCGGCCAGGTCGTCGAGCGGCTCGCACAGTCACTGCTCTACACCACCCAGGACAAGGCCGAGGGCACCACGGCCTTCATCGAGAAGCGCGTCGCGCAGTTCGGAGGACACTGATGAGGCTCACCATCATCGGATCGGGAGCGATGGGCTCACAGATCGCCATGGTCAGCGCACTGTCAGGGCACGACGTCGTGCTGTACGACCTTGATCCGGACGCTCCCGCCCGGGCCGTCACCTCCCTTCGTCACCGCCTGGACCGGCAGGTGGACAAGGGGCGGCGCTCACGTGAGGACGTCGACGCCGCCTTTGCCCGGCTCGGTGTCGTGAGCGACCTCGAGAGTGCCGTCGCCGACGCGGACCTGGTCATCGAGGCGGTCGTCGAGCGGGTCAGCGTCAAGCGGGACCTCTTCGCGCGGATCGGTCGGGTGTGCCCGCAGCACACGGTCCTGGCCTCAAACTCCTCCTCGATCGTCCCGTCGAAGCTCGCGGACGCATCGGGGCGACCGGACCGGTTCTGCAACATCCACTTCTTCAACCCCGCGCTGGTGATGAAGGGCGTCGAGGTGGTGCGCGGACAGGAGACCTCTGACGCGACGATGACCACCGCGGTCGAGTACGTCGAGGGGCTCGGCAAGCAGCCGATCGTGCTCGAGAAGGAGATCTTCGGGTTCGTCGCCAACCGGGTCCTCAACGCGGTCCGTGACGAGGCCATCAGTCTCCACGAGGGCGGCTACGCCTCGGTCGAGGCGATCGACGCCGCCTGCCGCACGGCGCTCGGCTACCCGATGGGGCCCTTCGAGCTGATGGACCTCACCGGCATCGACATCGGCTACCACAGCAAGACCGAGCGGTACGCGGAGACCGGCGATCCCGCGGACCGACCCAGCCGCAGCGTCACCGAGCTCGTGGAGGCCGGCCACCTCGGACGCAAGACCGGCCGCGGCTGGTACACCTACGAGACAGCAGGAGACTGACATGGTGGATCTGTCGCTCAGCGAGGACCAGCAAGCATTCCAGAAGATCGCCCGTGACTTCCTCGACAACGAGGTCGTGCCCCATCGCGCCCAGTGGGACCGCGACGAGCGCGTGGATACCGCGATCATCCCCAAGCTCGGGGAGCTCGGGTTCTTCGGGCTCACCATCCCGGAGGAGTACGGCGGCCTGGGTGGGGACTACATCACCTACTGCATCGGGATGGAGGAGCTCGGGCGGGCCGACTCCTCGGTCCGCGGCATCGTGTCGGTTTCCATGGGTCTGTTCGGCAAGATCGTGCTCGACCACGGCACGGAGGCCCAGAAGCAGGAGTGGCTGCCCGGCATCGCCACGGGCGAGAAGCTGGGCTGCTTCGGCCTGACCGAACCCGACACCGGTTCCGACGCGGGAAACCTGCGGACCCGCGCTACGCGCAACGGCAGCGACTGGGTCATCAACGGGTCCAAGATCTTCATCACCAACGGCTCCTGGGCGGACGTGTGCATCGTCTTCGCGCGCACCGGTGGCCCCGGTCCCAAGGGCGTCTCGGCGTTCCTCGTGCCGACTGATACGCCCGGATTCATCCGGGAGGAGATCCACGGCAAGCTCGGACTCCGAGGCCAGGTGACCTCCTCCCTGACCTTCGAGGACGTGCGCGTTCCCGACAGCGCCATGGTCGGTCAGGAGGGAGGCGGCTTCAAGATCGCCATGAACTCCTTGGACAAGGGTCGGGTCTCCGTCGGCGCCGGGTGCACCGGCATCATCCAAGGCTGCCTCGAGGCAGTGGTCGACTACTCGACGACACGCAAGCAGTTCGGCCGCCAGCTCGCGTCGTTCCAGATGATCCAGGACATGATCGCCCAGATCTCGCTCGATGCGGACGCCGCCCGATTGCTCTCGTGGCGTGCTGCAGACCTCATCGAGCGCGGCCTGCCCTTCAGCATCGAGGCATCGAAGGCGAAGCTCTTCGCGTCCGAGAAGGCGGTCGACGCGGCGAACATGGCGATCCAGGTCTTCGGTGGGTACGGATACGTCGACGAGTACCCCGTGCAGAAGTACATGCGGGACGCCCGGGTCATGACTCTCTACGAAGGCACCTCCCAGATCCAGAAGCTGCTCATCGGTCGCGCCGAGACCGGCGTCAACGCGTTCCTCTGATCTGCACCGACGAAAGGAAAGGACACCCATGCCGCGCAGCCGCCTCGATCCCCTCGATGTCCCGACAGCGGAGCACTACGTCGTCGAGGTGGCGGTCCGGTGGAGTGACCAGGATGCATTGAGCCATGTGAACCACGCTGTCGTGGTCGAGCTCATGGCTGAGGCCCGGATGCTGTGGCTTGCGCGGGACGCGGTCGCCGCGGGCTACGAGGACTTTCTGCGAGCGAAGATGGTGGTCTCGATGAGCATCGACTACTCCGCACCGGTCGAGTACGGCACTCCACTGTCGGTGGGCATGTCCGTTAGCCGCATCGGCGACAAGTCCTACACCCTGAGGCATGTCGGAATCCAAGGTGATCAGACGTGTTTCAGCGGGACGGTCGTGCTGGTCCCTCGGGACGCCGAGAGCGGACGGGCGCGCGCGGTCACCGATGAGGAGCGCGCGTACCTCGAACGCTTCCTGATCGCGAGCAGCGAATGATCGCACTGGACCCCACGGTGTGGGGTCTGCTCGTCGTCGGGGCCTTCGTCGGGGCCGCCTTCCAAGGGATGGTTGGTTTTGGGTTGGCCTTCACGGTGGTGCCCCTGCTGGCGGTCGTGGAGCCCTTGGCCATCCCCACGGTGCCCTTGCTCCTGACCCTTCCCATGGTCGTGGGCAACATGATCGCCGATCTGGCGCACATCGACCTGCGCGGGAGCGGCCTGATCGTCGCGGGACGGGTACCGGGGACACTGATCGGTGCTGGCTTGTTGCTGATCGTGCGGCCGGAGGTTCTGGGGATCGTCGTGGCGTGCGCTCTGCTCGCCTCGGTCCTGATCGGGGTACGTGAGGCGCCTGCGCTGACCGATCGGAATCGACTGGCTGCGGGTCTGGCGTCGGGCATCATGGGGACTGCCGCCGGGCTGGGCGGACCGCCGGTGAGCATGGTCTACCGAGGTCAACCAGCGGCAGTCTTCCGGGCAACCGTCAGCACTGCACTGCTGGCCGGTATCGCTCTGTCCATGGCAGCAGTGGTGGTCCTCGATCGCGGCAGCCAGCAGCATGTGCTGCTGTCCCTCGCCCTTGTGCCCGCGGCAGTGCTGGGCCTCGCCGTCAGCCGGAAGTGGGGACGGAATGTCTCCGGACGACGGCTCCAGCAATTCGTGCTGGGACTCGGCGGCGTTGCCGCCCTCGCCACCATTACCCAGGCAGTCGTCAACCTCTAACCGTCAGCGTCGCGGGGACGGCCACGGCAGGGCGAGGAGATCGCGGTGGTGCACGGTGACGGTCAGCTGCCTGGCAGCCAACTGCTGGAGACGCCAGTTCACGTATTCCGCGGCATCCACCCGCACGGACGGCGACTGCTCGCACGCAGCCGCGACCCAGCCCTCGAGCCACGCCCGCAGCAGGGGAGCGGTGCCCGCGTCCAGACGCCACACGGTCGGGACCAACCGGATGGTGCAGCCCGCGTCCTTCAGCACGTTCGCCGCCACATACACCCCATCCGGTCCGAGCAGCTGGCCCTGCTTCGTGTCCCGTGTCTGGTGTTCATTGAACGCCGTGGCGACCTGCTGGTCATAGGGGTGCGCGGGCATCAGGTCCACGACCCCGACGACGCTCAGCGTGATGAGGGCAGGGCGCCCGGCTGTGGCGATGCTCGCGACCATGCGCTCGATCTCCTCGCGCGTCATCATGTCCAGCAGCGCAGACGCCGTGATGAGTGAGGCGCCGTCGAGGTCCTCAGCCGGGAGACGAGTGATGTCGCGCAGGCGCGTCTCGATGGTGACCTGATGGCCGTCGAGGGACAACGGTGGGGGAGCAGCGGCGGCACGCGCCAGGAGGTCCTCGTCGCGCTCGTAGCCGATCCAGTGCTGGTGGCCCGGCAGCTGGGGTGCGAGCCAGTGGACCATCGAGCCCGAGCCGCAGCCGAGATCGTGGATGACCAGACCGTCTGTCGGGAGGTGGGGGCGGAGGGCTTCGACGAGGTCCTTTGAGCGGGCGGCTGCGTCGGCTGGTTCGCGGAGGGCGAGCCAGTCGGCGTCGGCGCGGGCGAGTTCGTCGGGCATCCTCGCGGGCCAGCGCGAGGACGGCGTTGGGGCCCACCATGACCTCGCCGTCGATCCGCGGCGTGAGGTGCACGCCGAGGAAGGGGTAGCGAGGATCCGGGACCGGGTAGACCAGACCGTGCACGAGATCGCGTCGTTCCGGTCGCAGCAGGTAGTACTCCCCTCGGAAAGGGACGATGCGTGGGTCCTCGTCATCCCCGGCGAGAAGTGCCACGCGGTCGGCCTGCAGACCGGCGCAGAGCACGATCTGCTCAGCACGCACCTCTTGGCCGTCGGCTCCGGTGAGGACGGTCTGAGCACCGGTGGTGTGGATGCCGATGACCTCGAACGACGTGCGGACCGTCCCGCCTGACGTCATGATGTCTGCGGCCATCGCGCGGGTTACGGCTGCATAGTCCACGATCGCGGTGTGGGGGGAGTGCAGGCCGGCCACACCCATCACGTGCGGCTCGATCTCGCGAAGTTCGACTGCATCCAACTCACGGACGTCGGGGACACCGTTGGCCGAGGCCCTCTCCCTGATGGCGGTGAGTCGGGAGCGTTCGACGTCGTCGAGGGCGACGAGGACCTTGCCGCACTCGTCGTAGGAGATGTCGTGCTCGCTGCAGAACTCCTTGAGGAGGTGGATGCCGCGACGGCAGAGTCGTGCCTTGAGCGAGCCCGGCTCGTAGTAGAGGCCGGCATGGACAACACCGCTGTTGTGGCCGGTCTGGTGTGCGGCGAGCACCGACTCCTTCTCCACGACGGTGACCTCGGCTCCCGGACGCAGTTGGAGAATCCGTCGGGCGACGGCGACGCCGAGGATCCCGCCGCCCACGACCGCGTAGCTGGTCGAGGTCATGCCTGCCCCTCGCCCATGACCACGTCCTCATAACGGATCGCCAGCCCGTCCAGGAGGCACGCAAGGCCGAGCTCGAAGCTCTCGGCATCGATCTCCTCGGCGAGCTCGGGTAGGCGGTGTGCCTGCGCGAGGGCGGGGTAGCGCTCGAGGTAGACCTGCGCGTCGTCGGCGAAGCCGCTCGCGAACGTGGTCGAGGCCGCCCCCACGACGAGGTACTTCACCGACCCGGAGATCTCGGTGGCGATGCGGGCCGGCCATCCGGCGGCCAGGAGGCCGCTGTGCACGCGCTCGGACATCGCGAGGAAGTCGTCGCGACGACCGGCCCCCGAGGCGACGAGCGGAACGGCATTGGGGTGAGCTGCCAAGGAGGCCCGGTAGGAGCGTGCCCAGGTCTCGACCCCCCTTCGCCAGTCGCCGTCGGCGAAGCCGCTCGTGTCGACCTGCTGGGTGAGGAGGTTGGCGACGGCGTCGAGGACCGCGTCCCGGTTGGCGTAGTGGCTGTAGAGCGAGGGCGCCTGGACGTCGAGTCGTGCGGCCAGGCGCCGCATGGAGAACTGCGCCAGCCCGTCCTCGTCGATCAGGGCGAGCGCGGCGTCGCGGATGCGTTCCCGGCTGAGGATCGGGGTGCTGGGACGGGCCACGACCACACCTTTCATTGCGTTGACTAACGCTGTTAGGTTAGCATTCCCGCTAAACCTCACACTGTTCGTTTAACTATCCCGGAGGACCCCATGGCTGCGACTCAGACCCTGACCTCGATCTTTGCGATCGACACGCTGCTGACCGATGAGGAGCGCGCGATCCAGGAGACGGTGGCGCGCTACTGCACCGATCGGCTGCGCCCGAACCTTGCCGAGTGGTTCGAGGCCGGGAGCCTGCCGGCCCGCGAGCTCGCCAAGGAACTGGGTGAGCTCGGCGTCCTCGGCATGCACCTCGAGGGCTATGGGTGCGCCGGCATGAGCGCGACCGCCTACGGTCTGGCCTGCCTAGAGCTGGAGGCGGCAGACTCGGGTCTGCGCAGCCTCGTGTCCGTGCAGGGGTCGCTGGCGATGTTCGCCATCCACCACTGGGGCAGTGAGGACCACAAGCAGGAGTGGCTGCCGCGGATGGCGAAGGGGGAGGCCATCGGCTGCTTCGGTCTGACCGAGCCGGACTTCGGCTCCGACCCGGGAGGCATGCGCACCCGAGCCCGTCGCGATGGCGACGACTGGGTCCTCAACGGCACGAAGATGTGGATCACCAATTCCCCGATCGCCGACGTCGCCGTCGTGTGGGCCAACACCGACGAGGAGGAGGGGTCGCGCGGTATCCGCGGCTTCGTCGTGCCGACCGACACCCCGGGCTTCTCCGCTCCGGAGATCAAGCAGAAGCTGTCCCTGCGCGCCTCCATCACCGGTGAGATCGTCCTGGAGGACGTGCGGCTGCCGGGCTCGGCGATGCTCCCCAAGACCGCCGGCCTCTCCGGCCCGCTGTCCTGCCTCAACGAGGCCCGCTTCGGCATCGTGTTCGGTGCGGTCGGGGCGGCGCGTGACTGCATCGAGTCAGCGCTGTCGTACGTCGCTGATCGCCAGGTCTTCGGCAAGCCGCTCGCCGGCTACCAGATCACCCAGACCAAGCTGGCGGACATGAGCCTCGAGTACGGCAAGGGCATGCTCCTGGCCATCCAGCTCGGGCGACTCAAGGACGCCGGGAACATTCGTCCGGAGCAGGTGAGCCTGGGCAAGCTCAACAACGTCCGCGAGGCCATCGCCATCGCCCGTGAGTGCCGAACCCTCTTGGGAGCCAACGGCATCACCCTGGAGTACCCGGTCCTGCGCCACGCCAACAACCTCGAGTCGGTCCTGACCTACGAGGGCACCTCCGAGGTGCACCAGCTGACGATCGGTCGTGCGCTGACTGGGGTTGGCGCCTTCCGCTGACCCAGAGGACGTCATTGCGTGGAAACAGCGCGAACGCGGACCCGTCTCCAGGTCCGCGTTCGCACGGGTGCAACGAGGTTCATCGTTGCCTGCGTTTGACGATCAGATGTCGAAGTACATCTCGAACTCGTGCGGGTGCGGGCGCACCTGCAGCGGGAGCACCTCGTTCTCGTACTTCCAGGTGATCCAGGTGTCGATGAGGTCCTGGGTGAAGACGTCGCCCTCGAGCAGGAACTCGTGGTCGGCCTCGAGAGCCTTGAGGACCTCGGGGAGAGAGGTCGGGACCTGCTCGATGGCCTCGTGCTCCTCCGGCGGCAGCTCGTAGAGGTCCTTGTCGACCGGCTCCGGGGGCTCGATGCGGTTCTTGATGCCGTCGATGCCGGCCATCAGCTGGGCCGCGAAGCACAGGTACGGGTTGCTCGAGGGGTCCGGGATGCGGAACTCGACGCGCTTGGCCTTCGGCGAGTTGCCCGCGATCGGGATGCGGATGCAGGCCGAGCGGTTGCGCGCGGAGTACACGAGGTTGATCGGGGCCTCGAAGCCCGGGACCAGGCGGTGGTAGCTGTTGGCCGTCGGGTTGGTGAAGGCGAGCAGCGCCGGGGCGTGCTTGAGCAGGCCACCGATGTACCAGCGGGCGAGGTCGGACAGGCCGCCGTAGCCCTGCTCGTCGTAGAAGAGCGGCTCGCCGTCCTTCCACAGGCTCTGGTGGGTGTGCATGCCGGACCCGTTGTCGCCGAAGATCGGCTTGGGCATGAAGGTCGCGGTGTGGCCGGCCTGCCAGGCGGTGCTCTTGACGACGTACTTGAACTTCATGATGTCGTCGCCGGACTGGAGCAGGGTGTTGAACTTGTAGTTGATCTCCTGCTGCCCCGCGGAACCGACCTCGTGGTGGCTGCGCTCGACCTCGAGACCGACGTCCTTCATCCTCAGGCAGATCTGGTCGCGCAGGTCGGCGAAGTGGTCCACCGGCGGCACGGGGAAGTAGCCGCCCTTCATGGCCGTCTTGTATCCCTTGTTGCCGCCCTCCTCCTTCCGACCGGAGTTCCACTTGGCCTCGATCGAGTCGAGGAAGTAGTAGGAGCCCTGCGGCTGGGTGTCGAAGCGGACGTCGTCGAAGACGTAGAACTCGGCCTCGGCACCGAAGTACGCGGTGTCGGCGATGCCGGTCGACTTCAGGTACGCCTCGGCCTTCGCCGCGACGTTGCGGGGGTCACGGCTGTACTGCTCGCCCGTGAAGGGGTCGACGATCGAGAAGTTGACGATGAGCGTCTTCTCGTCGCGGAAGGGGTCCAGGTACGCGGTCTTGATGTCCGGCACGAGCTTCATGTCGGACTCGTGGATGGCCTGGAAGCCGCGGATGGAGGAGCCGTCGAACATCTGGCCCTCGGTGAAGAAGTCCTCGTCGATCGACTCGGCCGGCACGTTGAAGTGCTGCATGATGCCCGGCAGGTCGCAGAAGCGGATGTCGACGAACTTGACGTCCTCGGCCTTGATGAACTCAAGAACCTCGTCAGGGGAGCTGAACAAACCATCCTCCTGGGGTGGGGCGGCAGCCCACTCTGACCTGCCGCATCAACTTGTTGGCGTCACCGTAGGCCGGGCCGGTTTCCCGACCATGACCCGGATGTTTCGCCGGTGTTACACGAGACGGTGGTCCCACGCACTGAGATCGAGCCTACCGAGTGGCGGGCCCGGCCGGTGGTCGCGTCCATCGACGGGACGCATAGGCTGCTCCGGTGAGCAGCAGCGCCGGCCGTCGTGTCCCCACCCAGGACGAAGGGGGGAGCGCCGCCCCCTTCGGTCGTCGCGTCCTCGCCCTGCTCGTGGACTGGATCGCCTGCCTGGTCATCACCCACGGCCTGGTCGGCCGGGTCGTCGAGCTGAGCCCGGAGGGCTTCTCCTTCGTGCCGCTCGGTCTGCTCTTCGTGCTCAACACGCTCGGCGTGACGCTCGGCGGCGCGACCTTCGGCCACCGCCTGCTCGGCCTGCGGGTCGTGCCGGTGCACGGGCAGTGGGTCACCCCCCTTCGCTCCGCCGTCCGGGCCGCGCTGCTGTGCCTCTTCATCCCGGCGATCATCATGCTCAAGGACGACGGGCGGGGACTGCACGACCTCGCCGCCGGCACGCGGGTCACGCGCCCCTGACGAGGACGTCGGCTCAGCGACCGCGCAGGGCGCGGCGGTCCATGCGCGCGCGCGTGGGGTCGACCCCGGCGGGGACGCCCTGGCGCAGGCCCGGGAGGGACTTCAGCCGCTTGTTGACGACGGCCATCTCCTCCTTGGACAGCTCGGGGCGCAGCTTGGTGAGCGTCATCCGGATCTTGCGGGGGGCGAGCTCGCCCTCGCCCGAGCCGACGCGGAAGGTGTGGACCGTGACGCCCGGGGCGACCCGGTTGATCTTCTTGGTCTCCTTGACGAAGAGTCGGTCGACGCGGTGCTTGGGGCCCTCGCCGAGGAGCACGACGCCCGGCCGGCCGAGCGCCCGGAAGACGACGGCCGCGGTGTTGATCTCGCTCGGCTTGGTCGCGTCGGCCGCGACCGGCTCCTGGTCGTAGTACCAGCCACGCCGCAGGGCGGACAGGCCACCGATCGAGGCGCCGCGCTGGCCCTCCATCTGCGCGAAGGCCGCCCGCTCACCCCGGCGGGACATCATGATCATCGCGGCCAGCGCGGCGAAGGGGAGCGCGACGAGCAGCGAGGCGAGGACGTGCCCCATGACCAGGCCGATGACGGCGCCCACGGCCAGCACCGCGACGAAGGCGAGCAGCATCCACAGACCGATCTGCGGGTCGATCTGCTTGATCGTCGTGTAGACGGTGCGGAGGCGCTTGAAGGGGTTCTCGCGCTTCGGCTTCTCGGGCTGCTCGTTCTTGCTGGCCATGGGGGTTGAGTCTAGTTCCTCGGGAAGGGGGTGGGGTTCAGCCGTCGGTGCCGGTGGCGGGCTGGTCGAGCAGGGCCTGGGCGCGGGACTTCGCGACGAGCGAGGAGGCCTCCTGGCGGGCCGGCTCGTCGATGGCCTGCTCGAGGTGCGACAGGTGCTCCGGGATGGCCCGGCCCCACTTGCGCATGGCCGTCGCGTAGAGGCGACCGGCGCGGTAGCTCGAGCGCACCAGCGGCCCCGCCATGACGCCCTTGAAGCCGATGTCCTCGGCGAGCTCGCTCCAGTGGACGAACTCCTCCGGCTTGACCCACCGGTCGATCGGGTGGTGCAGCTTGGAGGGGCGCAGGTACTGGGTGATCGTCAGGATGTCGCAGCCGGCCTCGTGCAGGTCGCGGATCGCCTCCTCGACCTCGTGGTCCTCCTCGCCCATGCCCAGGATGAGGTTGGACTTGGTGACGAGCTCCGCCTCGCGGGCCATCGACAGGACCCTGAGGGACTTGTCGTAGGTGAAGGCGGGGCGGATCTTCTTGAAGATGCGCGGCACGGTCTCGAGGTTGTGGGCGAAGACCTCGGGGCGGGCATCGAACACCTGCCCGACGAGCTCGGGCTTGGCGCCGAAGTCGGGCGGCAGGATCTCGACACCGGTGTGCGGGTTGAGCTCGTGGATCGCCCGGATCGTCTCCGCGTACAGGGCGGCGGCACCGTCGGGCTGGTCGTCGCGGGCGACGCCGGTCACGGTCGAGTAGCGCAGGCCCATCTCGCGCACGGACTCGGCCACGCGGCGCGGCTCGTCCATGTCGAGCGACGTGGGGCGGCCGGTCGCGATGTCGCAGAAGTCGCAGCGCCGGGTGCACACGTCACCACCGATGAGGAAGGTCGCCTCACGGTCCTCCCAGCACTCGAAGATGTTGGGGCAGCCGGCCTCCTGGCAGACGGTGTGCAGGCCCTGGCCGCTCACCCGCCCGCGGATGGCGTTGTACTCGGGGCCCATCTTCGCCGTGGTGCGGATCCACTCCGGCTTCCGCTCGATGGGTGTCTCGGCGTTGCGCGCCTCGACGCGCAGCAGACGACGTCCTTCGGGTGCGACGGTCACGCAGCTCTCCTGGCAATCTCGGTGGTCCCGGTGGTGTCCGGAAACCGCTCCAGCCTACGCCGCCCCCGCGGAGGGTCGAAGGGGGGCGACGGGCACCCCCTTCGTCACTAGGATCGAGGTGTCGGGCACACGGACCCGCACGGGGTCACAGGAGGTCGGAATGACGCAGTCACCCATCCACGGGATGAGCCGGGACGAGTGCTGGCAGGAGCTGCGCGGGCACGAGTTCGGGCGGCTCGCCTTCCACCTGGCGGGGGAGGTGCACATCGTCCCGATCAACTACGCGATCGACCGCGAGGTCCTGCTCTTCCGGACCGCCCAGGGCAACAAGCTGCTCGGCGTCGTCATGCAGTCGGACGTGGCCTTCGAGATCGACGGCTACGACTCCGCGCAGGCGTGGTCGGTCGTCGTGCGCGGCCGGGCGCGCGTGCTGGAGTCCACCGATGACCGCGAGCGCGCGGAGGCCTCCCGGCTGCGGTCGTGGGTGCCGACCGACAAGGACGTCTTCGTCGAGATCGCCCCCGAGGAGATCAGCGGGCGGCGCTTCGACCTCGACAAGCCGTGGGAGCACGCGATCCCGCTCCGGTGATCAGGCGGTGGCCGCGGCTCCGCGGGTGAGCGGCAGGTCCTCGGTCATGACCTCGAGCAGGTGGGCCCTGGCCGAAGGGAGGATGTCGGCCACGGTGAGGTCGCGCCCGGTCTCCAGGGCGAGGGTCGAGACGTCCGCGTCCGGGATGCCGCACGGCACGATCGTCTGCGTCCACGACAGGTCGCAGTCGACGTTGAGGCTGAACCCGTGCATGGCGACGTCCCGGGAGACGCGGATGCCGATCTGCCCGAGCTTGCGGTCGCGCGCACCGTCGGCGCCGGGCACCCAGATGCCGGAGCGTCCCGGCACGCGGGTCGCGGTGACGCCCACGTCGGCGGCGACGCGGATCATCATCTCCTCGAGCCGGCGCACGTGGGCGATGACGTCGCGGCGACCGGGCAGGTGGGCGATGGGGTAGCCGACGAGCTGCCCGGGGCCGTGCCAGGTGATCTTGCCTCCGCGGTCGACGTCGATGACCGGCGTGCCGTCGACCGGCCGCTCGTGCGGCTCGGTCCGCTTGCCGGCGGTGTAGACCGCCGTGTGCTCGAGCAGGAGCGTCGTGTCCTCGAGCTCGCCGGCCACGACCGCGGCGTGAACCCGCTTCTGGTGCTCCCAGGCGGTCAGGTAGTCGACGGTGGCGGGCGCGAAGCCCAGCTCCTCAAAACGCATCGGGCCAGCCTACGCCCGGCTCAGCGGGGGAGTCGTCGGGTCTCGACGGGGGTCTCGACCGCCCGGCCGTCCTCCCCCTTCGTCACGATGTACGCCCCCTTGCCGTCGACCTCGGTGACGGCCTCGACGAGCTGGGTGCCGCGGTAGACCAGGCCGACGCCGTCGTCCGTGCAGTGGGTCTCGCCGAGCGTGCCGTCGGCGACCAGACGGTGCACCGTCGGCCGGCGACGGGCCTCGTTGTCGTAGTGCACGCCGTTGTCGTACGGGAGGAGACCAAGCCCGTCGGTGACCGCCCGCAGCTCCGGCCCGAAGGAGTCGGTCGTGCCCCCGCGGAACCAGCAGATCGAGCCGGCGCTCACGCCGGCGAGGACGACGCCGGCCTCCCACACGCGGCGGAAGACCTCGTCGAGCCCGTGCACCCGCCAGACCGCGAGCAGGTTGGCGACGGACCCGCCGTTGACCCAGACGACGTCCTGCGCGAGGAGGTGGTCCTCCATGTCCTCCACCGTCGGCATCGGGAAGAGGTTGAGGTGGGTGACGTCGTACCCGGCCGCCGCGCCCGCCTCGGAGAAGGCGGCGTTGAAGGTGCGCGGGTCACCCATGGCCGTGCCGAGCTGGCAGATCCGCGGGCGCGAGGTCGTGCCGGACAGCTCGACGGCGTGGTGGACGAGCCCGGCGAAGACGAGGTCCCCCCGCTCCGGCCGGACGTAGCCACCGGAGGTGGCGAGGATCGTGGGCTGGTCTGCGGTCATGACCGCAGGTTAACCAGCGTCATCCGAGGAGGCGGCGCCACCACGGCCGGCGGGGCTCCTCGAGCGGCTGCCCGGCGACGCGTTCGGTGAAGGACCCGCCCGGCGTCGTCCCCGAGGCCAACGCCCGCTGGAGGTGCGCCCGCACGTCCGGCGGCAGCTCGTCGAGGGAGGTGTACTCGGTGCCGTTGACGGAGTACGTGGTGGTCACCGCCGGCTCGGGCAGGGGACCGCCCTGCAAGACGTCGGGGATCCCGTCGCCGTCCGTGTCGGGCATCCGCGTGCGGACCAGGTCCTGCACCTCGGGCGGGAGGTCCGCCCAGGAGTCGTAGACCGTGCCGTTGTACTCGATGCGCTCGGAGCGAGGGGCCATGCGCGTCAGGCTAACGAAGGGGGAGCAGGACCGACGGTGAGGTCCGCGGCCGCCTCGTGCCTGTGGAGAACTCCGCGGCTGGATCGACGATCCGGGCCATGGTGGGGGCATGGACGAGATCCCGCCCCAGGTGCCCGGCTACCGGCTGACCCGCCTGCTCGGTCGCGGCTCGACGGCCACGGTGTGGCGGGCCCGGCGCGAGAGCGACGACGAGCTGGTCGCGGTCAAGATCGTGCGCGGTGGCCTGGACGACGAGAGCGTGCGCGAGTACGCGATGCTCCAGCACGCGGCCGGAGAGCACGTGGTCGGCCTGCACGAGATCCTCGAGGTCGAGACGGACGAAGGGGGGTCCACCGCCCTCGTCCTGGAGCTCCTCGCCGGCGGCTCGCTGGAGCGCGTGGTCGCCGAGCGCGGGCACCTCACGCCCGGGGAGACGGTCACGATCATCGCGCCGATCGCCGAGGCGCTCGCCGGCCTGCACGACCTCGGCATCGTCCACGGTGACCTCAGCCCCGGCAACATCCTGCTCGACTCCACCGGGCGGCCGGCGCTCGCCGACCTCGGTTACTCGCGCCTCACCGGCGAGGCACCGGGCGACGTGCACGGCACGGACGGGTTCGTCGCGCCGGAGGTCCTCGAGGGCGGGGACCCGGGGCGGGCCAGCGACGTCCACGCGGTCGGTGCGATCGCCTGGCTCTGCCTCGCCGGCTCGGCTCCGGGGCACATCGCCGCGCGCCCGGAGCTGGGCGACCTCGTGCCCGACGAACCCGCCCTGGTCGAAGCCGTCGAGTCCTGCCTCGCGACCGACCCGGCGCTGCGGCCTGAGGCGGACGAGGTGGCGCGCGCCGTCTTCGACGCGGTGCCCGCGCAGCCGCTGCGGATGACCTCGCCCGGCGACGTCGCGTCGGGCCTGACCCGACGCATCCGCGAGGCGGCGGCCGAGGACGAGCTGCGCACGCCCGCGTGGCAGCTGGAGCTGGCGGCGGCTCGCCCGGCGCAGCCACGTCGTCGGTGGTGGCAGCGTCGCCCCCAGCAGGCCGAGGGGGAGCGGGTACGGCGCGAGCCGCGCCGTGGAGGTCGTCACGCCGCGCCGCGCCGCAGGGACGAGCCCGTCGACCTCTCGCGCGACCCGGACGAGGTGAGCGAGCCGCGCGCGATCGCCCGGTCGGCCGTCGACACGCCTCTGCTCGGCCGGCGAGTCGGGACCGTCGTCGTGCTTGCCGTCGCCCTGCTCCTCGCCGTGATCGTCCCGTGGCGACAGATCGCGACCGCCGAGGACGAAGGGGGCGCCACCCCGAGCCACCCGTCCGCCCGGACGTCATCGGCGCCCGGGCCGGCGACCTCGCTCGCCACGGACCGCTCGGCGCCCAGGCAGGCGGCGAGGGGACTCGCGCAGGAGCTGACCACGCTGCGGCAGCACCTCGTCCTCGACCTCGACCGAGAGGTCGTCGCCCGGCTCGACGAGCCGGGCTCGCCCGCGGCCGCGCGGGACGGCCGGCTCGTCACCTCGTTGCGCGAGAGCGGTCACCGCTACCGGGGGGTGGAGCTGACCGTGCGCTCCGCGCAGCTGCAACGGACGGCGGGGTCGACGGCCGTCCTGCGCACCGTCGTCGACGAGAGCGCCTACACGGTGGTCGGACCGGACGGCGGGCGACGGACCCGGCCCGCGCGCCCGGGGCAGCGGGTCGACCTCGTCCTCGTCTGGCACGACGGGGCCTGGCGCGTCCGGGACGTCCGCGCTGTCCCGGACGTCGCGTCGTCGCCACGGGCGGCCGGACGCACCTGAACCCGCATTCCCCTAGGGCAATGCAGGACTCAGTCGTCGAGCAGGTGGGCGAGCGCCCCGTCGAGGTCGGGGTGGCGGTGCTCGAAGCCGAGATCCTGCAGACGCTGGGGGAGCACCCGGGCCGAGGCGAGGGCCTCGTCGGCGAACTCGCCGAGCACGACCCGGATCGCGGCACGCGGAGCCGGCAGGAGGGCCGGGCGGTGCAGCCGACGGCCGATGGCGCGGGCGACCTCGCGCTGGCGGGCCGGGTGCGGACCGGTGAGGTTGACGGCGCCGGTGACGGAGGGGTCCTCGACGAGCAGGGTGTAGGCGGCGACGACGTCGTCGATCGTGACCCACGGCATCCACTGGCGACCGGAGCCGAGCGGGCCGCCGAGCCCGAGCCGGCCCACTCGCAGCATCGGGGTCAGGGCGCCGCCGTGCGCCGACAGGACGATGCCGGTGCGGGCGTGGGCGACCGGTACGCCGGCTTCGCGGGCCGGGGTGGTCGCGGACTCCCAGTCGCGCACGACATCGGCGAGGAAGGTGTCCGCCTCGGCGGAGTCCTCGGTGAGGACCTCGTCGCCCCGGTCGCCGTAGATGCCGACCGCCGAGGCCGTGACGAGCCGGGTCGGACCCGCACCATCGGCGATCGCCCGCGCCACCAGGTCGGTGCCGTCGACCCGCGAGGAGTGGATCAGTGCCTTGTACTCAGGGGTCCACCGGCGGTCGCCTACCCCGGCGCCCGCGAGGTGCACCACGGTGTCGACGCCCGAGAGGGCCTGCGGCGGCAGGTGCTCCGCGGAGGGGTCCCACTGCCGCTCGTGCCCGGCCGAGGGCTCCCGGCGCACGAGGTGGACGACGTCGTGACCCCCTTCGCGCAGGGACGACGACAGCGCGCCGCCGATCAGTCCGGAGGCTCCGGTGATGGCGACGCGCTGTCGGGGTGAGGTCATGTCAGGCCTCGAAACGGCCTTCCTCGAGGCGTGCCTTGACGGTCCCGAGGAAGCGGGCCGCGTCGGCGCCGTCGACGACCCGGTGGTCGTAGCTGAGCGCCAGGTACATCATCGAGCGGATCGCCAGGGTCTCCCCGCCGTCGTCCGTCGTGATGACGACCGGGCGACGCACGATGGCACCGGTCCCGAGCATCGCGACCTGGGGCTGATTGAGGATCGGGGTGTCGAAGAGCGCACCCCGGCTGCCCGTGTTGGTGATGGTGAAGGTCCCGCCGGACAGGTCGTCCGGCGTGATCTTGTTGTTGCGCGTGCGATCGGCGACGTCCGCGATGGCGCGGGCGAGACCGGCGACGTTGAGGTCACCGGCGTTCTTGACGACCGGCGTGAAGAGGCCCTTCTCCGTGTCCACCGCGATGGAGAGGTTCTCCTGGCCGTGGTAGACGATCTCGTCACCCTCGACGCTCGCGTTGACACCCGGGTGCGCCTTGAGCGCCTCGGCCGTCGCGAGGGCGATGAAGGGGAGGAAGGAGAGCTTCGTGCCCTCACGGCTGACGAAGTCGGCCTTGGCGGCGTCGCGGACGCGGGCCACCTTGGTCATGTCGACCTCGACGACCGTCGTCAACTGGGCGCTGACCTGCAGCGACTCGACCATGCGCTCGGCGATGACCTTGCGCAGGCGCGACATCTTCTCGCGGGTACCGCGCTTGGACGTCGGGACATTGGACTCCATGCCCGCCGGCACACCGGAGGGGGCGGAGGCCACGGCCGGAGCGGCCGGTGTCGCCGCGGCCGGGGCAGCGGGGGCCTCGGCCGGCTGGTTCTTGGCCTTGGCCGCGTCGAGGACGTCCTGCTTGCGGATCCGGCCACCGATGCCGGTGCCCGTCACCTGCGCGAGGTCGATGTCGTTGTCCGCAGCGAGCTTGCGCACGAGCGGCGTGACGTAGGCAGCGGCGTCGCCGGCTGACGACTCCTGCTTCGGAGCCTCCTGCTTCGGGGCCTCGGCCTTGGGGGCCTCCTGCTTGGGTGCCTCGGCCTTCGGGGCCTCCTGCTTGGGAGCCTCCTCTGCCTGGGCGGCCTCGGGCTCCTGCGCAGCGGCCTCGTCGGCGGTGGTGCCCGCGGTGGCGGGCTGCTCCTCGTCGGCCTGCGGCGCGGGCGACTCCTCGGCTGCGGGCGCGGAGCCCGAGCCGGAGCCGCCGACGATCGCCAGGTCGGCGCCGACCTCGACGGTCTCGTCCTCCTGGACGAGGATCTTGGTCAGGGTGCCGGCGACCGGTGAGGGGATCTCGGTGTCGACCTTGTCCGTGGAGACCTCGAGCAGCGGCTCGTCGACCTCGACGGTGTCGCCCTCGGCCTTGAGCCAGCGGGAGACGGTGCCCTCGGTGACGGACTCGCCCAGGGCCGGCATCGCGACCTTGGTGCCCTCGCCGCCCTCGGCGGGGGTGGTCTCGGCGGCCGGGGCCTCCTGCGCCTTCGGCTCCTCGGCGGGAGCCTCCTGCGCCTCCGGCTCCTCCGCGGGAGCCTCTTCGGCCTGGGGCTCCTCGGCGGGGGCCTCCTGCGCGGGCTCGGCCGCGTCACCGGAGTCGTTCGACGCCGGGGCGTCGCCGTCCCCGATGACGGCGAGGTCGGCTCCGACCTCGACGGTCTCGTCCTCCTCGACGAGGATCTCCTGGATCGTCCCTGCCACGGGGGACGGGATCTCGGTGTCGACCTTGTCGGTCGACACCTCGAGCAGTGGCTCGTCCACCTCGACGGTGTCGCCGACGTTCTTGAGCCAACGGGTCACGGTTCCTTCGGTGACGGACTCACCGAGCGCCGGCATGGTCACCCGCTCAGACATGGGCCTCTGCTCCTTCTATCGAGATGGGGTACGTCACAGACTCTCACGAGTCCGTGCGCTGTTGTCCACGGGGTTCGTCACCTGATCAGTGGCGAGCGACGCCTCTCGGCGCCTGAGCTCGTCCTCGTGGCGGCGCCACGCGTCCTGGTAGGAGACGTACCCCTCGACCCACGGCTTCTGGCCGCCGGCCCAGTGGATGATCTTGGGGTCCACGACGTCCTCCTGCGACGGCCTGGCGTTCCAGCCGGGAGCGAGGCCCAGCCGGTCTGCGCCGACGTAGACGTTGAGGATGTGCTGGTCGTGCATGCCGAAGTTGTTGGCGTACGGCAGGAACCGCTCGCAGAAGTCGTCGGCGCGCATCCTGGCCAGGTCGAGGACCATGATCCCGGCGTTGAACCCGACGAAGTCGAAGGGGTGGCGCCGGGTCTCGCGCCGGATGAGCTCCGAGCCCATGCCCGGCTCGAGATCCTTGAGCGAGGCCGGGTTGAAGATGTTGGTGTAGCCGCTCTGCATCGTGCTGGCCTCCGAGTCACGAGCTGCCAGCGGGTGCCCCTGCAGGTCGGTCTCGTAGAGCTCGGCGACGTCGGCCACGGGCAGCGCGTCGATGTCGTGGTAGACCACCCGGTCGACGTCGGTGAGCAGCTGCGGCAGCACCAGGCGGTCCATCGTCGAGACGGTGATGTGCGGGATCATCGCGTGGATGTCGCCGTAGGTCACCTCGTCGCACGGCCACCACGAGAAGGACACGGTCGGGAAGAGCGCCGCGGCCCGGTCGAAGTCGGCCTGCTCGTGCTCGCGCACGAGGACGTTGAGGTGGATCGGTCGGCTCGCGTGCTCCACGAGCCCGTCGACGACGACGAGGAACTGGTCCTTGAGGTTGCCGTCGAGGGCGAGGACGATCTCCATCTCCTCACCGTCCGGACCGTCCTGCGTGCGCGGCACGTCGACACGGCCGGTACGGATCGTCGCGACCGCCTCCTCGACGTCCACGAGCGAAGGGAGGACCACGTCCTGCTCGTTGCGACGTCGGGCGGCTGCCACCCGCTCCGCGGTCACCTCGGACCAGATCGCGCGCACGCTCCCTTCGTCCTCACCGCGCAGGATCGCCGCGAAGACCGGCTCGAGGAGGTCGGCGATACCGCGGCCCATCTCGAAGACCTCGTCACCGGAGAGCGGGGCCAGGCCCGCGAAGCGGATGTCGGACGGGTTGCGCGGCGCGAAGTCGACCTCGCACCCGAGCGCGCGCGCGGGCAGGTAGGCATGCAGGCGACCGGTCACGACCTTGCCGATCGAGCCGGCGTACTCGTCGAGGCTGGCCAGGGCGGTGCGCAGGTTGGTCGCCATGTCGGCGCCCCGCACGTCCTCACGCTCGTTGTGGATGCGGCGAGCCCCACGGGGGGCCGGCAGGTCGATCCACACGGTGGGGGCGTCCGCGGGCCGGGGCGGGGTGTCGTCGGGCCGCACGTAGCGCACGGTCGTCGTCAGGCAGCCGGAGAAGAAGGCCGGGATGCCCTGCCCGAGGAGCAGGTCGACGGTCGAGTGGTCGCGGCAGCCGATCGGCGCGTGCGCCTTGAGGTGCTCGATCGTCTCGTCGGTGAGCAGCGCCCGCTTGTTGAGGTGGAAGGAGACGTACAGCGGCTTGAGGTGCCCCGGGAAGGGGAAGTCGTGCCGGACGCCACCGAGCTTGTGGGCGTACCAGCCGAAGGCGAGCATCCACGTGCCCTCGGGCACCTGCGAGTACGTCGAGGCGTCCCGGTCGACCTGGTGGAGGGTCACCGGCACCTCGGGGGAGTCGACGCGCAGGTCGGCCGGGACCCGCGTGGCGAGGTCGGTGGCGAAGCGCCCGAGGTCACCGTCGTCGAACCGCGCGCCGGTGTGGCGCACGAGGTGCGAGAGCGAGGCGATGGTCTGCACGTAGTCGCCGATGTTGCTCGAGGTGTTGCGGGGGTCGGGCTGGTCGTAGCCGATGACGCCGATCGAGACCGTGCCCGGGGTCGCCGGCGTCGGCTCCGTCGGCCCGGCGGCGATGCGCGGCGCCCACCTGGACATCCACGTGCGGTCGCGGACCAGCGCCTCGGTCTGGGCCTCGTCGAGCTCGCCGCTCGCGAGGTCCGCCGCCGCCGCGGCGTCGAAGCGCTCGGCCAGCCGCGTGCACTGCGCTCCGAGGTCCAGGCCCATGGCGCGGCGAGTGAGGGTCAGCCAGGTGTGCGTGCTGAGCGGCCCCGGGTGCTCCAGTGCGCGCTCCACCGCGTGCTCCGCGAGTGCCCGGTCGTGCTGCCCGGCGAGCAGCACGTACTCGTTGGCGGCGTGGCGCAGCCAGACCTCGTCGGGCAGGGTCGACAGCCGCTCCCAGGCGAACTTGGGCAGGCCCATCTGGTGGGCGATGAGGCCGGTGGCGAGCGTGCCCGCCTGACGGGTCGGTTCGTTGTCGTACAGCCACTGCGCGATCTGCCGGGCGACCGTCAGCTGCGGCGACCCCTTGGCCTCGCGCACGAGCAGCTCCATCGCGCCCTCGAGGCCTTCGCCGTGGGCGAGCGCGGTCGTGAACTGGGCGCGGGTGTGCAGCCAGCGGACGTCGCGCTCGAGCTCACGGCGCTCGTCCGCGGCGGGTGCGTGGCCCGGCGCCGGGCCGAGCTCGCTGGGCAGGCGGTGGCCCTCGGCGGCGGCGCGCAGGCCACGGTAGGCGTAGCCCAGGCCGGCGGCACGATCGGCTGCCTGGGCGCGCTTGGCCTCCAGCGCCTTGAGCGAGTCCTCGGCCGCAGCGAGCTTCGCCGCGGTCGCGTCGAGCTGCGCCCTGGCCTCGTCACGCTGCCGGCGAGCCCGGTCGCGCTGCTCGCGGGCCTTGCGCAGCTCCCCCTTCGCCGTGTCGAGGCGCGCGCGCACCTCGTCGACGCCGCCGATACGGGCGGCCGCGCGCTTGGTGACGCGCTTGGTGGCGCGGGGGAGTGAACGGGGGTCAGGACTCATGGTGCTCCGTGGTCAGGTCGGTGGGGACTGCAGGACAGCCTAGGACGATCACGACGGGCGGTCTCAGGCGTGCGCGTGCAGCGGACGGCCGGCGGCGAGCATCGCGGCCTCGCCAAGGGCCTCGCCCTGGGTGGGGTGCGCGTGCACGAGGGGCGCGACGTCCTCCGGGTGGGCCTCCCAGCCGACGACCAGCTGCGCCTCGCTGATGAGCTCGCTGACGCCGAGGCCGACCATGTGCACGCCGAGCACCGGGCCGTCCTTCGCCCGCACCAGGGTGACCGAGCCGGTCGTGCCGCGGATGATGCTGCGACCGTTGCCGCCCAGCGGGTAGGTGACGGTCTCGACGTCGTGGCCGGCTCCCTTCGCCGCCTCGGTGGACAGCCCGACCGAGGCGATCTCGGGGTCGCAGTAGGTGACCTTGGGGATCGTCACGTCGTCGACCGGGCGCGGGTCGAGGCCGGCGACGTCCTCGGCGACGAAGATGCCATGGGCGAAGCCGCGGTGCGCCAGCTGCAGGCCCGGCACGAGGTCACCGACGGCACGCACGCCCTCGACATCGGTCCGCAGCCGCTGGTCGGTCGGGACGAACCCCCGCTCGAGCGTCACCCCGGCCTCCTCCAGGCCGATGCCCTCGCTGCGGGGCCCGCGACCCACGGCGACCATCACGAGGTCGACCTCGAGCGGGTCGGCGCCCTCGAGGTGGACGACCGCGCGGTGCTCGTCGGCCTCGACGGAGGCGACCCGGGTGGAGGTGAGGGTGGTGATCCCGCGCTTCTTGAACTCGCGCGTCAGGTGCTTGGAGATCGACGGCTCCTCGGCCGCGACGATCCGGTCGAGGGCCTCGACGACCGTCACCTCGGCACCGAAGCTGCGCAGCATCGACGCGAACTCGACGCCGATGACGCCGCCGCCCAGCACGGCGACGCGCTGCGGGATCTCGGCCAGGTCCATCGCCCGGTCGCTCGTCATGACCCGCGGCCCGAGCTCCACGCCCGGGATGGTCCGGGCGTACGAACCGGTCGCCAGGACGACGGTCCTCCCGCTCAGGCGCGTCGTGCCCCCTTCGCCCTCGACCTCGACGGTGCTCGCGTCGACCAGCCGGCCGCGACCGGTGACGACCTCGATCCCGGCCTGTCCGATGAGCCCGGTCAGGCCCCTGTGGAGCTGGGCGACGACCTTGTCCTTGCGCGCGTGCAGCGCGGCCGTGTCGATGCCCTCGAAGCTCGTGAGCACCCCGTGCGACGCCGCCACCCGCGCCCCGTCGGCCAGCTCGGCCGCGTGCAGCAGCGCCTTGGTCGGGATGCATCCGCGGTGCAGGCAGGTCCCCCCGATCTTGTCCTCCTCGACGAGCGCGACCGTCAGGCCCAGCTGCGAGGCCCGCAGCGCGCAGGCGTAGCCGCCGCTCCCCGCTCCGAGGATGACGAGGTCGAAGGGGGACGAGGTCGTGGGGTCGGCCACGGCGAGGCTCCTTTGCGCGTTGGTGTGTCCGGGGTCACGGACCGGCCCAGCGTACGGCCTCGTGCGCGTGGTCCTGCGCGCGTGGTCGTGTGGTCACCCGAGCGGGCGCAGGGCTGGGGGTGGCCCTAAGGACGAAGCCGGCGGACTCTCCCTTCGACTCCCGTCGACCGGACGTGCCGGCTTCGCCCATGAGTCGGGCCGACCCCCACCCTGCGTCCGCTCCGCGTGCGGCGCGGGCTCAAGAGGCGGGGTCCAGCGCCACCCCGTGCCCTGGGCCACGCCGGGACGAGGGCGCGAGGACTCAGCCCAGGCTGGTCAGGTGCTCCAGGAGGGTGCCGACGGCGACGCCGGTGCCGCCCTTGGGGACGTGGCCCCAGGGGGCGCCCTCGTTGAAGGAGGGGCCGGCGATGTCGAGGTGGGCCCAGGGGATCTGCTCGCCGGAGGAGTCCTTGGCGAACTCTTGGAGGAACAGGCCGGCGGTGAGGGCGCCGCCCCAGCGGTCGCCCTTGTGGGCGATGTCGGCGACGGCGGAGTCGAGGCCGGAGCGCAGGTCGGCGGGCAGCGGGAGCGGCCAGCTCGCCTCGTCGGCCCGCTCGGAGGCCACGGTGATGGCGGTGCGCAGGGCGTCGTCGTTGCCCATGACACCGAAGATCTTCGGGCCGAGGGCGACGACGCAGGCGCCGGTGAGGGTGGCGACGTCGAGGATCTGGTCGGGGCCGGACTCGGCGGCCAGGGCCATGCCGTCGGCGAGGACCATGCGGCCCTCGGCGTCGGTGTCGATGATCTCGACGGTCGTGCCGTTGCGCATGGTGACGACGTCGCCGGGGCGCTGGGCGTTGCCGCCGGGCATGTTCTCGGCGAGGCAGAGGTAGCCGGTGACGGCGATGGGCAGGCCGAGCTCGGCGGCGGCGACGACGGTCGCGGCGACGGCGGCGGCGCCGGCCATGTCGGACTTCATCGTCGTCATGCCGGCGGAGGGCTTGATGCACACGCCGCCGGTGTCGAAGGTGATGCCCTTGCCGACGAGGGCGACGTGGGGGACCTTCTTGCTGCGCGGGGCGTAGGAGAGGGTGACGATGCGCGGCGGGCGGCTGCTGCCCTGACCGACACCGACGATGCCGCCGAAGCCGCCAGCGACGAGCGCCTCGTCGTCGAGCACCTCGACGGTGAGCTTGCCGGAGGACGCCTTGGCGACCTGCTGCACCTGCTCGGTGAAGGACTGCGGGTAGAGCAGGTTGGGCGCGGTGTTGACGAGGTCACGGGCCCAGGCGACGTTGCGCGCGACCGTCTCGGCACGGGCGATGACGTCCTTGGGGGAGTCCTTGCGGCCGAGCCCGGAGAAGACGGTGATCTCCCGGTCCTCGGCGGTCGGGGCCGCGGACTTGTGCGCGGTGAAGGCGTAGGCGCCGGAGAAGGCCCCCTCGGCGATCGCGGCCAGCCCGGCCTCGTCGGTGTGCGGGAGGGACAGGGCGACGGAGCCCTTGCCGGCGGCGCGCACGGCGGCACCGGCGGCACGACGAAGGGGGTCGCTGCCCCCTTCGCCCTCACCGAGACCCACGAGCACGACCTTGTCCGCGGAGACGCCCGGGACGGCCGCGAGGGTCGTCGTGTCCCCGACCTTCGTGCTGACCTCGAGGACCGGGACGACGCCAGCGAGGTGCTTGGCCGTGGCCCTGGGCAGGTCCGCGGCGGCGACGACGGTGGCGTCGCCCACACCGGTGACCCCGAGCACGAGGGTGCGACCGGACCACGCGGAGAAGGATCGGGAACCATGGATCAGCGAGGGCACGTCGGGGGCACCTTTCGGTTGGGGAAACGGTGGGTGTACCTCCGGCAGGCTATCCCGGATGACGAGACGGTAGCGTCTGGCGCATGACCGACAGCGACGCCCTGCGCACCTCCCCGATCCACGAGCGCCACGTGGCGCTGCAGGCCAAGATGGCCGACTTCGGCGGCTGGGAGATGCCGATCGAGTACCCGGGCGGCGGAGTCGTCGCGGAGCACACCGCGGTCCGCGAACGGGTGGGCCTGTTCGACGTGAGCCACCTGGGCAAGGCGCGGGTCTCCGGGCCCGGGGCCGCCGAGCTCGTCAACTCCACCCTGACCAACGACCTCGGGCGCATCGCCCCCGGGCAGGCCCAGTACACGATGTGCTGCAACGAGTCCGGCGGCGTCGTGGACGACCTCATCGCCTACCTGCGCAGCGACGACGACGTCTTCCTCATCCCCAACGCGGCCAACACCGCGACCGTCGTGCAGATGCTCCGGGACGCCGCGCCCGAGGGCGTCGAGGTGAGCGACCTGCACGAGGACTACGTCGTCCTCGCCGTGCAGGGCCCCAAGAGCGACGAGGTGCTCACCGCCCTCGGCCTGCCCGTCGACCACGACTACATGTCCTACGACGACGCGCAGTGGCAGGGCCACGACATCACCGTCTGCCGCACCGGCTACACGGGGGAGCGCGGCTACGAGCTGGTCGCCCCGGCCGCGGCCGGCCTCGAGCTGTGGGACGCGATCGTCGAGGCGATGGCCCCCTTCGACGGGCTGCCGTGCGGTCTCGGTGCCCGCGACACGCTGCGCACCGAGATGGGCTACCCGCTGCACGGCAACGACCTGTCGCCGGAGATCACCCCGGTCATGGCGCGCTCCGCCTGGGCGGTCGGCTGGGACAAGGAGACCTTCTGGGGCAAGGACGCGCTCGTCGCCCAGCGGGTGGCCAAGTCCTCCAGGCTCCTGCGGGGCCTGCTCGTCACCGGCCGCGGCATCCCGCGCAGCCACTGCGCGGTCCTCGTCGACGGCGTCGAGGTCGGTGAGGTCACCTCCGGCACCTTCAGCCCCACCCTCAAGCAGGGCATCGCCCTCGCGCTCCTCGACCGCTCGGTCACCGACGGCGACGAGGTCGTCATCGACGTCCGCGGCCGCGAGGTCGCGGCCACGGTGACCAAGCCCCCCTTCGTGCAGGTGCAGGTGAGGCAGGCATGAGCGACTCCTACCGCTGGCGGCTCGAGGACTCCTCGGGCGCGCCGTTGGTCAACGGCCCGGGCCACACCGTGCCCTTCCCGACGCAGGCGGACGCTGAGGCGTGGTTCGCCGAGTCGTGGGAGGACCTCGCCGACGCCGGCGTCGCGCAGGTCAGCCTCCTGCACGAGTCGGAGGTCGTGTACGGCCCGATGTCGTTGACGCAGGCCTGAGCCCTCAGCGGGGGGTGCCGCCGCGCTCGACCATCGGCTTGGGCATGCGCGTGCGCCGGATCTGGAAGCAGCGCATCACGGTGTACATGGCCAGGCCACGGGTCGGGGTGTCGGCGCCGAAGCGCTCGTGGATCCTGACCTTGGTCCGGCGCCACAGCAGCACGGCGTCGATGACCGCGATGATGATCAGCAGGTAGACGGCGAGGAAGACGTAGGTCGCCCACTCCGCGGCGAAGAGGCTGAGCACGAGGACCGCCAGCATGAGCGGCAGCAGCCACTCGCCGAGGTTGAACCGTGCGTCGACGCTGTCGCGCACGAAGCGGCGCACGGGGCCCTTGTCGCGCGGCGGCAGGTGCTCCTCGTCGCCGGTCATCATCGCCTGACGCGTCTTCTGCGCGTGCTCGCGGCGGGCGGCGCGGTCCGCGGCCTTGGCGGCCTTGCGGTCGGTCTGCACGAGGGGACGCCTGCGCGCGGCCTCCTGGTCGCGGCGCTTGGGGGTCGGGCGGTTCTTGGCGCCCTCCCGCTGGGGGCGGTCGCCGGGAGCGCGGTCGGCAGAGACCGCCTGGGCATTGTCCTTCTTGCGTCCGAACACGAGGAGAACTCTAGGTGGTGCGGGTGGACGTCCCGGACCCGCCCGGTCGCGATAGCGTCGGGCCCGTGACCGACACCACCCTCACCGCAGACCAGATCGAGGCCATCCGCGGGCGCGTCCGCGAGCTCATGCCGCAGGTGCGCGCCGACCTCGAGGACCTCACCCGGATCCCGAGCGTCAGCCTCGACTCCTTCGACCAGGCCCACGTGCAGGCCTCCGCCGAGCGCACGGCGCAGCTGCTGCGCGCGGAGGGCCTGGACGTCGAGATCGTCAGCGAAGGGGGCCGTCCCGCCGTCATCGGGCACGTCGACGGGCCCGAGGGCGCACCGACCGTCCTGCTCTACGCGCACCACGACGTGCAGCCCCCGGGTGACCTCGACGACTGGGACAGCGACCCCTTCGAGCCGACGGAGCGCGACGGTCGTCTCTACGGCCGCGGGGCGGCAGACGACAAGGCCGGCGTCATGGCGCACGTCGCCGCCCTGCGGGCGCACTCCGGCGACCTGCCGGTGGGCGTGACGATCTTCGTCGAGGGCGAGGAGGAGATCGCGAGCGAGTCGCTGCCGCGGCTGCTCGAGCGGCACGGCGACAAGCTGACCTCGGACGCGATCGTCCTCGCCGACTCGCTCAACTGGGCCATCGGCACGCCCGCGCTCACGACGACGCTGCGTGGCTCCCTTCGGGCCGTCGTCACGGTGCGCACCCTCGACCACGGGGTCCACTCCGGCATGTTCGGCGGTGCCTGCCCCGACGCGATCACCACGCTGTGCCGCCTCCTGGCCACGCTCCACGACGACCAGGGCGATGTCGCGATCGAGGGCCTGGTCCACGGCGACGCCCCCGAGATCGACTACGACGAGGCGCGGCTGCGCGAGGAGTCGGGCCTGCTCGAGGCGACCGAGCTCATCGGCACCGGCACGATCCCGTCGCGCCTGTGGACCAAGCCGGCCGCGGTCGTCATCGGCATCGACGCCCCGGCCGTCGACGAGGCGGGCAATGTCCTCGCCGCGAGCGCGCGGGCCAAGATCAACCTGCGGCTCAACCCGACCCAGGACCCGCAGGAGGCCTGGGCCGCCCTGCAGCGCCACCTCACCGAGTACGCGCCGTGGGGTGCGACGGTCGAGGTCGAGCTCGACGAGCAGGGCTGGGGCTTCGCCGCGGACGCGACCGGACCGGTCTACGACGAGGCGCGGGCCGCCTTCGCCGACGCGTGGGGCAACGACCCGGTCGACGTGGGCATCGGTGGGTCCATCCCCTTCGTCCAGGCCTTCGCCGAGAAGTTCCCCGACGCGGCGATCCTCGTCACCGGCGTGGAGGACCCCGACACCCGCGCCCACGGGGCCAACGAGTCGCTGCACCTGGGCGAGTTCGAGAAGGTGTGCATCGCCGAGGCGCTGCTGCTCGCCCGGCTCGGCGCGATGCCGCGGGGCTGAGCGATGCCGTCCCTCGTCGCGGTCCACGGTGACATCACGACCCAGCAGGTCGACGCGATCGTCAACGCCGCCAGCACCGCCGTGCGCGGCGGCGGGGGAGTCGACGGTGCGATCCACCGGGCCGGGGGGCCGGCGGTGCTCGAGGACTGCATCGCCCGCTTCCCGCAGGGGCTGGCGACGGGGGACGCCGGGTGGACGACGGCGGGGGACCTCCCTTCGCGCTGGGTGATCCACACCGTCGGGCCCAACCACGCCGCGGGACAACGCGATCGCTCGCTGCTGGTCTCCTGCTACACGCGCTCGCTCGCCGTCGCCGACGAGCTCGGCGCCCGCAGCGTGGCCTTCCCGCTCATCAGTGCGGGGATCTACGGCTGGCCCAAGGGCGACGCGATCGATGCGGCCGTCGAGACGATCGCGGGGGCGTCGACGGCGGTCGAGGAGGTGCGGATCGTCGCCCTCGACGCGGCGACCTTCGCGCAGGTCGGCGCGAGGCTGGATTGAAGTTCAAATTTCAACTAATATGGCTCCCATGGCACAGGGCACATACGTCGAGAAGGACTTCAACCGCGACACCGCGTACATCGAGGACCGGATCACCGCGGACGGCAGCAGCGAGTGGCCGGTCGAGCCGGGCCGCTACCGGCTCGTCGTCTCGCGCGCGTGCCCGTGGGCCAACCGCGCGATCATCGTGCGCCGCCTGCTCGGTCTCGAGGACGTCATCTCCATGGGCGTCACCGGCCCGACGCACGACGCCGACTCCTGGACCTTCGACCTCGACGAGGGCCACCTCGACCCGGTGCTGCAGATCCCGCGGATCAAGGACGCCTACCTCCGGCGCTTCCCCGACTACCCGAAGGGGATCACCGTCCCCGTCATGGTCGACGTGCCGAGCGGGCAGGTCGTGACCAACAACTTCCCGCAGATCACGGAGGACCTCACGACGCAGTGGCGCGAGTACCACCGCGAGGGTGCTCCCGACCTGTGGCCCGAGCACCTCCGCGAGGAGATGGCCGAGGTCAACAAGCGCGTCTACACCGAGGTCAACAACGGCGTGTACCGGTGCGGGTTCTCCGGCGACCAGGCCGCGTACGACGCGGCGTACGAGCGGCTGTGGGCCGCGATGGACTGGCTCGAGGAGCGCCTCGCGACGCGCCGGTACCTCATGGGCGACCACATCACCGAGGCCGACGTCCGGCTGTTCACGACGCTCGCGCGGTTCGACGCGGTCTACCACGGGCACTTCAAGGCCAACCGGTCCAAGCTCACCGAGATGCCCGTGCTGTGGGCATACGCGCGTGACCTCTTCACCACGCCCGGCTTCGGTGACACGACGGACTTCGTGCACATCAAGAGCCACTACTACGAGGTCCACACGGACATCAACCCCACCGGCATCGTCCCCGCGGGGCCGGACTACTCCAGCTGGCTGCAGCCGCACGGCCGCGAGTCGCTCGGGGGGTCCCCCTTCGGTCCCGGTGGCACCGCCCCCGGCGCGCCGAGCGAAGGGGAGCGCGTCCCCGTCGCGCACAACCCGCTCCTCGACGAGACGGGCATGGTCCGCACGGCCTGACCCTCGTGCGGGGAGCCGTTCGGGAGACGTTCACGCGGGATCAGCGGGGGCGACACCTGCTGTCGGCAGGCTCGCGGGTGCCATCTCGCCCCCCTTCCCGAGGAGCTCCCATGACCCCCGCAACCCGCGCCCTCGCGGCCACCGTCGGCGCACTGGCCCTGACCATGCCCGTGGGCGCGGCCACCGCTGCCCCCGTCGAGCTCGGCACGCCGCTGGCCCAGGCGCACGCGCACAACGACTACGAGCACGAGCGACCGCTCCTGGACGCGCTGGAGCACGGCTTCACCTCGGTCGAGGCCGACGTCTGGCTCGTCGACGGTGAGCTCCGCGTCGCGCACGACTCGTGGGAGCTCGCGGACGCCCCGACCCTCGAGGAGGCCTACCTCGACCCGCTCAGCGAGATCGCCGGCCGAGGCGGCCAGGAGATCTACCCGGGCTACGACGGGGACTTCCAGCTGCTCATCGACATCAAGAGCGAGGGACCGACGACCTGGGCGGCGGTCGAGGACGAGCTCGAGGAGCACCAGCAGGTCTTCACCCGCGTGCACAGGGGCAAGGTCAAGGACCGCGCAGTGGAGGCCGTCATCAGCGGCAACCGCCCGCGGGCGGAGATGGCCGCCGCCACGACGCGGTACTCCTTCTACGACGGTCGCTCGAGCGACCTCGGCTCCGGCGCCGACGAGACCTTCATGCCACTCGTCAGCGAGAACTGGACCAAGCTCTTCACCTGGCAGGGCGTCGGAGAGATGCCCGCCGCGGAGCGCGAGCGCCTGCACACGTACGTGCAGCAGGCCCACTCCGACGGGTACCGGGTCCGGTTCTGGGCGACCAACGACCTGGACGGCCAGGCGCGCGAGAACCTGTGGCGTGAGCTGCAGGAGGCCGGTGTCGACCACATCAACACCGACGACCTCGACGGGCTGCAGGAGTTCCTGACCCGGCAGTGACCGCCCCTCGGCGAGGACCCCGCAGGCTGAGCAAGAGTTACCTCGCCTTCGCAGGAGTTTCAAACTCTTGCGAAGGCGAGGTTTATCGGGTGACCCGAGAATCGTGGGGCAGGTGAGGCGCCGCCCGTCAGTCCTTCGAGGTCTCGCCCGGCAGCGCCAGCATCTGGTCGAGCGCCACCTTGGCCCAGTGGGCGACGTCGGGGTCGACGGAGATCTGGTTGACCACGCGCCCCTCGACGAGGGACTCGAGCGCCCAGACGAGGTGGGGCAGGTCGATGCGGTTCATCGTCGAGCAGTAGCAGACGTTCTTCTCGAGGAAGCTGATCTGCTGCTCGGGGAACATCTGCCCCAGCCGCTGCACGAGGTTGAGCTCGGTGCCGACGACCCACTTCGTGCCGTCGGGCGCTGCGGCGACGGTCTTGATGATCTTCTCCGTCGAGCCGACCTCGTCGGCCAGCTCGACGACCTCGTGGCGGCACTCGGGGTGGACGATGACGCGGACGCCGGGGATCTCCCTTCGCGCCGTCTCGACCGCGTCGACGGTGAAGCGGCCGTGCACGGAGCAGTGCCCGCGCCACAGGATCATCCGCGCGTCACGGATCTGCGCCGGCGTGAGGCCCCCCATGGGCCGGTGGGGGTTCCACACGACGCAGTCGTCGAGGTCGCGTCCGAGGTCGCGCGCCCAGGTGTTGCGGCCGAGGTGCTGGTCGGGGAGGAAGAGGACCTTGCCGCCCCCGTCGATGCCACCGGTCTGGTCGAAGGCCCACGTGATGGCGGTCTCGGCGTTGGACGAGGTGCAGACCGTCCCGCCGTGGCGGCCGGTGAAGGCCTTGATCGCCGCGGAGGAGTTCATGTACGTCACGGGGACCGTCGACCCGGCGACGCCGGCCTCGACGAGCTCGTCCCAGCACTCCTGCACCTGGTGCAGCGCGGCCATGTCGGCCATCGAGCAGCCGGCGGCGAGGTCGGGCAGGACGACCGCCTGCTCGTCGCTGGTGAGGATGTCCGCGGACTCGGCCATGAAGTGCACGCCGCAGAAGACGATGTAGGGCGCGTCCGGACGGGCCGCCGCCTCCTTGGCCAGCTTGAAGGAGTCACCGGTGGTGTCGGCGAACTCGATGACCTCGTCGCGCTGGTAGTGGTGACCCAGGACGAAGACCGAGTCGCCGAGCGCCGCCTTGGCCGCGCGGGCCCGGGCGACGAGGTCGGGGTCGGACGGCGCGGGCAGGTCGCCCGAGCACTCCACACCCCGCTCGGAGTGCGGGTCGGTGCCCTGCCCGAGGACGAGCAGGGACAGCGGGGTCGGCGAGGACTGCGTCGGGGCGCTCACGGCAGGCATGATCCCACAGCGCCCACCCGCTCCTCGGTACAGTCCATGGGTGCACGTGATCATCGCTCCTGACTGCTTCACCGGCACCCTCACGGCCACGCAGGCCGCGGAGGCCATGGCCGCCGGCTGGCGCCGCAAGGCCCCCGAGGACCTGCTGACGCTGGTGCCCCTCTCCGACGGCGGTCCCGGCTTCCTCGACGTCATCACCAGAAGCGTGCCGGGGGAGTCCTCGATCGTCACCGTCACCGGGCCGGGCGGCATGCCCGTCCCGGCCGCCGTCCACATCACGACGGACGAAGGGGGGCGCCGCACGGCCTGGGTGGAGTCCGCCCAGGCGATCGGGCTGCACCTGCTCGACGCACCCGAGCGGGACCCCGGGGTGACGACCACGTGGGGCCTCGGCGAGCTGCTCGCCGCCGTCCTCGAGCACGACGTGCAGCGCATCGTCGTCGGGCTCGGCGGCTCGGGCACCAACGACGCCGGGGCGGGCATGCTCGGCGCGCTCGGCGCGGGCCCGCGCGAGGTCCTCGGGGGCGGGGGAGCGGGGCTCATCGCGACGCGGGAGCACGACCTCGCCGGCCTGGCCGCGACGCGGGAGCGCTTCGCCGGGATCGAGCTCGTCGCCGCGACCGACGTCGCCTCGCCGCTCCTCGGGCTGCAGGGCGCGAGCGCCGTCTTCTCCCCCCAGAAGGGCGCCACCCCCGAGCAGGCGCAGGTGCTCGAGGGGTCGCTCGGCCACTTCGCCGACCAGGTGCGCCACGTGCTGCCGCCCGGCACCGACCTGCTCACCGGCCGCGAGCGCCGGCTGGACCGCGAGCCGGGAGCCGGTGCGGCCGGGGGCGTGGGCTACGCCCTCATGCTCCTCGGCGCACGTCGTGTCAGCGGCGTCGACACCGTGCTCGAGGCCGTGGGCCTCGGCCGCCTGGTCGCCGCGGCGGACCTCGTCCTCACGGGGGAGGGCTGCCTCGACTGGCAGAGCCTGCAGGGCAAGGTCGTCGCCGGCGTCGCCGAGCTGGCCCAGGGCCACGGGACCCCGGCCGTCGCCCTCGCCGGGCAGGTCCTCATCGGCCGCCGGGAGGCGATGGCGCTCGGTCTGGGCGGCTGCTACGCCGTCGCCGAGCGACCCGAGGAGCTCGAGACCGCGATGGCCGACCCGGTCGGCACGCTCGAGGCCCGGGCGGCGCGGGTGGCCACGACGTGGTCACCGCGACGGTGACCCCCTTCGCCGCCTGACGTATGGTGGACGGACGGGAACAACCCGCGCACACCACGTGTTGACCCCGTCGTGGCGGACACCGTCACCCCACAGAACCCCGAGCCGTGAGGACATCGCATGAGCGTCCAGGACACCCAGGCCACCACCCCCGAGACCACTGACGCGGCCACCGAGGCCCACGGCGTCGTCCTCACCGACGTCGCCGCCGGCAAGGTCAAGTCGCTGCTCGAGCAGGAGGGTCGCGACGACCTGCGCCTGCGCATCGGCGTCCAGCCGGGCGGCTGCTCCGGCCTGATCTACCAGCTGTACTTCGACGAGCGCTCGCTCGACGGTGACCTCGTGCGCGACTTCGACGGTGTCGGGGTCGTCGTCGACCGGATGAGCGCCCCGTACCTCACCGGCGCGACGATCGACTTCGCCGACACCATCGAGAAGCAGGGCTTCACCATCGACAACCCCAACGCGGGCAGCTCCTGCGCCTGCGGCGACAGCTTCAGCTGAGCCGACCCCGCGTCCACGAGGCCCCCACCGTTCGACGGTGGGGGCCTCGTCGCGCTCTGTAGGGTGTCGGCGTGCCCATCGCCATCGCCGGATCCATCGCCACCGACCACCTGATGACCTTCTCGGGTCGCTTCGCCGACTCCCTCGTCGTCGAGCAGCTCGACAAGATCTCCGTGAGCTTCCTGGCCCACGCGCTCGAGATCCGCCGCGGGGGAGTGGCCGCCAACATCTCCTTCGGCATGGCCAACCTCGGGCAGCGTCCCGTGCTCGTCGGCGCGGTCGGCGAGGACTTCGCCGACTACCGCAGCTGGCTCGAGCGCCACGGCGTCGACTGCGAGTCGGTCAAGGTCTCCGAGACGCTGCACACCGCGCGCTTCGTCTGCACCACCGACGACGACATGGCCCAGATCGCGACCTTCTACGCCGGGGCGATGAGCGAGGCGCGCGAGATCGAGCTGGCCCCCATCGCCGCCCGCGTCGGCGGCCTCGAGCTCGTCCTCGTCGGTCCCGACGACCCGGAGGCCATGCGCCGGCACACCCGGGAGTGCCGCACGCGCGGCATCCCCTTCGTCGCCGACCCGAGCCAGCAGCTCGCCTTCGGCGACGGCGAGCTCATCCGCGACCTCATCGACGGTGCCGAGTACCTCATCACCAACGAGTACGAGTCGCACCTCACGGAGCAGAAGACCGGCTGGAGCCAGGACGAGATCAACTCCCGCGTCCGCTACCGCGTCGTCACGCTCGGCAAGGACGGCGTGCGCATCACGGGGAAGGACCTCGACGAGGAGATCGTCGTCGGCGTGGCCCGCGAGGTCACCAAGGCCGACCCGACCGGCGTCGGTGACGCCTTCCGGGCCGGCTTCATCACCGGTGTCGCCGAGGGCCTGCCGCTGCGCGAGTCGGCCGAACTCGGCTCGATGCTCGCGACGTACGTCATCGAGACGGTCGGCACCCAGGAGTACGAGCTCGGCACCGGGCGCTTCCTCGAGCGCCTCGCCGAGGCGTACGGCCGGGAGAGCGCCGACCTCATCGCCGAGCACATCTCCTGCCCGCGACCCTGACCCGCCCGGCGATGCCTCCCTTCCCGCCCATCGAGCCCGCGGGCGGGTCCGCGCTGTGGGCCGGCTACCTGCGGGCCGGGCTGGAGGCGGCCGACGCCGCCCCCGGTGAGGTCGCCGAGGTCGTGGGCGTCGGTGGTCGCCTCGACCCGTCGTCGCTGCTCACCGCCTACCGCCTCGGGATCTTCCCCATGGGCCTGGGCGAAGGGGGGTCCCCGCCGATGGGGTGGTGGTGCCCGACGTGGCGCGGCGTCCTGCTCCCGGGCACCGCGCACGTGAGCCGCTCCCTGCGCCGCTCCCTGCGGGGCTTCGAGGTGAGCGTCGACGAGGACTTCGCCGGGGTCGTCGCCGCGTGCGCCGACCCCCGGCGTGACGGGGCCTGGATCACCGACGACGTCGCCCTCGCCTACCTCGAGCTGCACGCGCTCGGGTGGGCGCACAGCATCGAGGTGCGGGACGCGGACGGGACGCTCGTCGGCGGGCTCTACGGCGTCGCGATCGGTGGGCTCTTCGCGGGGGAGTCGATGTTCCACCACGCGACCGACGCGTCCAAGGCGGCGTTCGTGCACCTCGACCGGATGGTCGGTGCCGACGGCGACCCCCGGCGGATCATCGACGTCCAGTGGCGCACGCCGCACCTCGGCTCGCTCGGTGTCCGGGAGATCCACCGTCGCGAGTACCTCGCGCGCCTGCGGCAGGCGGTGCAGGCGCCGCAGCTCGACCTCGCCGCGCTCGTCGGCGGGTCGGGCGACACGCCCTAGGCCCCGAGTCGGGCCCGGCACGTCGCGACGACGTCGCCCAGCTCCGTGACGAGGCGCTCGACCGAGGTCGCGCGGTCCGGTGCGACGGCGGCCAGCGGCAGGGTGAGGCGCACATTGCCCTGCGTGAGCGCGCCCATCGCGGCGAGCACGTGGCTCGGCTCGAGGGTGTCAGCGGTGCACGCCGAGCCGGAGGCGACGGCCAGACCCCGTCGGGCGAGCTCGTCGACGATGGTCTCGCCGTCGACGTAGAGGACCGAGAAGGTGCACACGTGCGGCAGCCGGTCCTCCGGGTCGCCGACGACGTCCACCTCGGGCAGCGACGCGGCGGCGGCGCGGACACGGGCGACCAGCCGGCGGGCCTGGACCTCCTCGTCGGCGCGCTGAGCGGCCGTGTGCTGCCAGGCCTCGGCCGCCGCGAGGACCGTCGGGACGTCCACGGGGTCCAGGGCGTAGCCCCCTTCGTGCGGGCTCGGTGGGTGGTGCGGCGCCACCCGGGTGCCGGTCCGCACGACGAGCACCCCGAGCCGCGGACCGCCCCAGCCGGTCGCGTCGGCGACGAGCACGTCGTGCTCGCCGGGCACCTCGTCGCGGCCGGCGGACGCGCGGGCGTCGACGAGCAGCGGGACGCCGTGGGCGGAGGTGACGCGGCGGGCGGCCGCGAGGGGCTGGCGGGTCCCGACCTCCTGGTTGGCGGACTGCAGGACGGCGAAGGGGGTCTCCTCGCCGACCGCCTCCTCCCAGGCCGCGAGGTCGACGGCTCCGAGGGCGTCGACGGGCACGAGGGTCGGTTCCCGGTCCCCGGCGGCCAGGTGCCGCAGGAGCACGGAGTGCTCGACGGCGGAGGCGACCGGGGCAGCGGTGCGGCGGCGCCGACCCCGGCCGAGGGCGAGGAGGGCCGTGCGGGCCGCCTGGTCGCCGCTGGCGTGCAGGGTGACCTCGTCGGGACGGGCGCCGAGCCCGTCCGCGATGACCGCGCGGGCGTGGTCGAGCAGGGCGCGGGCGTGACGCCCGGCGGCGTGCCGTGCGGTGGGGTCGGCCCACGCCACCGACAGTGCCGAGGAGAGCATCTCGCGGGCCTCGGGGCGCAGCGGCCCGGGGGATGCGTCGAGGAGGCCGACGACCCCCTTCGTCGTCGAGGTCCCGGGGGACGAATCGCTCTCTCTCGCCACGTGTCGAGGCTAGTGCCCCCCCTCCGCCGGGGTGCGTCCGGGCTGGGGTAACGTTGGCTACGTCTTCTGCAAACCTTCGGATCAGTAGTAGGTGCCCCTTGCCTCAGTCTTCGAGCGCGAACTCCCGGCGGTCTCGCCGCGGGATCGGTGCCATCGGACTTGTCATCGCCGTCGTGGCGCTCTCGGCGTGCAGCGCGGTTGGTGTCCACACCAGCCCCAGCAACGGGTACCTCCCCGAGGGGGTGACCGAGGAGTCGGCCATCGTCGAGAACCTGTGGATCGGCGCGTGGATCGCGGCGCTCGCCGTGGGTGTCCTCGTGTGGGGCCTGATCCTCTGGTGCATGGTCGCCTACCGCCGCCGCAAGAACGACGACGGCTCGCTGCCCATCCAGCTGCAGTACAACGTGCCGCTGGAGATCCTCTACACGGTCGTGCCCATGCTGATGGTCGGTGCGCTCTTCTACTACACGGAGGACGCCCAGTCGAAGCTGCACGACGTGTCCCAGGAGCCGGACACGACGATCAACGTCGTCGGCAAGCAGTGGAGCTGGGACTTCAACTACGTCGACGAGGACGTGCACGAGGCCGGCCAGATGGCCAAGCTCGACGGCAAGGAGGGCGCGGAGGCGGAGCTGCCGACCCTGTACCTGCCGGTGGGCGAGCGCGTCGAGTTCGTGCTCACCTCGCGTGACGTCATCCACTCCTTCTGGGTGCCGGCCTTCCTCGAGAAGCTCGACGTCAACCCGGGGCTGGTCAACCGCTTCCAGGTGACGCCCAACCAGACGGGCACCTTCCAGGGCAAGTGCGCCGAGCTCTGCGGCGCCTACCACTCCCAGATGCTCTTCAACGTCAAGGTCGTCGAGCGCGAGGAGTACGACGCGCACATGGAAGAGCTGAAGAAGAAGGGTCAGACCGGTCTGCTCGACAACGGCCTGAACCGCGAGGCGGTCTCCGACCGGGACCAGCACCTCATCGACGAGATCGAGGGGACCAACTGATGTCCACGACATCCGGCGCACTCGCCAGGAACACCTCCGAGACCGAGGTCCCGGAGCGGACCATCGCCCGGCGTGAGAAGGCGGGGTCGCAGTTCTTCCGCCACGTCACGACGACCGACCACAAGGTCATCGGCAACCTGTACATGATCACCAGCTTCGTGTGGTTCCTCATCGGGGGACTCATGGCGCTGGTCATCCGGCTCGAGCTGTGGGCCCCGGGCCTGCAGGTGGTGGACAACCCCGAGCAGTTCAACGAGATGTTCACCATGCACGGCACGATCATGCTGCTGCTCTTCGCGACGCCGGCCTTCGCGGCCTTCGCCAACGCGTTGATGCCGCTGCAGATCGGTGCCCCCGACGTCGCCTTCCCGCGGCTGAACATGTTCGCCTACTGGCTCTACCTCTTCGGTGGCATCATCGCTGCGGCCGGCCTGTTCACCCCGGGTGGCGCGGCCTCCTTCGGCTGGACTGCCTACACCCCGCTGTCCGACCCGACCTACAGCCCCGGCCTCGGCGGCGACCTGTGGGTCTGGGGCCTCGCCCTCAGCGGTTTCGGCACCATCCTCGGCGCGGTCAACTTCATCACCACGATCATCTGCATGCGCGCGCCCGGCATGACGATGTTCCGGATGCCGCTGTTCACCTGGACCGTCCTGATCACGTCGGTGCTGATCCTCATGGCCTTCCCGGTCCTCGCGGCCGCCCTGATCGCCCTGGGTGTCGACCGACGCTTCGGCGGGCAGATCTTCGATGCGGCGAGCGGCGGGGCGCTGCTGTGGCAGCACCTCTTCTGGTTCTTCGGCCACCCCGAGGTCTACATCCTGGCGCTGCCCTTCTTCGGCGTGATCTCGGAGATCCTCCCGGTCTTCTCCCGCAAGCCGATCTTCGGCTACAAGGGTCTGGTCTTCGCGACCATTGCCATCGCGGCACTGTCCGTCTCCGTGTGGGCGCACCACATGTACGGCACGGGCCAGGTCTTCCTGCCCTTCTTCGCAATCATGACGATGGCGATCTCGGTCCCGACCGGTGTGAAGTTCTTCAACTGGATCGGCACCATGTGGGGCGGCAAGCTCGTCTTCGACACCCCGATGTACTGGGCGATCGGCTTCCTCGTGACCTTCCTCTTCGGTGGGCTCACGGGCGTGATCATGGCCAGCCCCGCGCTGGACTTCCACATCACCGACACCTACTTCATCGTCGCGCACTTCCACTACGTCCTCTTCGGCACGATCGTCTTCTCCTTCTTCGGCGGCCTGTACTTCTGGTGGCCGAAGCTCACGGGCAAGATGCTCGACGAGGGCCTGGGCAAGCTGCACTTCTGGCTGCTGTTCGTCGGCTTCCACACGACCTTCCTCATCCAGCACTGGCTGGGTGTCGAGGGCATGCCGCGCCGTTACGCGGACTACATGCCGGAGGACAACTTCCAGCTGGCCAACCAGATCTCCACGGTGGGCTCGCTCATCCTGGCCATCAGCTTCCTGCCCTTCTTCTACAACGTGTGGAAGACCCAGGCCAGCGCGCCGCTGGTCGAGGTCGACGACCCGTGGGGCTACGGCGGCAGCCTCGAATGGGCCACCTCGTGCCCGCCCCCGCGGCACAACTTCACGTCGATCCCGCCGATCCGCTCGGAGCGGCCGACCTTCGACATGAACCACCCCGAGTACGCCCCGGCCGCGATCCGCTCGCGCTTCGCGCAGGCCCAGGTCGCGTCCTCCGCCACGACCGACGGTGAGGGAACCCGATGAAGGACGAGGTCAAGTTTTTCGCCCAGATCGGCGTCTTCTTCGTCGCCGTCGCCACCGGCTACGGGTTCTGGACGGAGTGGGTCGAGCCGGTCGGCTGGGTCGCCCTGTACCTGTGCGGTGGGCTGGGCCTGATGGTCGCCTTCTTCCTGTGGAACACGGCGCGCCACCTGCCGCCGCGCCCGGACGACGACCCGGACGGTGACATCGAGCAGATCGAGGGCCCCTACGGCTCGTTCTCGCCGTACTCCTGGTGGCCGCTCTGGCTCTCCCTGTCCGCCGCGCTGGTCTTCCTGGGCGTGGCCGTGGGCTTCTGGGTCGCCGCCCTCGGCGCCATCCTCGGCGTCTGGGCGGTCTGCGGCTGGGTCTTCGAGTACTTCAAGGGTGAGCACGCCCACTGAGCGCACGTACACTCGGCTGAAGGGGCCACGGACTGGTCAGGTCCGGGCCCCTTCAGCGCGTCCGGGAGCAGGGCTTCCACGGACGCACGATCCACACCAAGGGGTGCTCCTCACGTGATGTCCGTCGTCCGTCGGGTGCGAGCGATCGCACTGACCGTCGTCCTGCTCCTCGTCGCCACGGCATGTGCCGAGGGATCGAGCTCGTCGACCGGCACGGTCACCACCTCCCAGCACCCGCAGAGCGTGAGCACGACCCGTGAGCTGCCGCCCGCGCAGGTCAAGGTCAACCCTGGCAAGGGCACCACGGGCGTCATGCCGGACGACCCCATCAGCGTCCAGGTGATGCGCGGTGACCTCTCGGCGGTCACCGTCACGGGGGCCGGGGGCGGGAAGGTCGACGGCAAGGTCACGGGGCAGACGTGGACCTCCACGTCCAGGATGCGGCCGGCGACGACGTACACCGTCGCGGTGACGGCCGAGGGCCCCGAGGGCGGGACGACGACCCAGAGGTCGACCTTCACCACCCACGAGCCGCAGGTCACGGCCACCTACGGCGTCGTCTACGACGGGCAGACCGTGGGCGTGGCCATGCCGGTCAGCCTCCAGTTCGACTCCGTGGTCACCGACGCGAGGTACCGCCGGGCCATCGAGCAGGCCGTCTCCGTGACGACCGAACCCGTCACGGAAGGCTCGTGGGGGTGGCTGGACAACCGACAGCTGATGTGGCGACCCAAGGACTTCTGGGTGCCGGGGACCGAGGTCACCGTCGACGCGCCCCTCACCGGCTTCCAGACCGGCGAGGACAAGTGGATCGCCGAGGACGTCTCGGGGTCGATGACCATCGGCCGCGAGCAGCTGGCCCGGGTCGACATCGACCGGCACCGCATGGTCGTCACCCGCGGCGGGAAGCAGGTCAAGGCCTTCCCCGTGAGCAGCGGCAAGCCGGGCAAGGAGACCGAGACCCGCTCGGGCATGAAGGTCGTCATCGGGAGGCAGCGCGAGATGACCATGGACTCGGCGACCGTGGGGATCGACAAGGGCGAGCCCGGGTACTACAAGGTCGACACCAACTTCAACGTGCGCGTCACGTGGACGGGGGAGTTCGTCCATTCCGCGCCATGGTCCGTGGGGTCCCAGGGCAGCAGCAATGTCTCGCACGGCTGCGTCAACATGGCTCCGGAGGACGCGAAGTGGTTCTACCACAACTCGCTGCCGGGTGACCCCGTCGACTTCCGCGGCTCGGACCGTGAGTTCCTCCCGACGGAGGGCATCGGGGTCTGGCAGTACGACTACGCGCACTGGCAGCAGCTGAGCGCCTCGGCCTGACGCGGGTCGCTGCGGCCTAGCCCCAGCCGAGCTCGTGGAGACGCTCCTCGTCGATCCCGACGTGGTGCCCCGCCTCGTGCACGATCGTGATCGCGATCTCCTCGCGCAGCTCCTCCAGGTCCGCACACATGCGGGACAGCGGTCCGCGGAAGAGCACGATGCGGTCCGGCAGCGCGCCGGCCGCCCACCCGAGGTCCCGCTCCGTGAGCGGTGTGCCGAGGTAGATCCCGAGCAGTTCGGCGTTGTCCTGCGGCGTGAGTCCCGGATCGGCGTGGTCGGGCCCCGGCTCGTCCTCGACGAAGAAGGCGACGTTGTCGAGCATGGCGAGCAGGTCCTGGGGTACGCGGTCCAGCGCCTCGCTCACCGCCGCCTCGAAGTCCTCGACACTGATCTCGACCATGGTCAGACCACCTCCGGTGGGATGGGTCGTCGGGAGGGTGGACGCCGGGCGCGTCCCCGGTGCAGGTGGAACAGGGCGATGCCGATGGCGAGCAGACCGAGCGAGGTCGCCGCGAGCCGCGCCAGGGAGGCCGCCGCGATCGGCACCACGGCGCTGGTGAGCACCGAGTTGAGCAGGAGCATCAGGAAGGTCGACACGGACGCCGCCGTACCCCTGGCGTGGGGCACGGCGTCGAGCAGCGCCAGCTGGTAGACGGGCAAGGAGATGCCCGTGCCGAAGGCGATGGCCGAAGGGCCGACGACCGCCCACGGCAGGGTGGCGGTCGAGGGAGCGAGCGCGAGCCCGAGGCCGGCGACGGCACCCGTGAGGGCGACCGCCTGGCCGCCGATGATGAGGTGGTCGCCGCTGACCCGCCCGGCGAGCCGAGCGCCGGTGAAGGAGCCGAGGACCATGGCTGCGACCATCGGGACGAAGAAGACCCAGAAGTCCTGGGGTCCCTGACCCAGCAGCGTCACGACGAAGATCGGGGCGGCGGCGATGTAGAGGAACTGGCCGGCGAAGGAGAACGCGCTGGCGGCCGAGAGGACCTGGAAGCTGCGCATCCGACCCACGGTGCGCACGCCGCGCACGATCGCCCCCAGGTCCAGGGGCGTGCGCTGCTCCGGCGGGTGGCTCTCGGGCAGCAGCACGAGGACGGCGACGGCCAGGACCCCGCCGAAGAGGGCGAGGAACCAGAAGATCAGCGGCCACGGGCCGACGAGGAGCAGCAAGCCCCCGATGATCGGCGCCAACGCCGGACCGATGCCGAAGATCATGGCGATCGTGCTCATCAGCCGCTGCGCCCGGACCCCCTCGAAGAGGTCACGCACGACGGTGCGCGAGACGATGGTCCCGGCACCGGCCGACATGCCCTGCAGCACGCGGAAGGCGAGCAGGACCGGCAGGGACGGGGCGAGGGCGCACCCGATGGACGCGAGGGCGTAGACGGCGGCCCCGGTGACCATGACGGGCTTGCGGCCGACGGCGTCGCTGAGCGGCCCGTGGATGAGGCTCATCAGGGCGAAGGCCCCGAGGTAGGCGCTGACGACGAGCTGCATCGCCGCCTCGCCGACGACGAGGTCGCGACCCATCTGCTGGAAGGCGGGGAACGGGGTGTCGATCGAGAAGGGTCCGAACATGCCGAGCAGCGCCAGGAGCAGCGTGGTGACGGCCAGGGGAGCGGTCGTCGGTGGCGCAGGAGTGGGTCTGTCTCGGATCATGTCGCGCTCATCCTCGCACCGTGCCCCAGCAGGGGCGCCGCAGGCCCCGGAGGGCGAACCTCCGGGGCCTGCGGACGATCTCTGACCGGGGTCAGTGGGTGGAGACCTTCTCACCCGACTCGATGGCCTCGTGGCCGTGGTCGTGGTGCGCGGCCTCGAGCTCGGCCGGGGTGACCGGCTCGACGGCGCCGCCGAAGTAGAAGTCGTGCAGCTTCGCGCGCAGCTTGTTGCGGCGGGCTGCCTTCTTGTCCTCGACGCCGTTCTCGTCGACGGCCGGGGCCAGCTCGAGCTGCGGCGTGGCCTCGTGCTGGACGAGGTTCCAGCGCGTGTACTCGTCGAGCGGCTCGTGGATCTCGTGGAAGGAGCCGGATGCACCGCGCTGGATGCGACCCGTCTCGCGTCCGTGGAGGACGAGGTCACGGTCGTGACGCTGCAGGCTCAGGCAGATCCGCTTCGTCGCCCAGAAGGCGAGGACCGGGCCGAGGAAGACGAGCACCCGCAGGATCAGCGTGATGTCGTTGATCGACATCCCGAACTTGATCGCGATGATGTCGTTGGCCGCGGCGAACATGAGCACGCCGTAGAGCGTCAGACCGGCCATGCCGATGGCGGTGCGGGTCGGGGCGTTGCGCGGACGCTGCAGGAGGTGGTGCTCCCGCTTGTCACCCGTCACCCAGTTCTCGATGAACGGGTAGGCGATCATCGCGCCGTAGAAGGCGGGGATGACCCCCAGGGCGCCGATGATGACCGGCCAGGCCCACGTGTACCCGAAGGTCGTGAACTCCATCCAGCCCGGGAGCAGACGCAGGGCGCCGTCGGGGAAGCCCATGTACCAGTCCGGCTGGGCGCCGGCCGTGGTCGCGTTGGGTTCGTAGGGACCGTGCACCCACACCGCGTTGATCTGGATCAGCGAGGAGATCAGGGCGATGCCGCCGAAGACGATGAAGAAGAAGCCACCGGCCTTGGCCGCGTAGACCGGCATGACGGGGAAGCCGACGACGTTGTCGTTGGTCTTGCCCGGGCCGGGGTACTGGGTGTGCTTCTGCAGGGCCACGAGCACGATGTGCACGGTGAACAGCGCGATGAGGATGCCCGGCAGCAGCAGGATGTGCACCGAGTACAGGCGGGGCATGATGTCGTCGCCGGGGAAGGTGCCGCCGAAGACGGCGTAGCTCAGGTAGCTGCCGATGACCGGGGCGGCCACCATGAAGCCCTGCGCGGCGCGCAGGCCCGTACCGGAGAGCAGGTCGTCGGGGAGGGAGTAGCCGGCGAAGCCCTCGACGAGCGCCAGCAGGGACAGCACGCAGCCGATGACCCAGTTGATCTCGCGCGGCTTGCGGTACGCGCCGGTGAAGAACACGCGCAGCATGTGCACCGACAGCGCGACGATGAAGAGCAGCGCCGCCCAGTGGTGGATCTGGCGGATCAGCAGACCGCCCTTGACGTCGAAGGAGATGTCGAGCGTCGAGGCGTAGGCGCGGGACATGCCGACGCCGTTGAGCGGCGCGTAGCTGCCCTCGTAGACCGTGTGGGCCATGGACGGGTCGAACCAGAAGGTGAGGAAGACACCCGTCAGCATGCAGACGATCATCGAGTACATCGCGATCTCGCCGAGCATGAAGGACCAGTGGTCCGGGAAGACCTTGCGCATGAGGTAGCCGACGCCCTTGGCGGAGCCGGTGCGGTCGTCGATCCATCCGGCGACGCCGCCGACCTTCTTCATGCCGGGGGAGAGGGGGGCCGTGACCGGCGCGTCATCTGCGCGCAGGGCGTCGGCGGGGCGAGTGGTGCTCATCAGGACTCACGCTCCCAGAAGCTCGGGCCAACCGGTTCCTGGAAGGGCTGGTCGGCGATGAGGTAGCCCTCGCTGTCAACGGTGATCTTCAGCTGCGGCAGCGGGCGGCCGGCGGGGCCGAAGATGACCTCGCAGTCGTTGGTGACGTCGAAGGTGGACTGGTGGCAGGGGCAGAGCAGGTGGTGCGTGGTCTGCTCGTAGAGGCCGACCGGGCAGCCGACGTGGGTGCAGACCTTGGAGTAGGCGACGATCCCCTGGTAGCCCCAGTCACGGGCCTTGCGGCCCTGGTCGGTGTTCTGGAAGTCCTGGGGGTCCAGGCGCATGAGCAGGACGGAGGACTTGCTCATCTCGTCGAGCTTGTCGTCCTCGAGCTCGAGCAGACCCTCGGGCTGGATGTGGAAGACCGAGCCGATGGTGACCTCGCCGGGCTTGATCGGGGTGTCCTCCGGGTCGCGGTGCAGGCGGCGCTTCTTGGCCGTCCAGTGCCCGTCCTCGCCCTTCTCGCCGTTCCAGAACGTGACCGACAGGTCGTTCTTGGGCAGCGGACCGAGGGAGCCGACGAGCTGCACGAGCAGCGGCACGGCGAAGAGGCCCATGGCGGCACCGAAGGTGGCCTTGAGCAGCGGACGGCGCGTCAGCTGCGAGGACTCACCACCATCGAGCATCGTGTCGACGAAGCCCTGACGGTCCTCGGCCTGCGAGCGAAGGGGGTGACGCATCTCGACGGACTCGGCGTCCGGCATGAGCGTCTTGGCCCAGTGCACGGCGCCGAGACCGATGCCGAGCAGGGAGAAGGCCAGACCAAGGCCCAGGAAGAGGTTGGTCGCGCTCATCTCGCCGGTGATCGGGACCCAGACGGTGTCCTCGACGTCGAAGAGGAAGTAGGCGACGACGAAGAGGACCGTGCCGAGGATCGACAGGAGGAACAGGACCGAGACCTGTCGCTCGGCTCGCTTCGCCGCCTTGTCGTCACGGTCGGCGTTGCGCAGCACGTGGGGCGGCAGCCCCGGGTTCGTGAACCGCTCCGGGATACCACCGGAGCCCTGCACGTGGCCCTGGTCGAGGCGCACCGGGTCGGAACCCGTGGGCTCCTCCGGCTGTGCCCCTGTCGGGGTGTGCTCACTCATCTGTTGTCGGTCCTGTCTGTGTGGCGAGTTGTCAGGGTCAGGCGGACTTCTGGCCGAGCCAGACGGCGAAGCCCACGAGGAGGCCGAGGCCGATCGTCCAGGCGAAGAGGCCTTCGGGTACCGGGCCGAGGCTGCCGAGCGGGTTGCCACCGGGGTTGCCGGCCTCCTGCTGGGCCTCGATGTACGCGATGACGTCGCGCTTGTTGTCGGGGGTGAGGTTGGTGTCGTTGAAGACGGGCATGCTCTGCGGGCCGGTGACCATGGCCTCGTAGATGTGCTTGCCGGAGACGCCGGTCACGGCGGGAGCGTCCTTGCCGCGGGTGAGGGCGCCACCGGCGCCGGCGCTGTTGTGGCACATGGCGCAGTTGACACGGAAGATCTGACCACCCTTGCCGGGGTCGCCTTGGGAGCCGTCCGTGTACTCGCTGTCGGGGACCGCCGGGCCGGGGCCGAGGGTGGCGACGTACGCGGCCACGTCGGAGATCTCCTCCTCGGTGAACTTCACCTGCAGGTCGGGCTGGGCCTGGACACCGGGCTCGGTCATCGGCATGCGGCCGGTGCCCATCTGGAAGTCGACGGAGGCGGCACCGACGCCGGCGAGGCTCGGGCCGACCTGGTCGACGCCCAGGCCGTTGGCGCCGTGACAGGTCGCGCAGTTGGCGACGAAGAGCTTCTTGCCGTTGGCGACGTCGTCAGCGCTGGCGCTGGCGACGGTGGCCTCGGCGTCCTGCGGGGCGACGGCCGCGTAGGCGGTGCCGGTCACGAAGAGCCCCAGCATGATCAGCAGGGCGATCGCCGCGGGGTGGCGACGAGAGAGGGTGGGCATGGAGAGTCCTGTCCTCGTGGTGCGGTTGGGGCGGGGCTGACGCATCGGGATCACCCGAGGAGGTAGATCGCGGCGAAGAGCGCGATCCACACGACGTCGACGAAGTGCCAGTAGTACGAGGTGACGACTGCACCGGTCTGCTGGGCGTGGCTGTAGTTGCGGGTGGTGTACGTGCGGCCGATGATCAGCAGGAAGGCGATCAGACCGCCCGTCACGTGGATGCCGTGGAGGCCGGTCGTCAGGTAGAAGATCGAGGCCCAGGCGTCGGTGTCGATCGACACGCCCTCGCTGACGAGGGTGGCGTACTCGAGGATCTGACCGGAGACGAAGACGGCGCCGAAGATGTAGGTGAGGACGTACCACTCACGCATGCCCCAGCCGGCGACGTTGAGGATCGAGCCGGTCCGCGACTTCTGCCCGTGCTCGGCCCGCAGCACGCCCAGCTGGCACCACACCGACGAGACCACGAGGATCAGGGTGTTGGCGGCCGCGAAGGGGACGTTGAGCAGCTCGCTGTTCTGCTGCCACAGGTCCGGACGCATCCCCCGGACCGTGAAGAAGATGGCGAAGAGCCCGGCGAAGAACATCAGCTCGCTGGACAGCCAGACGATGGTGCCGACGGACACCATGTTGGGGCGGCTGACCGGACCCATCGTGGGGTCGGCGGGCACGTGCCCGGACACGTTTGAAGGCAGAGAAGTTGCAGTGGCCACGGAGCCATTATGTCCCCCTCCCTCCCGGGGTGTGCGCCACCCCCCTCCGCGAGTCTCGTGAGGCATCTCACCGCTACGATCTGGGGCATGACCGGTACCTCCCAGGAGACCCCCTTCGCCCGCGCACAGGACGGCACCGCCGCCGCCACGGGCGTCGTCTCGGTGCAGGTCCTCCTGCACAGCGACAACATCACCACCCGCGACGCCGTGCGCGCCGCGCTCGGGCGCCGCCCGGCCAAGGACGTCGAGATCGCGGGGTGGCGCGAGTGCGCCACGGCCGACGCGGTGATCGAGGCCGTGGAGGCCGGGGGCATCGACCTGCTGATCCTCGACGGCGAGGCAGCCAAGCTCGGCGGACTCGGCCTGTGCCGTCAGCTGAAGTCCGAGGTCCTCGGCTGCCCTCCGGTCCTCGTGCTCACCGGTCGCCCCCAGGACGGCTGGCTCGCGACCTGGTCGATGGCCGACGACCACGTGCCCCACCCCGTGGACCCGATCGTCCTCGCCGACGCGGTCGCCGGCCTGGCCCGGGGCGTGGCGGCCCGATGACGGGTGCGGGCACCCACACCTGGCCTGTCCTGCTCACGCAACTCCTCTCCGGTGGTGACCTGAGCTCCGACCAGACCTCGTGGGCCATGCGGGAGATGATGTCCGGCGACGCGGCCCCCGCGCAGATCGCCGGCTTCCTCGTCGCGCTGCGGGCGAAGGGGGAGACCGTCACCGAGCTGCGCGCGCTGGCCGACGTCATGCTCGAGCACGCGCTGCCGATCCAGGTCTCGGGCCCCACGCTCGACATCGTCGGCACCGGCGGCGACATGGCCGGCACGGTCAACATCTCGACGATGTCCTCGATCTGCATCGCCGCGACCGGTGTGCGCGTCGTCAAGCACGGCAACCGCGCCTCGTCCTCCAAGTCCGGCTCGGCGGACGTCCTCGAGGCCCTCGGCGTCAACCTGACGCTGCCCGCGGACGAGGTGGCCGCGATCGCGGGCACGGCCGGGATCACCTTCTGCTTCGCGCAGACCTTCCACCCCTCCTTCCGGCACACCGCGGCCCCGCGCCGCGACCTCGGGGTGGGGACGGCGCTCAACGTCCTGGGCCCGATGACCAACCCCTCGCGCCCGACGTACTCCGTCGTCGGCGTCGCGGACTCGTCCGTGGCGCCGCTCATGGCCGGCGTCTTCGCGCAGCGGGGGACCGATGCCCTCGTCTTCCGCGGGGACGACGGGCTGGACGAGCTGACCGTCGCCGACGGCTCGCACGTGTGGTGGGTCGCCGGGCAGGAGATCCGCGAGCTGCACCTCACCCCGGAGCAGGTCGGGCTGCCCCGCAGCCCGCTCGAGTCGCTCAAGGGCGGTCTGGCGGAAGACAACGCGCAGGTCGCGCGTGATCTCTTCGCCGGGGCACGCGGCCCGGTCCGTGACGCCGTGGTCCTCAACTCCGGGGCCGCGGTCGCCCTCTCCCGGGCCGGCGGGCGGGTCCCGCAGGACCCCGTCGCGGCGATCCGCGCCGGCATGGACGTCGTCGAGGAGGTCCTCGACTCCGGCGCCGCCGCCACCCAGCTCGATCGCTGGGTCGAGGCGACCGCCCGCCCCGCGTCGTCCTAGGGCGAGGCGGGGCAGCGGTCGGTCGGGGTCACTCCAGGCCGATGCTGAAGGCCGCGTCGAGGTCGTGCCGGCTGTAGGCGCGGAAGGCGATGTGCGTCGAGGTGTCGACGATCCCCTCGACCTTGTTGAGCCGGCCGGCGATGACCTCGTTGAGCTGCTCGTGCTGGTGGACGCGCACCATCGCGATGAGGTCGGCGTCCCCGGCCACCGAGTAGACCTCGCTGACGCCCTCGAGCTCGGCGACGGTCTCGGCGACCTCGGGGATCCTGGCGGTGTCGGCGTGGATGAGGACGATGGCGGTGATCACGAGGCCCACCCTAGAGCAGGCGCCAGCTCGCCGTGGGCGGCCGCTGCGCCTCCCACGGGGCAGGTCCACTCGCCCTCGATGTCGACCAGTCGGGTGCCCTCGGCCTCGAGCCAGCGCAGGACCAGCTCGGTCTCCTCGGCGAGCGCCCCGGTCCCGGGTGCGGTCGGTGCGGCGACGACCTCGGCGCTGGCCCGCAGCGCCGCGACGTAGGGCATCGGGTCGGCGCCGACGGGGGAGTGCGAGCTGCCGGCGAGCCGGCCGTGGCGCACGCACACGAGGTCCCAGCCGCCGCGCGGGGTACGGCGGGCCGCGACGATCTCCGCCGCCTGCCGCACCGGCGCCGCGCGCTGGGTGCGCGACGCGGCGCGGACGAGGGCCGCGAGCCGGTCGCGCAGCGCGGCCGCCTCCTCGTAGCGCTCGTCCCCGGAGAGCGTGGTCATCCGCTGCCGCACCGCCGCCACGGCCGCGCGGGAGTCGCCGACGAGCACGTCGACGGCCTCGCCGACGGTGACGGCGTACTCGTCGACGCCCACCGCGCCCGTGCACGGGGCCGCGCACCGACCCATGTCAGCCAGGGCGCACGCCGACGTCGGGCGGCGCGGGGAGATGCGCGTCAGGCACTGGCGCAGCGGCACCGCGTCGTGCAGGGCGGCCATCGCGTCCTCGGCGCCGCCCCGCGAGCCGAAGGGTCCGGCGTAGGCCAGGTCGTCCGGCCCGACGCTGCGCACGATCGACAACCGGGGGAAGGCCTCGTCGGTCAGCTTCAGCCACCACACCCTCTCCGGGTGGCGCGAGCGGCGGTTGTAGCGGGGTTTGTGGGCGGCGATGAGCCGCAGCTCGCGCACCTGGGCCTCGAGGGTGGTGGCGCAGACGATCGGCGTCACCTCGGTCGCCAGGCGCACCATCTCGCCCATGCGTCGGCGCTGCTCGGAGGCGGTGAAGTACGAGCGCACGCGCGAGCGGATGTCGACGGAGGTCCCCACGTAGAGGGCCTCGCCCCGGTCGTCCTTGAAGACGTAGACCCCCGGGGCCGAGGGCAGGCCGTCGGCGAGCACCCGCTTGCGCCGCACCTCGTCGCTCACCCTCGAGGTGTAGGAGCCGAGCTCCTCGAGCGTGTCGACGCCGACGGAGCCGAGCCGGCCGATGAGGCCGTGGAGGACGTCGACCGTCGCGCGGGCGTCGTGCAGCGCCCGGTGGTCCGGCGTCGTCGTCGCGCCGAAGACACGTGCCAGCGTCGCCAGCTTGTGGTTGGGGACCTCGTCCCGGGAGACCACCTGTCGCGCCAGCCGTACCGTGTCGAGCACCTGCGGGGCCGGCCACCGCAGGTCGTGGGCGGCGCACGCGGCCTTGAGGAAGCCGATGTCGAAGCTCGCGTTGTGCGCGACGAGCACCGCTCCCTTCGCGAACTCGAGGAAGCTGGCCACCGCCTCCCCGGTGCGCGGTGCGTCGCGGACCATGGCGTCGGTGATGCCGGTGAGCGACTGGATGAAGGCGGGGATCGGCTCACCCGGGTTGACGAAGGTCTGCAGCTCGCCCAGCTCCACGCCACCGCGGACCTTGACCGCGCCGATCTCGGTGATCCCGCAGTCGCGCGGTGACCCGCCCGTCGTCTCGAGGTCGACGACGACGAAGGTGACCTCGGCCAGTGGTGTGCCGAGATCACCGAGCCTGTCCTGGACGACCTCCATGCCGACGACCGTAGGTGGGGCCACCGACAACCCGGGGGATGCGCGCCGTGGCAGACTCGTCGCATGCGCACGATGGACGACCTGGAGGACGTGGCCGGGTACTACACGTACTTCGCGCGGCAGGAGGCGAAGGGGGAGTCACCCACCTTCGAGAGGTGGGCGGCGGGCGTGGTCGAGGACCCGACGGTCCTCGACCTGCTGTCCGGGCTGCCGGTGCCCAAGCGCCAGCCCAACCTCGTCTTCGCGGCCGCCCGGTGGCACGGCGCGGTGACGCCCTCGGACTACCCGGTGCTGCGTGAGGTCCTGCTGACCCGCTGGGAGCAGGTGCGGGCCACCGTCCTGGAGCACTCGACGCAGACCAACGAGGTGGGGCGCAGCGCGACGCTGCTGCCCGTGCTCGCCGGGCTGCCCGGCCCGCTCGCCCTCGTCGAGGTGGGCTCGAGCGCCGGGCTGTGCCTCCACCCCGACCGTTGGTCTTATCGGTACGTCGACGAGGCGGGCACCGAGATGGCCCGGCTCGACCCGGCCGAGGGCGTCTCGCCGGTCGTCCTCCGGTGCACCGTGCGCGGACCGGTGCCGCTGCCCCCTTCGCTCCCGCAGGTCGTGCACCGCGGTGGCGTCGACCTCAACCCGCTCGACCCGTCCGACGAGGAGACCGCGGCCTGGCTCGGGACGCTCGTGTGGCCCGAGCACGAGGACCGGCGCGCTCGTCTGGCGGCGGCCTGCCGGGTGGCCGCGGGAGCGCCCGTCGACGTGGTCCGCGGCGACCTGCTCGTGGGGGTGGACGAGGCGGTCGCCCGCGCCCGGGCAGCGGCGCCGGACGCGACCCTGGTGCTCTTCCACTCCGCGGTCATCGCCTACCTCGACGCTGCCGGCCGTCGCCGGTGGTCCGAGGTCGCCACGGCCACGCTCGAGCGGGTGCGGGCGGAGGGCGGCCGGGCGCACTGGGTGAGCAACGAGGGGCCGGGTGTGCTCCCGGAGGTGGCCGCGGGCGCGGGGTGCGGGCCGGCGACGTCGGCCGACTTCTGCCTCGGTCTCGACGGTCGCGGCATGGGCTGGACCCACGGTCACGGTCGTCACCTGACATGGTGCTGAGGAGCGTTGTCGGGGGTCGCTCCTAGCGTGGTCGGTGCCGGGATGGACCCGGTGACGACGAGGAGGTGACGGACATGGCCCGTCGACCCGGAGCACCCCTGACGATCGACTGCGGTACCTGCCCCGTCCAGCACGTCGGCTGCGCCGACTGCATGGTCACGGTGCTCTACTCGCCCGAGGTGCCGGTGGCCGGCGAGGGGGAGGAGATGCCTCTGGACCGCCGTGAGCGGGAGGTGCTCTCCCGGCTCGTCGCGTCGGGGCTCGTCGCGCCGCAGACGGCGACCGGGGCCCGCGCCGTGCGCGAACCCCGGTCCCGGTACGACGACCTGCGCAGCGCCGCGGGCTGAGCCCGGGACCCCGCGGCCGTGAGGCCGGTCAGTTGCCGTAGAGGCTCTCCACCTCGTCCTCGAAGTCGCGCATGATGATGTTGCGCTTGAGCTTCAGCGACGGGGTGAGGGTGCCGTTCTTCTCGGTGAAGTCCTCGGCGAGGACGGAGAACTTTCGGATCGACTCGGCCTTGGACACGGCCTTGTTGGCCTCGTCGACGGCGCCCTGGATCTCGGCGAGCACGGTCTCGTCGGTGCGGGCCTGCTCGAGCGTGAGCGTGCCCAGGCCGTGGTTGGCGGCCCATCCCGGCAGCATCTCCTCGTCGAGCGTGACGAGCGCGGCGATGAAGGGCTTGCCGTCGCCGACGACGAGGCACTGGCTGATGATCGGGTGCGCGCGCAGCCGGTCCTCGAGCACCGCCGGGGCGACGTTCTTGCCGCCCGCCGTGACGAGGATCTCCTTCTTGCGGCCGGTGATCTTGAGGTAGCCGTCCTCGTCGAGCTCACCGAGGTCGCCGGTGTGGAACCAGCCGTCCTTGATGGACTCGAGGGTGGCCCCCTCGTTGCCGTGGTAGCCGGCGAGGATGTTCAGACCCTGGATGAGCACCTCGCCGTCGTCGGCGATGCGCACGCTCACGCCCGGCAGCGGCGGGCCGACGGTGCCGATCTTGACCTTGTCCGGGACGTTGACCGTCGCGGGGGCGGTGGTCTCGGTGAGGCCGTAGCCCTCGAGGATCGTCACGCCGATGCCGCGGAAGAAGTGGCCCAGGCGCGTGCCGAGCGGCGCGCCGCCGGACACGGCGTACTCGACCTTGTCGCCCATCTTGGCGCGCAGCTTGCTGTAGACGAGCTTGTCGAAGACGGCGTGCTGGACCTTGACCTTGAGCGGGATGCTCCCGGTGTCCTGGCCCTCGGACCAGGCGATGGCCACGTCGGCGGCCCGGGCGAAGATCTTGCCCTTGCCGTCGGCCGTGGCGGTCTCGTTGGCCTTGTTGAAGATCTTCTCGAAGACCCGCGGCACGGCGAGGATGAAGGTCGGTCGGAAGGACTGGAAGTCCTCGAGGATGTTGGCGATGTCGGCGCTGTGGCCCATCCGGCGGTTGGCGACGACGGCGAGGACCTCGATGAACCGGGCGAAGACGTGCGCGAGCGGCAGGAAGAGCAGCGTCGACGCGTCGTCCTTGCCCAGCACGGCATCGAGCTTGGCGACCGTGTTCTCCGCCAGGCCGAGGAAGTTGTCGTGCGTCAGCTCGCAGCCCTTGGGCCGACCGGTCGTGCCGGAGGTGTAGATGATCGTGGCGATGGAGGAGCGGCCGCGACCGGCGACGCGCTCGTCGAGCTGCGCGTCGTCCACCCGGGCGCCCTCGACGGTGATCGACTCGAGGTCGCTGTGGTCGATGACCCAGACCTGCTCGATGCCGGGCACCGCGGCGCGGGCCTCCTCGGCGACCGAGGCGTGGTGGGCGGTCTCGACGACGAGGAAGCGCACCCCGGCGTCCTGGGTGATCCACTCGACCTGCTCGGGGGAGCTGGTCTCGTAGATCGGCACGGGCACGCCGCCCGCCATCCAGGTCGCGAAGTCGAGGAGGGTCCACTCGTAGCGCGTGCGGGCCATGATCGCGAGCCGGTCACCCTCGTCAAGGCCCTTGGCGATGAGTCCCTTGGCGAGCGCGCGGGCCTCGTGGTTGAACTGGGAGGTCGTGACGTCGCGCCACGCACCGGACTCCTTGATGGTGAAGGCGACCCGCTGCGGGTCCGTCGCCGCGTTGCGACCCGGCAGGTCCGCCAGGGAGTCGGTGGGGTCGCCCTCGATGAGTCGGGGCATGGAACTGTCGATCACGGGATCTCCTTCGTTCGGCATCGGTGCACGGACCGGGCACGTGCGGGCCTGCGGCGAGCCTACCCATGCGCCCGGCCGCCCCCGGGGAGAACGGTCGTGACCGTGGCCATACTGGTCCCATGCCCGTCCGCCGCCGCACCGTCGACGTCGTCGACGAGACCTTCGTGCGCGCCGCGCCCGACGTCGTGCGCGCCGCGCTCGACGTCCCCGGCCTCCTCGACGGGTTGTGGCCCGGGCTGCAGCGGGAGGTCGTGCAGGACCGCGGGACGAAGGGGGTGCGCTGGCGGACCGGGGGAGAGGTCGAGGGCCGTCTGGAGATCTGGCTCGAGGAGGGCCACGGCGGCACGATCATCCACCACTACGTCCACGGCGAGCAGCGGGGCGGGCCGTGGCGCTGGACCAGGGCGCACCGCCGCCGGTGGAAGGCCGGCGTCCACGACATCAAGGACCGTCTCGAAGGGCGTACGCGCTAGTCTCCCCACCATGGCCGACAGCACCCGCTCCAGCATCGTCATCGACTCCGCGCCCGGCGAGGTGCTCGACATCATCGCCGACCTCGAGGCGTACCCGGAGTGGGCCAAGGAGATCAAGAACGTCGAGATCCTCACCGAGGACGGCGACGGCTGGCCGGACCAGGCGGTCTTCACCCTGGACGCCGGCGCGATCAAGGACACCTACACGCTGGACTACGCCTGGGAGGTCGACGAGGACGGTGTCGGCGTCGCCTCGTGGACGCTCGTCGAGGCCACGGTGCTCAAGGCGATGGACGGGTCATACACGCTCGCCGCGACCGAGGGCGGCGGCACAGAGGTCAGCTACGCCCTGACCGTCGACGTCAAGATCCCGATGCTCGGCATGCTCAAGCGCAAGGCCGAGAAGGTCATCGTCGACACGGCCCTGCGGGACCTCAAGAAGCGCGCCGAGGGCTGAGGGGGACGTGCGCGCCCACCTCGTCGTCGGCGGGGGCGACCACGGTCCCGCGGTCAGAGACGGGGTGCTCGCCGCCCTTCGCCCCCACCACCACGTCGTCCGGCCCGGTCCGGTCGACCGCCCGGACGACCCCGTGACGACGGCGATCGAGAGCCACCTCGACCGCCTGCTGTCCGCGCTCGACCTGCCCGCCCCGGTCGTCGGGGACCTCGTCGCGGCCGTCCTGCCGTCCGAGCTCTCGGCGCTGCTGCGCCTCGCCCGCGGCATCGAGCAGGCCGGCGTCGCCGGGCACGAGCTCGTCGTCGACCTCGACATCGAGGTGGCCCGGGTCCTCGACGTGCCCCAGCGCGTCGCACGGGCGTGCGCGGCCTTCGTCCCCGTCGTCGCCCGGTGGGAGGTGCTCGTCGCCCCGGAGGGCATCGGCGCCCTGCCGCACCCCGACCGACCGGTGCTCGTGGCTCTACGGGAGGCCGCCCGGCTCCTCGAGCTGCTCGACGCCGCCCTGGCCGACCCGACCGACACGACGATCCACCTCGCACCACCCGAGGGCCCGGTCGGTGCCGCCCGCCGCGCCGACGCCGAGGTGCTCCTGGCCCTCATGGGGCGCACCCTCACCGCCGTGCACCCCAGCGGAGGAGCCGGCGTCGAGCACCTGCCCTCCCCACCGGCCGAGCACGGCGCACGCGTCGAGCGTGGGGCCGGCTGCTGGTACCTGCACCTCGACGTCCCGGGCGTGCGCGCGAGCGACCTCGACCTCGTGCGGCACGAGGACGAGATCGTCCTCGGGTGTGCCGGACGCACCCGCCGCGTGCGGCTGCCCTCGGTGCTGCGCCGCTGCGACATCGACCGCGCCGGGGTCGCCGGCGGTGTCCTCACGCTGACGATGACCCCCGACGAGGCGGTGTGGCCGCGTGGTTGACGACCCGGACCCCTTCGGCGAGGCCCAGGCCGTCGTCGTCCAGCTCCTGCGCGTGCTCGCCGAGGTCGACCTCGACGGGCTCGGCGAGGACCTGCGCCGGCTCGACAACGCGACGAGCCGCCGTGCGGTCACCGGCGCCACGCTCCTCGCCGAGGCCATCACACGCGCCACCCTCGGCGCCGGGCCCGTGGCCGACGCCCTCGGCGTCGAGCTCGGCGCGCCGCCGGAGCACGTGCCCCTGCGCGCCCGGGGTGTGAGGATTCAGGTCCACGACGACGAGCTCACCGCCGGCCGCGCCGGCGCCACCGACCCACGAGGGGACAGATGACCTCCACCACCGCCATCGGCATCGACATCGGCGGGACCAAGATCGCCGGGGCGCTCGTCGGCCCCGCCGGGCTCGTCACGCACCGCGTGCGGGTCGCCACCCCCGACGACACCGCCGCGATCGTCGACGTGACGGCCGAGCTCGTCGAGACCCTCTCCGCCGCGGCGGACGGTGAGGTCGCCGGCACCGGCGTCGCGTGCGCGGGCCTGGTCGACGGACGCACCGGCAAGGTTTGGTACGCCCCCAACCTGCCCTGGCGTGACCTCGACCTCGGGCAGGAGGTCGGCCGCCGGGTCGGCCGCGCGGTCCTCGTCGAGAACGACGCGAGCGCGGCGGCGTGGGGCGAGTACCGCTACGGCGCCGGCCGCGACTGCGACGACATGGTGCTCGCCACCGTCGGCACCGGCGTGGGGGGTGGCTGCATCATCGGCGACCGGCTGCTGCGCGGGGCCTTCGGCATCAGCGGCGAGATCGGGCACGTGACCCTCGACCCGCGCGGTCCGCGGTGCGGCTGCGGCAACGACGGCTGCCTCGAGGCCTTCGCCTCCGGCACCGCGCTGGAGCGGCGGGCTCGTGAGGTCCTCGCCTCGGGGGTCCCGCAGGCCGCCGCCCTGCGCGAGCGGTGCCGCGGCGACGTCGAGGCACTCACCGGCCAGGACGTCACCGAGCTCGCCCAGCAGGGCGACCCGGCCTGCGTCGAGCTCCTCGCCGAGCTGGGGACGCACCTGGGCCACGGGCTCGCCTCCGTCTGCGCGGTGCTCGACCCCTCTCTGGTCGTCGTCGGCGGCGGGGTCGCCGACGCGGGCGACCTCCTCCTGCGGCCGACCGCGGAGGCCGTGGCCAGCCGGCTCGTCGGGCGGGGTCACCGCCCTTCGCCCCGGGTCGTGCCCGCCACCCTCGGCAACGACGCCGGTCTCGTCGGAGCCGCCACGCTCGCCCGGGAGGCGAACGCATGAGCACGAGCATCGGCATCGACATCGGCGGGACCAAGGTCTCCGGCGGCGTCCTCGACGCGGACGGGCGCATCCTCGTGCGCACCCGCAGGGACACGCCGGACCGCTCCAACGCCCCGGCCGTCGTCGAGGACACGATCGTCGAGGTCATCGAGGAGCTGCTCGGCCTCGCCGACGAGCAGGGGGTCGAGCGCCCCACGACCGTCGGCGTCGGTGCCGCCGGCTTCGTCGCCGCCGACCGGTCGACGGTGGTCTTCGCGCCGCACCTGTCCTGGCGCAACGAGCCCCTGCGCGAGGCCCTCGGCCGGCGCATCGACCTGCCGATCTCCATCGACAACGACGCCAACGCGGCCCTGTGGGCCGAGCACCGCTTCGGCGCCGCCCGGGGCGCCACGCACGCGGTGATGATCACCCTGGGCACGGGCATCGGCGGCGCCATCATCGTCGGCGGGCACCTCGTGCGCGGCCGCTACGGCATCGCCGGCGAGTTCGGCCACATGCAGGTCGTGCCCGGCGGCCAACGCTGCGAGTGCGGCAACCGGGGGTGCTGGGAGCAGTACTCCTCGGGCAACGCGCTCGTGCGCGAGGCCCGCGGCCTCGCGATGGCCAACTCGCCGATGGCCACGGACCTGCTCGCGCACGCCGGCGGTGACCCGGCCTCGCTCACGGGCCCCATGATCACCGAGGCAGCCAAGCAGGGCGATGCCACCGCGACCGAGCTGCTCACCGAGATCGGCCACTGGCTCGGCGTCGGCATCGCCAACCTCGCCGCAGCGCTCGACCCGGAGGTCTTCGTCATCGGCGGCGGCGTGAGCGCGGCCGGGGACCTGCTGCTCGCGCCGGCCCGCGACACCTTCGCGCGCCAGCTCACCGGTCGCGGGTACCGCCCCGCGGCGACGATCGTCGCCGCGCGCTTCGGACCCGACGCCGGGCTCATCGGGGCCGCCGCGCTGGGGGCCGAGGAGCAGGTGTGAGCCTGCGCGTCGCCTCGTACAACCTGCGGGCCCTCCAGGACGACGTCGCGGCCCTGGCCCGGACGGTGCGGGCCATCGACCCGGACGTGCTGTGCCTCCAGGAGGTCCCGTGGATCGGGCCGGTCAACCACCGGATCAGCGACTTCGCCCGGCGCTGCGGCCTCGTCTGGTCCGGGCGCAGCCAGCGCGCGGGGCAGACGAGCGTCCTGACCAACCTGCGCACCAACGTGCTCTCGGTGACCCACCACCCCCTCCCCGCGAGCTCCTGGCGCGACCGGCGCGGCTTCGCGGTCACCCGGGTCGCCCCCTTCGGCCACACCTCCGTCTCGGTCGCGAGCGTCCACCTGGGTCTCGACGCGCAGGAGCGCCTGCGGCACGCCCGGCAGATCATGGAGACGCTCGTGGCGGTCCCCGGGCCGGCGCTGCTCGCCGGCGACCTCAACGAGCAGTCCGACGGTGCCGCCTGGCAGCTCTTCGGCGGGGCGATGCGGCCGGTGAGCCAGCTCGTGCCGACCTATCCGTCGGCCTCGCCCGACCGGGTCCTCGACGTCGTCTTCGCCACGCCGGACGTCACCGTGCTGCCGCACACGGAGGTGCCGTGGGTGTGGGAGGACCTCAAGGCAGGGACCGACCACCGACCCGTCTGGGTCGACATCGAGACCACGCAGCTGCCCGGGGGCGCGAGGACCAGCACGGGGGAGTGAGCCGCCGGCTCAGACCTGTGCGCCGCGGGTCGGGTCGTCGTCCCGGTCCGGCGGCTGGCGCACGACGAGGCAGGCGAAGCCGCCCACGGTCAGCCCGAGCACGACCCACATCGCCCAGGCGCCGACGTCCGGGCGCACGACGACGAGCCAGATGAGGCCGAGCGGGCCGAGGACGAGACCGAGGATCGCGCCCCAGAAGAGTCGGTCGGTCGTCGGCGGCAGCGGCCGCGGCGGGGGCGGCGTGTAGCCCTCGTCGTCGCCGGCCGAGCCGGGGTCCTCGTCGGACGACAGGAGGGCGTCGGCGACGGAGCTGGTCGGGTCGACGCGCCACGGCACGGGGTGCTGCGCCTCGGGACCGGGTCCCGGGTCGACCTCGGGTGCGGGCTCGGGGGTGCGCGGCCGCAGGGCGTCGCGCACATCCGCGGTGCTCTGCCGGCGCTCGTGCCCGGGCACCTCGTCGGGGACCTCGTCCCACCGCGCGATGATGGACTCGAAGACGGCGTCGACGTCCGGCTCGTCAGGGTGCTGTCGCTCCACCATCACCGTGTCCCGCCCGTCCGTGCCCGCCCGCTCCGTCGCACCCATCCTCGCACGCGCCGCAAGGCCGCTGGCTACCGTAGAGTTCGCTCGATCTGGAGGTGGTGTGACGGTGCTGTACTGGTTGCTGAAGAAGGTCGTCCTGGGACCCGTGCTCAAGGTCCTCTTCCGACCGCGCGTCGAGGGACTCGAGCACGTGCCCGAGCGGGGCGCCGCCATCTTCGCGAGCAACCACCTCTCGTTCTCGGACTCGATCTTCCTGCCGCTCGTCGTCGACCGCCGGATGACCTTCCTCGCGAAGTCGGACTACTTCGAGGGGCCGGGGATCAAGGGGTGGCTCACCGCCGCCTTCTTCCGCGGGGTCGGCCAGCTGCCGATCGACCGCAGCGGCGGCAGGGCCAGCGAGGCCGCCCTGCGTGCCGGGCTCAGCGTGCTGGAGGAGGGCGACTTCCTCGGCCTCTACCCCGAGGGCACGCGCTCGCCCGACGGGCGCCTCTACCGCGGCCGCACCGGCGTCGCCCGCATGGCGCTCACCGCCGGTGTGCCGGTCATCCCCGTCGCGATGATCGACACCGACAAGGCCCAGCCGACCGGTCAGGTCATCCCCAACATCCGGCGCATCGGCGTCAGGATCGGCGCTCCCCTCGACTTCTCCCGCTACGAGGGGATGGAGGGTGACCGGTTCGTCCTGCGCTCGATCACCGACGAGATCATGTACGAGCTCATGCAGCTCTCCGGCCAGGAGTACGTCGACATGTACGCGACGTCGATGAAGGAGAAGCTGCTGACCCGCGCGAGGCGCCGGGCCCGCGCCCTGCAGGACGCTGCCCGCCCCGGGCGGGCCGCGCCGGAGCTCGAGGAGGCCATCGAGCGGGCCGACACCCCCGGCCCCGACCCCTGGGCCGAGGAGAGCCGGGACGGGCTGTAGCCCATGACGCTCGACCCGGGCGCGAGCTCCCTGCGCCGGCACTACCACCCGACGCCGCTCTTCGACAGCGCAGGTGGACGTGGGCTCGCGGTCTACCGATTCGTCTCCCTCGCGTACGCCGCCATCCTCGTGGGCACCCACCGCGAGCACGTCGTGCTGTGGTGGCCGATCATCGCCTTCTTCGGCGTCGCCCTCGCCTGGTCGGTGGTGGCGCCGCTGCTGCCCCGGCCGACGTGGTGGGCGATCGGTCTCGAGCTGACCATCGCCTGCGCCGGCATCTTCCTCACCAGCGAGGTCTACACGCCGGCGCAGGTGAGCGCCGGCATCTCGACGGTGCCGGGGGTCTGGAGCGCCTCCGGCGTCGTCGCGGGCGCGCTCCTGGCCGGGATGCGCGGTGGCGTCATCGCGGCCACCGTCATCGCCGCCGCCAACCTCGTCCAGGCCGAGGAGGCCGGGCAGCTGACCTGGCACAACATCTTCCTGCTGTACATCCTCGGCCTCCTCATCGGTCTGGCCGTCCAGCTGGCCCGCGAGAGCCAGAAGCGTCTCGAGCAGGCGCTCGCCGTCAGCGAGCGGCTCGCCGAGCGGGAGCGCATCGGTCGGGAGGTGCACGACGGCGTGCTCCAGGCCCTCGCGCTGATCCACCGGCGTGGACGGGCGCTCGGGGGCGAAGGGGAGGTCCTCGCCGACCTCGCCGCTGACCAGGAGCGGTCCCTGCGCACCCTCATCACCCGCTTCGAGCCGGCAGCCGGGCAGGACCGCGGGACCGGCGCGACCGCGGTGACCGACCTCGCGGCCCGGCTCGCCTCCCTTCGCTCCGGGGTGGTGGACGTCGTCCTGCCCGCCGGCGCGGTGCGGGTCGCGGCCGGCACGGCGGACGAGGTCGAGGCAGCCGTCCGCGCGGCGCTCGACAACGTCGCCCGGCACGCCGGGGACGGCGCCCGGGCCTGGGTGCTCCTCGACGCGGACGACCACGGGATCGAGGTCGTCGTCCGGGACAACGGGATCGGGCTGGCCCCCGACCGGCTCGTGCAGGCGGCGCAGGAAGGACGGCTCGGGGCGAGCAGCTCGATCCGCGGGCGCATGCTCGACCTCGGCGGCGACGCCAGCTGGCGCACCCCCGCCGCGGGTGGCACGACGCTCACCCTGACCCTCCCGACCTCGCCCGTGGCAGGCTCCACCCCATGAGCGAGCCCGCCGTCCCCCTGAAGGTCCTCGTGGCCGACGACCACCCGCTGTGGCGGGACGCCCTCGTGCGCGACCTCGAGGAGGCCGGTTTCGACGTCGTCGGCACGGCGGCCGACGGTCCCTCGACGGTGCGCCGCACCCGGGCGACGGTCCCGGACGTGCTCGTCCTCGACCTCAACCTGCCGCAGATGCGCGGCGACGAGGTCTGCACCGCCATCAACGACCTGCCGACGACGGTCCTCATCCTCTCCGCGAGCGGCGAGGAGCACGATGTGCTCGCAGCGGTCAAGGCCGGTGCCAGCGGCTACCTCGTGAAGTCCGCGTCGCCGGCCGAGATCCGCGATGCCGTGGCCGCGACCGGGGCCGGCGAGGCCGTCTTCACCCCCGGGCTCGCCGGGCTCGTGCTCGGCGAGTTCCGGGAGATGAGCTCGCGGGCGCGCGCCGCCCCGGAGCCCACCGCGGCGGCGTCCTCACCGGTGCCCGAGCTCACCGAGCGGGAGACCGAGATCCTGCGGTACGTCGCGATGGGCATGACGGCCAAGGAGATCGCCGCGGACCTCGTCCTGTCGCACCGGACGGTGCAGAACCACGTGCAGAACATCCTCGGCAAGCTCCACCTGCACAACCGGGTCGAGCTGACCCGCTTCGCGATCAGCCGCGGCCTCGACACCCCGGAGTGATCCTGTGCCTCCTGTGCGCCGGCCTGTGCCGTCCTCTGGCTGGACGGGTGCGGGGGCGAAGGGAGCCGCGGCCTATCCTTGTCGGGTGACCACCGCAGTGCCCTCGCCCATGACCGCCGCCTCCATCGACAGCGACCTGCCGGCCGCCCAGCAGCCGAGCTGGCCGGACCGCGGTGCCCTCGACGCCGCCGTGGCGCAGCTGGCGACCTATCCGCCGCTCGTCTTCGCCGGCGAGTGCGACAACCTGCGTGACCGGATGGCTGCGGCCTCGGTCGGCGAGGCCTTCGTGCTCCAGGGTGGCGACTGCGCCGAGACCTTCGTCCACGCCACCGCCGACAACATCCGCGACCGGATCAAGACGGTCCTGCAGATGGCGGCCGTCCTCACCTACGGCGCCGGCATGCCCGTGGTGAAGATGGGCCGGATGGCCGGGCAGTTCGCCAAGCCCCGCAGCAAGGACACCGAGACCCGTGACGGCGTGACCTTGCCTGCCTACCGCGGCGACATGGTCAACGACTTCGCGTTCACCCCCGAGTCGCGCCACCCCGACCCGCAGCGCCTGCTCCGCGGCTACCACACGAGCGCCGCGACGCTGAACCTCGCCCGGGCGTTCACTCAGGGCGGGTTCGCCGACCTGCGCCGCGTGCACGACTGGAACGTCGGCTTCGTCTCCAACGCCGCCAACCGTCGCTACGAGGGCCTGGCCCGCGAGATCGACAAGGCCATGCGCTTCATGGCGGCCTGCGGCGTCGACTTCGAGGCGATGCGGGCCACCGAGTTCTGGTCCGCGCACGAGGCGCTGCTGCTGGACTACGAGCGGCCGATGACGCGTGTCGACTCGCGCACCGGCGACCTGTACGACACCTCGGGGCACTTCCTGTGGATCGGCGAGCGCACCCGCCAGATCGACCACGCGCACCTCGACTTCGTCAGCCGCATCCGCAACCCCATCGGCATGAAGGTCTCCGACAAGGCCGACCCGGACGAGCTGCTGCGGATCATCGACCTGCTCGACCCGCACCGCGAGCCGGGCCGCCTGACCTTCATCACCCGCATGGGTGCGGACAAGATCCGTGCGGCCATGCCGCCGATCGTGGAGAAGGTCCGCGACTCGGGTGCCATCGTCACCTGGATCTGCGACCCCATGCACGGCAACACCTTCGAGTCGGCCTCCGGGTTCAAGACGCGCAACTTCGACGACGTCGTCGACGAGGTGCGCGGGTTCTTCGAGGTCCACCGCTCGCTCGGGACCGTCCCCGGCGGTCTGCACGTCGAGCTCACCGGCAACGACGTCACCGAGTGCCTCGGTGGAGCCGAGCGGATCCTCGACGAGGACCTCAACAAGCGCTACGAGAGCGTCTGCGACCCGCGCCTGAACCACCAGCAGAGCCTCGAGCTGGCCTTCCTCACCGCGGAGATGCTCGGCGAGGTCTGAGCCGAGCGTGCCGGGGGGCGCGCCCCCCGGCACTCACCGGCCCGGGTGTCCGCCCCGGCACACGAGCACGGCGACGATCGACGCCGTGCTCGTGAGCACCCCGCCCCACAGGGTGTCGGCGACGGAGACCACCATCGGCCAGCCCTCGAGGACGGCGAGGTTGGTGAACCCGAAGGTCGCGTAGGAGCAGACACCGAGCAGTGCGCCGCGCACGAGCGCGGTGCGCACGGAGCGCGCGTCGAGCGCCGGAGCGACGACGAGCGCGGTCGTGCCGATGACGTACACGACGTAGAAGACGGCGGCGGCCCACGCCACCACCGGCTGGGCGAGACGCCCCCCCGAGCTCGGCCTCGTACAGGGGGCCGGCGACCAGCCCGATCCACAGCGCGTCGAGCAGGCCGATGACGAGCGCGACGACGGCTGCCGGCAGCACCCACCGGCGCACCGGTCCCGTCCTGTCGGCGGCGGGGTCGTCGGCGGCCATCAGACGACGAGGATCGTGACCGTGGAGCCCTTGGGCGCTGTGCCGCTGCCCGGGCGGGACGCGCGGACCTCGTCGAGCACGCCGCCGAGGAAGGTCTGCACCGAGACCTTGAACCCGGCGGCCTGGAGCTTCTGCGTGGCGGCGGCGCGGCTCAGGCCCTCGACCTGCGGGACCGTCACCATCTCGGGGCCCTTGGACACCGTGAGCGTCACGGTCTCGCCGCGGGTGAGGGTGCCGCTCGCCGGGGTCTGGCTGATGACGCTGTCCTTGGGCACGGTGGTCGACCAGGCGTCGTCGGCGCGGGCGACGTCGAAGCCCTTGCCCTCCAGCGTGCTCGTCGCGGCCGCGGTGGTCTGCCCGACGACGGACGGCACGGGGATCGGCTCGGGGCCCTTGGAGACGACGAGGTCGACCGCGGCGTCGCGCTTGAGCTCGGTGCCGGCCGCGGGTGCGGACGAGACGACCTCGCCGGCAGGGACCTCCTCGTCCCAGGCCTGGGTCGTCGTGCCGGTCGCGAGGTGGCGGCGCTCCAGGTCGGCGGTGGCCTGCGCCGTGGTCCGTCCCTCGAGGTCGGGGACCTCGTACCGCTCGGGCCCGCGGGAGAAGACGACCGTGACGTCCGCTCCCTTCGACAGCTCGGTGCCGGTGGGCGGGTTGGAGGTGATCGCGGCGCCGGCGGGCACGGACTCGTCGAAGGCGCGCTCCTCCGCCAGCCGCAGCTCGTGGGCGCCGAGGGTGGCCTCGACCTCGGTGCGCTCCTGCCCCGCGACGTCGGGGACGAGGACGACGCTGCCGGGGCCCTCCTGGGTCCACCACCAGCCGCCGCCGGCCGCCACCAGCGCGGCGAGCAGGAGGGCGACGAGGGCGCCGCGACGGCGCCGCCGCACCCGGGAGGACGAAGGGGGAGTCCCCGCACCTGCCGCAGCGGGCGAGTCCTCGCTCGCCGGCTGCGCGCTCGGCCTCGCGATCGCACGTGTGTGGGAGGGGCGCGGGTGCGCCACCGTGGCGGCCGCGCCGGCGGACGCGCGCTCCGTCGGTGCGCGGCGGTGGTCCAGCTCGTCAGGGGTGAGGTCGGCGCGCACGCGCTGCACCTCGGCGAGGTAGGCGCCCGCGTCGCGGGGTCGCTCGTCGGGGTCGCGGTGGGTCGCGAGCGCGACGAGGTCGTCGAGCCCTTCCGGCAGCCCGGCCACGCGCTCGGAGGGCGCGGGGACGGAGCCGTGCACGTGCTGGAAGGCGACGTGGATCGGCGACTCGCCGGCGACGGCGCGCTGCCCGGTGAGCAGCTCGAAGAGGATCAGGCCGGCCGCGTAGACGTCGCTGCGGGCGTCGGCGATGCCCCGCTCGACCTGCTCGGGGGAGAGGTAGGCGACGGTGCCGAAGAGCACGCCGTCGTCGGCGGTGGTCGTCTGCGAGGTGACGGCGCGGGCGAGCCCGAAGTCCGCGACCTTGATCGGGCCCCGGTCGGGGATCAGGATGTTCTCGGGCTTGACGTCGCGGTGGATGTAGCCCGCCTCGTGCGCGGCGGCGAGCCCGGTGAGCACGGCCTCGATGATGTCGAGCGCGGCACGCGGGGTGAGCGCGCCCTCCTCGTCGAGCACGGCACGGGCGGTGCGTCCCTCGACGTACTCCATGGCGAGGAAGACCCGCCCCCCGTCCTCGCCCTGGTCGAAGACCGGGACGACGTTGGGGTGGCTGAGCCGGGCGGCCGAGCGCGCCTCGCGGCGGAAGCGGGAGACGAAGGTCTCGTCCGCGGCGAGGTCGCGCCGCATGACCTTCAGGGCGACCTCGCGGTCGAGGCGGGTGTCGGTGGCCAGCAGGACCGTCGCCATGCCGCCGTCGGCGATGTGCCGCAGCACCCGGTACCTGCCGTCGACGAGCTCGCCGACGAGGGGGTGCGCGGATGCGGTGGTCATCCTCGAAGTCTAGGTTCGACCCCGACGAACGTCCGTCACATCCGGCTTCGGAGCGCCTTGACGTTGGCGACGTACTGCTTGGTGTCGCTGTACATGCCGTTGCGCTGCACCGAGGCGAGGCCCTGGTAGTAGCCGGCGATGGCGTCGGAGGTCGAGCCGGCCTGCTGGGTCAGGGTCTTCAGCAGCAGCACGCCGGCGGTGATGTTGTCGTCGGTATCGAGCAGGTCGAGCTCTCGCCCGGCCATCTGGGAGGCCCAGTCGCCGGAGCTCGGGATGACCTGCATCGTGCCGACGGCGTTGGCGACGGAGACCTGCCGCTGGTCCCAGCCGGACTCCTGGTAGGAGATCGCGAGCGCGATCGAGGGGTCGAGGCCGTGCTGGCGGGAGATCCGGGAGATCTTGCGACGGACCTCCTCGCGGCTCGGGACGGAGCGCCCCGCCAGGGTCGAGCGGTTGCGCTCGGCCGCGGCGACGATCTCGTCGGGGTAGGTGCGTCCGGCGAAGGTGTTGGCCGAGGTCTGCTGCGGGCTCGCGGGCCGCGCGGCCGTACCGGTGACGAGCAGCCGGGTGCCGGGGTGGATGAAGTCGTCGGTCGAGACGCGGTTGAGCTTGGCCAGGCGGGCGAGGCTCATGTCGTAGCGCACGGCGATGCCGGAGAGGGTCTCGCCGGAGCGCACGGTGTGGCGGCTCGTGGGACGGCCCGCCGACCGCTTCGCCGGCTTGGCGGCGGTGCCGGTGACGCGCAGCGACTGGCCGGGGTGGATGAACCCCTCGGCGAGGTCGTTGAGCGAGCGCAGCCGGTCGACGCCCATGCCGTGGCGGGCGGCGATGCCGCTCAGCGTGTCGCCGCTGCGCACGGTGTAGGCGCGGGTCGAGCCGGAGCGCTGCGGTCGCGAGGACGAAGGGGAGGACGCGCCCGAGCCGCGGCCGGGCACCGTGAGCCGCTGGCCCGGGTGGATGAACTCGTCGGCGGACAGGTGGTTGCGCGAGAGCAGCGCCCGGACGGAGACGCCGTAGCGGGCGGCGATGTCATAGGCGGTCTCGCCGTCACGCACCGTGTGGTGGCGGCCGTGGACGGCGGACGAGGCGCTGGAGTGGGTGCTGGTCTCGGCGGTCAGGTCGATCGCCGGGGCCACAGGGGTGGCCGGGACGGGGACGAGCAGCGGAAGGACCACGATGACTCCTGGGTCGGGGGGTGTTCAGGTGCGTGTGTGACCTGTGTGGCGGGTGTGGCGGAAGTGTTTGGTGTCTCGACGGTACCGAAGATCTTCCCGGGGCGCCGGACGAGACCGGGGCGCGTCCCCCTTCGTCACGGGCGGTGACACACTGGCCGACGTGAACGAGACGACCTCCACCGACACCTGGCTGACCCTCCCCGACCTCGCCGAGCAGCTCGGCGTGCGCATCTCCGAGGTGCGCCGCTGGCTCGACGAGCGCCAGCTCGTCGCCGTGCGTCGCGGCGAGCGCAAGGTGCTCTCGGTCCCGGCCGCCTTCATCGGCGAGGACGGGCCGCTGCCGGAGCTCGCCGGGACCTTCACCGTCCTCGCGGACGGGCGCTTCAGCGACGACGAGATCGTCGAGTGGATGTTCGCCCACGACGAGACGCTGCCCGGCGGGACGACCCCGATCGAGGCGATCCGCGCCGGCTTCAAGACCGAGGTGCGGCGCCGGGCGATGGAGGAGGCGCTCTAGCGCCTCAGGTGGCCCGGGCGGTCGTGACGTCGACGAGGTCGGCGAGGACCGTGCGGGCCGGCTCGCTGACGCCGGTCGCGTCGGCGAGGGCCGCGCGGGCGGCGTCGGCGCCGGCGGTGATGTCGGCCTCCACGCCGTCGAGCGCGCCGGTGTCGACGAGCAGCTCGCGAAAGGCCCCGACCTCGTCGCCCGTGAGGTCGGGTGCCCCGAGCCACTGGTCGATCCTGGTCGTCATGACGTCGTCGGCCCCGGCGAGCGCCCGGGCGATGAGCACGGTGCGCTTGCCCTCGCGCAGGTCGTCGCCCGCCGGCTTGCCGGTGACGTCCGGGTCGCCGAAGACGCCGAGGACGTCGTCGCGCAGCTGGAAGGCCTCGCCGAGAGCCAGGCCGTAGCGCGAGAGCGCCGCGAGGTCGGTCGCGGACGCGCCGCCGGCGGTGGCGCCGATGAGCAGGGGGTGCTCGATGGAGTACTTGGCGCTCTTGTAGCGGATGACCTGCCGGGCGGCGGCGACGCGCTCGTCGTCGTCGAGTCGCTGCCAGGGGCGCATCGAGGTGACGATGTCGAGGAACTGGCCGCCCATGAGCTGGCCGCGCATCCGCTCGAAGACCGGACGGGCGGCGGTGAGGGCCTGCGGGGGCAGGCCGGAGTCGGCGAAGAGGTCGTCGCACCAGCCGAGGCAGAGGTTGCCGGCGAGGATCGCGCCGGCCACGCCGAAGCGGTCCGGGTCGCCGTGCCAGGCGCGGTCGGCGTGGGAGCGGGCGAGCGCGCGGTGCATCGCGGGCCGACCGCGCCGGGTCTCGCTGTCGTCCATGACGTCGTCGTGGATGAGCGCCGCGGCCTGGAAGAGCTCCATCGAGGCGGCGAGCGAGACCGCGCCGTCGTGGTCGTCCTGCCCGGCGGCGCGCCAGCCCCAGTAGGCGAAGCCGGCGCGCAGGCGCTTGCCGCCGCGCAGCAGGGTGCGCACGGGCGCGGTGAGGTCGACGACGTCGGGGCCGACCTCGGCGAGCTCGCTCTCCCAGCGGTCCAGCTCGGCGTCGATCCGGTCCTGGACCCGCGAGCGCAGGTCATCCCGGTCCAGCGGGTGCGGCACGTGTGCTCCAGTGGCGAGGGGGACAGGGCTGGACCCAGCCTACGTGGCGGGGGTTGACGCGCTGTCGGGACCTCGGTCTATCGTTGTTCGAACAGGTGTTCGAGGACGAAGGAGTGGTCATGGTCAGGCGCGTCGAGGAGACCATCGAGGTGCGGGTGGGCGAGACCTCGCCGGAGCAGTTCCTGTGGAGGGGGCGGCTGTACCGGGTGACCGAGGTCGTCGACCACTGGCAGGAGCGGCACGCGTGGTGGCGCTCGAGCGGTGGGCAGCCGCTGGCGCAGGTGCCGCTCGCCCGGGAGGTGTGGCGGGTGAGCGCCCAGCGCGGCCGGAGCAGCTCGCCCGGCGTCTACGACCTGGGCGTCGACAGCGCAGCGGGTGACGGCGCGTCCGTCGCCGGCGGGTGGCTGCTCCTGCGGACGCAGGACTGAGGTGGGGGTGATGGCCGCCGTCGCCCTGCTCGCCGCGGCCGGCGAGAGCCTGGCCACAGCGCACATGGCCCGCTCCGTCCCGGGTCGCAGCGCCGGCACCCGGCTCGCCGTGCTCCGCGCCGCCGCGGCCGTGCTGTCCGTGCGCGGCGGGACCGCCGGCAGCGACGGTCCCGTCGACGTGTGGCGCCTGCTGCCGCGGGTGGCGCCCGAGCTGACCGAGTGGGCGGACTTCTTCGCGACCGTCCTGCCCGAAGGGGGCGCCCACCCCGGTCACGGCGCGTCCGGGCCGATGTCGGTCCGGCAGGCCGACGACCTGCTGCGCCAGGGGGAGGAGTTCGTCGACCTCGTCGCGGGGATGCTCGGGCTGCCGCCGGTGCGCGTCACCGGTGACCTCGTCGCGATCACCGGGGGTGGGGCCTGATGGGATTCGCCCACCTGCACGTGGCGTCGGGGTTCTCCCTGCGTCACGGCACGACACCACCGGAGGCGCTCGTGGCCCGGGCGGCCGAGCTCGGGCAGCCCGCCCTCGCCCTCACCGACCGCGACGGCCTCTACGGGGCGGTGCGCTTCGTGCGGGCCGCGACGGCCGCGGGCATCGCGCCGGTCCTCGGGGTCGACCTCGCCGTCGACGGAGGGGGCCGGGCCCCCGCCCGCGGCCGGACCCCGGTGCGCGGCGGTGCCGAGGTCGACCCGCGGCACCCTCGCGTCACCGTCCTCGCCCGGGGGGCCGGGGCGGGCGTGCCGCACGGGGTCGGGTGGGCGCGGCTGTGCCGGCTCGTCAGCGAGGTGCACCTCACGGGGGAGCGCGGTGAGGCCGTGGCCACGCCGGCGATGATCACGCGGCACGCCACCGCGCCCGGACCCGAGGAGCCCGCCCCGCTGCTCGTGCTCCTCGGGCCGACCTCCGACGTCGGGGCCGCGCTGCTCGCCCGCCGGCCCGACATCGCCCGGCAGCGCCTGCGGGCCTGGCAGCAGGCCCTGCCCGCCGGTGCGCTCGCGATCGAGGTCGTCGACCACGGCGGTCCGCCGGGCACGCCCGCCTCGACGGGCCACGCCGCCCACCTGCTCGGCCTCGCCGACGCGTGCGGCGTCCCGGCCGTGCTCACCGCGGCCGTGCGCCACCTGCACCCGCAGGACGCGAGCACCGCCGACGTCCTCGACGCGACCCGCCGGCTCGTCGTCCTCGACACCCGGCACCTCGACCGGGTGACGACCGCCGGGCACCTCGCCGACGACGCGACGATGGCCGCCTCCGCCCACCGGGTGGCCACGGTCCTCGGGGGCGGCGCCGGCGGGTGGTCCTGCGCGAGCCCCGCCGAGCGGGCGGCGGCGCTGCTCGACGCGACGGTCGCCACGGCGCTGGCCTGCGCCCAGGACGGGCGCAAGGACATCGGCATCGGCCGCGTGCACCTGCCCGAGGCGCACGTGCTCGGGCTGCGGCCGGACGAGGACCCGCAGGCGGTCCTCGCGCAGCGCTGCCGGGCGGCGATCGGCGCGCGCTACCCGGACGCGTCGCCGTCGCTGCTGCGGCAGGTCGAGGAGCGGCTCGCCGACGAGCTCGACGTCGTCGCGGCCCTCGGGTACCCGACCTACTTCCTCACCGTCGCCGAGGTCGTCGACCTCATCGTCGGGGCCGGGGTGCGGGTCGCCGCCCGCGGCTCCGGCGCCGGCAGCCTCGTCAACCACCTGCTCGGCATCAGCGCCATCGACCCCATCCGGCACGACCTGCTCATGGAGCGCTTCTGCTCGCCGCTGCGGGCCGAGCTGCCCGACATCGACATCGACGTCGAGTCCGCGCGGCGCACCGAGATGTACGAGCTGATCCTGCAGCGCTTCGGGCGCGACCGGGTGACGTGCGTGTCGATGATGGACACGTACAAGGCGCGGCACGCGATCCGGGACGTCGGCGCGGCCCTGGGGGTCCCCCCTTCAGAGGTCGACGAGATCGCCAAGGCCTTCCCCCACATCCGGGCCAAGGACGTGCGCTCGGCGATGGCCGAGCTGCCCGAGCTGCGCACCCGCAGCCTCGACGCGGGCCGGCTCTCGACGCTCTTCGACCTCGTCGAGCGGCTCGACGGACTGCCGCGGCACATCGCGCTGCACCCGTGCGGCGTCGTCCTGTCCGACGGTGGCCTGCTCGACCGCACGCCCGTGGAGTCGAGCTGGCTGGGCTTCCCGATGAGCCAGTTCGACAAGGACGACGTCGAGACGCTCGGGCTGCTCAAGCTCGACGTCCTCGGCATCCGGATGCAGTCGGCGATGGCGCACGCCGTCGGCGAGGTCGAGCGGGTCACGGGGGAGCGGATCGGCCTCGACGACCGCGAGGACGTACCGCTCGACGACCCGGCCACCTTCGCGATGATCCGCACGACCCGCACGCTCGGGTGCTTCCAGATCGAGAGCCCGGGGCAGCGCGAACTCATCGGCAAGCTCGCGCCCACGGTCTTCGACGACCTCATCATCGACATCTCGCTCTTCCGTCCCGGCCCGGTGAAGTCGGACATGATCCGCCCCTTCCTCGAGGCCCGGCACGGGTGGAGCCGGCCGCAGTTCCTCCACGACCGGCTCGTGCGCGCGCTCGCCGAGACCGAGGGCGTGGTCGTCTTCCACGAGCAGATGCTGCGGATCATCTCCGAGACGAGCGGTGCGACGCTCGCGCAGGCCGACGAGGTGCGGCGGACCATGGGCAGCCCCGACGGGCAGGCCCGCATCGAGGCGTGGTGGCGTCCCGCCGCGGCCGCGCGCGGCTACCCGCCCGAGGACGTCGACCGCATCTGGGCGGTGCTCGCGGCCTTCGCCTCCTTCGGGTTCTGCAAGGCGCACGCCGCGGCCTTCGCCATGCCGACCTACCAGTCCGCCTGGCTCAAGGCGCACCACCCGGCGGCCTTCCTCGCCGGCGTCCTCACCCACGACCCCGGCATGTACCCCAAGCGGCTGCTGCTCGAGGAGGCGCGCTCGCTCGGGGTGAGCATCCTCGGCGTCGACGTCAACGCGAGCACGGGGGAGTACCGCATCGAGCGCGCCCCCGTGCCCGGCCGGGCGCCGGACGACCCGGACCTGCCCGACGGCTCGGCCTGGGGGATCCGCCTCTCGCTCGCGGACGTCAAGGGCATGAGCGAAGGGGAGGTCGCCCGCGTCGTCGCCGGCGCGCCCTACGACTCGCTCGCGGACTTCTGGCAGCGGGCGCGGGTCTCGCGGCCGGTCGTCGAGCGGCTGGTCCTCGTCGGGGCCTTCGACTCCGTGCACGGGACGGGCGCGGGCCGGGGCGGGCCGGGGCTCGGCAGCCGCGGCCGGCTCACCCGGCGCGACCTGCTGCTGCACGTCGCCGAGCTCGACCGGTGGTCACGGGCGACGGCGACGGGACGCTCGCCGGGAGGCGGTCGTGGCCCGTCGCGTCGGGCCGGGACGCCCGCGTGGGCGGCGGGGCAGCCGGGGGCGCAGCAGGTGCGCGCCACGACGACGGTCACCCCCGTCGCGAGCCAGCTGACCCTCGACCTCGGTGACTCCCCGGAGCTCGGCGAGGGCGTCGGGCTGCCCGAGATGACCGTCCCCGACCAGGTGGGCGCCGAGCTGGAGATCCTCGGGCTCGACGCGTCGCGGCACGTCATGGACTTCTACGCGCCGATGCTCGAGGCGCTCGGGGTGACCCGCAGCGCCGACCTGCTCTCGGTGCGCAGCGGTGCGCAGATCCTCGCCGCGGGGGTCAAGGTCGCGACCCAGACCCCGCCGATCAGGTCCGGTCGGCGGGTCGTCTTCCTCACCGTCGACGACTCGACCGGACCGGTCGACGCGACCTTCTTCGAGGACGTCCAGGGGCCCTATGCGGCGACGATCTTCCACTCCTGGCTGGTGCTCGTGCGCGGCACGGTCCGCCGGGCCGGCCCGCGCGGGGTCTCGGTGCTCGCCTCCGGGGCGTGGGAGCTGTCGACGCTGTGGGAGGCCTGGCAGTCCGGTGGGCTGGCCGCAGTCCACGCCGCGCTCGACGAGGCCGACGACCTCGCGCGGGCCCGGGACGCCGCGCACCAGCAGCCCGCCGGGCACCGGGTGCTCGTCCACGCCTCGGGGTTCCGGCAGTCGCCGTGGGCCGACATCCGCCCCGCAGGCACCGGCGTGGAGCCCCCGCGCAAGCTGTGGCACTCCTCGCCGGGCAGCTCTGGCCACTGAGCTGCAGGACCGGGCGGGGCACCGCCGGGGCGAAGGGGGTGTCGCCCGCGCCGACTAGGGTTGGGGCCATGAACGACGAGCGAGCATGGCGCCGTGGCGGCAGCGGGGTCGAGGGCAATGTCCGGACCGCCGCGATCTGGGCGCAGGTCCGTGAGCTCAGCGCGTCCCGGCAGCGCGAGCTCTCCCGCCCACTGCGCGTCCTCGACCTCGGGGGTGGCACCGGCGGCATGGCCGTCGCGCTCGCCGAGCACGGTCACACGATCACCGTCGTCGACCCGAGCCCCGACGCCCTCGCCTCGATGCGCCGCCGGGTGGCCGAGTCCGACGCCGGCTCGCGGATCAGCGCGCTGCAGGGCGACGCCGACACCCTCCACACCATCATCGAGCCCGGCAGCATCGACCTGCTGTGCTGCCACGGCACCCTCGAGTACGTCGAGGACCCCGGGGCCACGCTCACCCGCATCGGCGAGGTCCTCGCCCCGGGCGGGCACCTCTCGCTCGTCACCGCCCAGCGCGTCGCGGCGGTCATCGCCCGCGCCATCGCCGGCCGCTTCGACCAGGCCCGGGCAGCGCTCACCAGCCCCGAGGGCCGCTGGGGTGAGGACGACCCGGTGCCGCGCCGCTTCGACCGCGCCGACCTCGGCGAGATGCTCACCCGCGCCGGCTTCACCACCCTCGAGGCCCGCGGAGTGCGGCTTTTCAGCGACCTCGTCCCGAGCACCTTCGTCGACACCGACGCCGACCGGCAGGCCCTGCTCGAGCTCGAGGAGCTCGCCGCGCAGGACGCCGGCCGCACCGGTCTCGCCGCGCTCGGCGCGGCGGTGCACCTCATCGCCCGCCGCGACTGAGAGCCGATGAGCCGGCGTCAGTACCGGCCCCCGCCACGGGTCGGCCAAGGGCCCCCGGACGACACGGGGTGCACGGTCCTGCACGTCGACATGGACGCCTTCTACGCGTCCGCGTCGCTCCTCGCCCGCCCCGAGCTCGTCGGGACCCCGGTCATCGTCGGCGGCGGCACCCGGGGCGTCGTGCTGTCGGCGACCTACGAGGCGCGCGCCTTCGGCGTCACCTCGGCGATGCCCATGGGTCGTGCCCGTCGGCTCTGCCCGCAGGCGACGATCCTCACCCCCGACCACGAGCTCTACGCGCGGATCTCCGCGGCGGTGATGGCCACGTTCGCCGACATCACCCCCTTCGTCGAGCCGTTGAGCCTCGACGAGGCCTTCCTCGACGTGGCCGGGGCGGTGCGTCTCATGGGCCCGCCCGCGACGATCGCCCAGCGGATCCGCGACACCGTCGCCGACGAGCAGGGGATCACCTGCTCCGTCGGCGTCGCCAGCAGCAAGTTCGTCGCCAAGCTCGCCTCAGGGCTGGCCAAGCCCGACGGGCTGCTCGTCATCCCGGCGGCCGAGGTCGTCACCTTCGTCCAGCAGCTGCCCGTCGGCGCCCTGTGGGGGGTGGGGGACAAGACGGAGGAGGCCCTCGCCCGGCTCGGGCTCAAGACCGTCGCCGACATCGCCCACACCCCGCGCTCGACCCTCGTGCGCGCCCTCGGCGAGGCGACCGGCAACCACCTGCACGACCTCGCCTGGGGGCGGGACCCGCGCTCGGTCGAGCCGGTCCGCCGCGAGCGCAGCATCGGCAACGAGCGCACCTACGACCACGACGTCGACGACCCCGAGGTCGTCCACCGCACCCTGCTCGCCCTCGCCGACAAGACCGCCTCGCGCCTGCGTGCCGCCGGGCTGGTGGGGCGGACCGTGAGCATCAAGGTGCGCTTCGCGGACTTCACGACGATCACCCGCTCCCGCTCCCTGCGCGATGCCACCGACGTCTCCCGAGACATCGCCGCGCTGGCCCGCGAGCTCTACGACGCCCTCGGGCTGCAGCGTGCCCGGGTGCGGCTCGTCGGGGTGCGGGTCGAGCAGCTCTCCGATGCCTCCGCGACCCCGGTCCAGGTGGCCCTCGACGAGCCGGAGCACGGGTGGCGCGAGGCGGACCGGGCCGTCGACCGGGCGAGCGCACGGTTCGGCGCGGGCAGCGTGCGACCGGCGAGCCTCATCTCGGATCGGGAGCGGCGAGGACGCCCACCTATCGCAGGGCGTGGCGGGGACATATCATGAGAGGGACCACGGTGGTATCTCCTCCGTGGGACATCGCGGGCCCCAGGCCCGCCCGACGTCAGGCTGGTAGGGAGGTCACCGTGGCGCTGTCGGAGCGCGAGCGGCAGATGCTCGAGGAGATGGAAGAGGCCATCCGGGCCGAGGACCCCCGTTTCGCCTCGCAGATGAACGGCGCGCACCCGGGTGGGAGTGATCGTCGTCGGATCGTCGTCGGGGTCATCGGTGCGCTCGCCGGGCTCGGACTCGTCCTGCTCGGCATCAACACCAACCTGTGGGTCGGCGTCGCCGGCTTCGTCCTCATCGTCGCCTCGGTCGCGCTGGCCTTCGCTCCCGGGTCGTCACGCCCGCGCGCGGGCCTCGGGGTCGTCGGGGCGGATGGCTCCGTGCAGCACCACCGCACGCTGCGCGGGCACGGGGCGAAGGGGAGGCGCAAGGCGGCCGGGCAGGCCACCTTCATGCAGCGGATGGAGCAGCGGTGGGAGCACCGGCGCCAGCGGGGCCAGGGCTGGTAGAGCCGGCAGGCTGGTAGAGCCGGCAGGCTGGTAGAGCCGGCAGGCTGGTAGAGCCGGTGGGCAGGGCCTCAGTGGGCGACGATGCCGCCGACCCACACCACCGCGACGAGTGCGGCCGTCGCCAGCTCGATGCCCATGCTGTGCAGGACGCCGCGCAGGGCGGCCTTGGTCGCCTGCCAGGCGCGGTCGAGCTCTCGGTAGCGCAGGTACTCGGCAGCGAAGACACCGACGACGAAGCCGATCGGCAGGCCGACGCCCGGGATGACGAAGAGGCCGATGATCGCGCCGACGACGCCCAGGGCGAGCGTCAGCCCGCCGACTCCGTCACGCTTCATCCGGCGGCCGGGGAGCAGGAGCTGCAACGCGACACCCAGGGCGTACAGCGCCAGGACGATGCCGAAGGTCACCCAGGCCGTCGCGCCGCCGGTCTCGGTGGCCCAGAGCAGGACCGCCGCCACGCACAGCAGCAGGCCCGGCAGGACCGGGACGACGATGCCGAGGACGCCGACGACGTAGATCGCGACAGCCACCCACAGGACCCAAGAGGTCGGGTCGGGGGCGGTCTGCGAGACCGTGGTCAGCACCGGGGGCGGTGGATCAGCGCTCGTCTGCCGGGGCCGAGGCAGGGGTGCTCTCGTCCAGGCGCTCGCTGTGGTCGTCGATCTCGGCGAGGTCCTTCAGCGCCGGCAGGTGCTCGCGGCCGTGGTGCGCGCAGAAGAGCAGCTCGCCGCCGGCGTGCAGGCGGGCGCGCACGTAGGCCTTGGCTCCGCAGCGGTCGCAGCGGTCGGCTGCGGTCAGGGGGCTGGCCAGGGTCGCGTTCACGTGGTGCCTCTTCTCTTGCGTAGATCGTGGACGTCCGGGTCAACAGTCAAACATGCCAAACCCTTCCCGGGCAGCACCCTTTCCGCGTGGCGTGACGCAACCGACACCGTGAGCGAGCCTGCGCGGCGCTGTCGGGACCGCGGTTTACGCTGCGAGGAGCCCACCTCCCCGACGACGAAGGACCGGCCACCTCGTGCCTCCGGCAGCCACCACCGCCAAGAAGACCGCCAGCAGCAAGTCGGTCCAGGACTACTCCGCGCACCACCTGCAGGTGCTCGAGGGTCTCGAGGCCGTGCGCAAGCGGCCCGGCATGTACATCGGCTCGACCGACCAGCGCGGCCTCATGCACTGCATGTGGGAGATCATCGACAACGCGGTCGACGAGGCGCTCGGCGGCCACGGCGACCGCATCGAGGTCATCCTCCACGGCGACGGCTCGGTCGAGGTCCGCGACAACGGCCGCGGCATCCCCGTCGACATCGAGCCGCGCACCGGTCTCACCGGCGTCGAGGTCGTCTACACCAAGCTGCATGCGGGCGGGAAGTTCGGCGGCGGCTCGTACACCGCCTCCGGCGGCCTCCACGGCGTCGGCGCCTCCGTCGTCAACGCCCTCTCCTCCCGCCTGGACGTCGAGGTGGACCGCGGAGGCAAGACCTACGCGATGAGCTTCCGCCGCGGCGAGCCCGGCACCTTCTCCGACGTCGCGGGGGCGAAGGGGGTCAAGTCGCCCGACCACGACTTCGTCGCCTACGACAAGGGCAGCGAGCTCGAGGTCATCGGCAAGGCCGGGCGCGGCGTCACCGGCACCCGGGTGCGCTACTGGGCCGACCCGCAGATCTTCCTCAAGGGCGCCGAGCTCGACGGCGAGGCCCTCGCCGCGCGCGCCCGTCAGACCTCCTTCCTCGTGCCCGGCCTCACGCTCGTCGTGCGCGACGCGCGTGGCGACGAGCCGGTCGAGGAGGTCTTCCACCACGACGGCGGCATCAGCGAGTTCGTCGAGTTCCTCGCACCGGACGCGCCGGTCACCGACGTGTGGCGGCTCGAGGGCACCGGCACCTTCACCGAGACCGTGCCGGTCCTCGACGCCAAGGGACACATGACCCCCACCGACGTCGAGCGGGAGTGCGGTGTCGACATCGCGGTACGCTGGGGGACCGGGTACGACGCCAAGGTCTCCTCCTTCGTCAACATCATCGCCACGCCGAAGGGCGGCACGCACGTCGCGGGCTTCGAGCAGGCGCTGCTCAAGGTCTTCCGCAAGCAGCTCGAGGTCAACGCCCGCAAGCTCAAGGTCGGCAACGACAAGGTCGACAAGGACGACATCCTCGCGGGCCTGACCGCTGTGGTCACGGTGCGTCTGGCCGAGCCGCAGTTCGAGGGGCAGACCAAGGAGGTGCTCGGCACCAACGCCGTGCGCTCCATCGTCACCAAGGTCGTGGAGACCGAGCTGACGAGCCTGCTCACCTCGACCAAGCGCGCCGAGAAGCAGATGGCCGGCCAGCTGCTCGACAAGGTCGTCGCCGAGATGAAGTCGCGGATCTCGGCGCGGCTGCACAAGGAGACCCAGCGCCGCAAGAACGCGCTCGAGACCTCTTCGCTGCCGCCGAAGCTGCGCGACTGCCGCAGCACCGACGTGGAGGCCACCGAGCTCTTCATCGTCGAGGGCGACTCGGCGATGGGCACGGCCAAGGAGGCGCGCAACAGCGAGTTCCAGGCGCTGCTGCCGATCCGCGGCAAGATCCTCAACGTGCAGAAGGCCGCCGTCGGGGACATGCTCAAGAACGCCGAGTGCGCCTCGATCATCCAGGTCATCGGTGCCGGCTCCGGGCGCAGCTTCGACGTCGACGCCGCCCGCTACGGCAAGGTCATCATCATGACCGACGCCGACGTCGACGGCGCCCACATCCGCACCCTGCTGCTCACGCTCTTCTTCCGGTACATGCGTCCGCTCGTCGAGGCCGGCAAGGTCTTCGCGGCCGTGCCGCCGCTGCACCGCATCGAGGTGGTCAACCCGGGCTCGAAGAAGAACGAGCTGATCTACACCTACTCCGAGGCCGAGATGCGCAAGAAGCTCGCGTCGTTGGGCTCCCGCGGCAAGAACATCAAGCAGCCCATCCAGCGCTACAAGGGCCTGGGGGAGATGGACGCCGACCAGCTCGCCGAGACCACGATGGACCCCCGCCACCGGATGCTGCGCCGGGTGACGACGGCCGACCTCGAGGCCGCCGAGGAGGTCTTCGAGCTGCTGATGGGCAAGGACGTCGATCCCAGGCGCGACTTCATCGTCTCCTCGGCGGACCAGCTCGACCGGGAGCGCATCGACGCCTGACCGGGGCTACTCCCTTCCCGGACGGCGTCACGATTGCGACCGATCTCGGCGCGTCGGAGCGTCAGTGGTTGCACGAGACGGTGGCGTGGGTCACGGTTAGGGGATTGGTACGCACCAGCGTGCCCCGACCCAGGGAGGACCCATGACCGACGTCGCCACCTCGGACCGCGACGCAGGCGAGGAGCCCACCGAGCTCAAGCGGGTCATGGGACCCAGGCTCCTGCTGCTCTTCATCGTCGGCGACATCCTCGGTACCGGTGTCTACGCCCTGACCGGCGATGTCGCCGCGGAGGTGGGCGGGGCCGCGTGGGCTCCCTTCATCGCGGCCTTCGTCGTGGCCACCATCACGGCACTGTCCTACCTCGAGCTCGTGACGAAGTACCCGCAGGCCGGCGGTGCCGCGACCTTCGTGCACAAGGCTTTCGGCCTGCACTTCGTCACCTTCATCGTCGCCTTCGCCGTCATGTGCTCCGGCATCACCTCGGCCTCGACAGCCTCCAGCGCCTTCGCGGGCTTCCTGCGGGACGGTCTCGGTGTGGGCTGGGAGGACGGCTCGACGCCGCTGCTGCTCATCGCCCTCGGCTTCATGACGATCATCGCGCTCATCAACTTCCGGGGCGTGGGCGAGAGCGTCAAGGCCAACGTCGTCCTGACCTGCGTCGAGCTCTCCGGCCTCCTGCTCATCATCTTCGTCGGCCTCTACGCCGTCACCCAGGACAAGGCCGACTTCTCCCGGGTCGTCGTCTTCGAGAGCGCGAGCGACAAGAGCGTCTTCATCTCGATCTCCATGGCCACGGCCCTGGCGTTCTTCGCGATGGTCGGGTTCGAGGACTCCGTCAACATGGCCGAGGAGACCCACGAGCCGTCCAGGATCTTCCCCAAGGTCATGCTCTCGGGTCTGGCGATCACCGGCATCATCTACGTGCTCGTCTCGATCACCGCCGTGGCGCTCGTCCCGGTCGACCAGCTCGTCGGTGGCGAGAAGTCCGCGCTCACCCAGGTCGTCGCGACCGGTGCCCCCGGCCTGCCCTTCGACAAGATCTTCCCCTTCATCGGGATGTTCGCCGTCGCCAACTCCGCCCTGATCAACATGCTCATGGCCTCGCGCCTCGTCTACGGCATGGCCCGGCAGGAGGTCCTGCCCCCCGGCATGGGACTGGTGCACAAGAAGCGCCGGACGCCGTGGGCCGCGATCATCTTCACGACCCTCGTCGCGTACGGGCTGATCACCTACGTCGTGCTCGGCAGCGACAGCCCGGTCGTCAAGCTGCTCGGGGGCACCACGGCGCTGCTGCTGCTCGCGGTCTTCACCGTCGTCAACATCGCGGTGCTCGTGCTGCGCCGCGAGCCGGTCGGCCACCAGCACTTCCGCACCCCGACGTTCATGCCGATCCTCGGAGCCCTCACCTGCGCCTTCCTCGTCGGCCCGTGGGCCCGCAGCGAGGAGCAGCAGGAGCAGTACGTCATCGCCGGCGGCATGCTGGCGCTCGGCGTGCTGCTGTGGGTCGTCACCTGGTTCCTCAACCGCGCGCTGTACGCGAAGAAGACGTTCATCCGCGACCCGGAGCACATCGACCACGAGTGAGCCGCACGGCGAAGGGGGCGGGGCCGGATCACCGGCCCGCCCCCCTTCGTCGTGCCGGGAGGTCTGCATTGCCCTAGGGGAATGCACCATCGTGACGTCGAGACGGTGCATTGCCCTAGGGGAATGCACCGTCTCGGGGTGGTCAGCGTCAGAGGGAGCCGATGCCGCCGATCACGGCGGTGGCCGGGGTGCCGGAGCCGTCGCGGCGCCCCTCCGCCTCCGGGAGGGTGATCGCGACGCCGTTGGGCTGGGCGGCGCGAGCGCCGGAGCGGCCGACCCAGGCCGTGGTCAGGGCGTCCTCGCCCTTGAGGAACCTGTGGGCGCGCACGCCCCCGGTCGCCCGGCCCTTGCCCGGGTACTCGTCGAAGGGGGTGACCTTCCACGAGCCGGGGTCGGTGCCGGGCAGCGCGGCGGAGGAGCCGGAGACGGTGACGACGATGTTGTCGTAGTTGAGGTCCACCGCCCCGAAGAAGACGACCTGCGCCCCGTCGGTCAACCGGACGCCGGCCACGCCGCCGCCGCCGCGGCCCTGCGGCCGCACGTCGCTGGCGGGGAAGTGCAGCAGGCTCGCCTGGCTCGTGACGAAGACGAGCTCCTCCTCGCCCGTGGTCAGCTCGACGGCCCCGACGACGCGGTCGCCGTCCTTGAGCGAGATCGCCTCCCAGGAGCTGCCCCTGGGGTAGTCGGTGCCCACCCGCTTGACGACGCCGTGGGCGGTGCCGAGCGCCAGGCCGGGGGAGTCGGGCGACAGGCTCATCAGGGTCAGCGGGGCCTCGTCGCCGGGCAGGTCGACGTAGGCCGCGAGCGGTGCGCCGCCGGAGAGGTTGGGGGCGCCGTTGGAGGGCGGCAGGGTGGGCAGCTCGAGGGCGCCCAGGCGAACGACCCGGCCGGTCGAGGTGACGACGGCGACCTCGCCGCGCGCGCTCGTGCGGACCGCGGCGACGATCGCGTCGTGCTTGCTGCGGCCGCCCTCGCGGCTCAGCGGCTCGTCCCCGCTCGTGCGCGCGAGGAGCCCGGTGCTCGACAGCAGGACCCAGCACGGGTCGTCGGCGACCTCGAGCGGGGACGTCGCGGTGGCGGGGGCACCCGCGGACTCGAGCAGCACCGTACGGCGCGGGTCGCCGTGCTCCTTGGCGACGGCGGCCAGCTCGGAGGAGATGAGGCGGGTCATGACCTTGGGGTCGCCGAGGATCTCCTCGAGCTCGGCGATCTGCTCGAGGAGCTCCCCCTGCTCCTTCTCCAGCTCGAGCCGGGAGAACTTCGTCAGGCGGCGCAGCTGCAGGTCGAGGATGAAGCTCGCCTGCACCTCGGACAGGTCGAAGACCGCCTGCAGGCGCTCCCGGGCGATCGTCGCGTCGTCGCTGGAGCGGATGACCTGGATGACCTCGTCGATGTCGAGGATCGCGATGAGCAGGCCCTCGACGAGGTGCAGCCGCTCGCGCCGCTTGGCGAGTCGGTACTCGCTGCGGCGGCGCACGACGTCCCGCCGGAAGTCGACGTAGACGGTGAGCAGCTCCTTCAGCCCCATGGTCCGGGGCTGGCCGTCGACGAGCGCGACGTTGTTGATGGAGAAGGAGTCCTCCATCGGCGTGAGCTTGTACAGCTGCTCGAGGACGGCGTCGGGGTTGAAGCCGTTCTTGATCTCGATCACCAGCTGCATGCCCGAGACGCGATCGGTGAGGTCCTTGACGTCGGCGATGCCCTGCAGCTTCTTGGACTGGACGGCGTCCTTGATCTTCTCGATGACCTTCTCGGGGCCGACGAGGTAGGGCAGCTCGGTGACGATGATGCCCTGGCGGCGGGGCGAGACCTTGTCGATGCGGGTCGTCGCCCGGGTGCGGAAGCTGCCGCGCCCGGTGAGGTAGGCGTCCCGGATGCCGTCGAGCCCGATGATCCGTCCGCCACCGGGCAGGTCGGGGCCGGGGACGAACTTCATGAGGTCGTCGAGGCTCGCGTCGGGGTGGGTCAGCAGGTGCCGGGCGGCACCGACGACCTCGACGAGGTTGTGCGGGGGCATGTTGGTCGCCATGCCGACGGCGATGCCGGTCGTGCCGTTGACGAGGAGGTTGGGGTAGGCGGCGGGCAGGACCTCGGGCTGGAGGAGCTGGTCGTCGTAGTTGGGGACGAAGGGGACGGTGTCCTCACCGAGCCCGGTGACCATGAGCAGCGCGGCCGCGGCCATGCGGGCCTCGGTGTAGCGGCTCGCCGCGGGGCCGTCGTCGAGCGAGCCGAAGTTGCCGTGGCCGTCGACGAGGGGCAGGCGCATCGAGAAGGGCTGGGCGAGGCGCACGAGCGCGTCGTAGATCGCGGTGTCGCCGTGGGGGTGGTACTTGCCCATGACCTCGCCGACGACGCGGGAGGACTTCACGTGGCCGCGCTCGGGTCGTAGGCCCATCTCGCTCATCGAGAAGAGGATCCGTCGGTGCACCGGCTTCAGGCCGTCGCGGGCGTCGGGGAGTGCGCGAGCGTGGATCACCGAGTAGCTGTACTCGAGGAAGGCATTGCGCATCTCGTCCGCGACGTCGATGTCGACGATCCGCTCGGGGGCGTCGGCGGGCGGAGTGGCGGCAGGACGGCGGGCCATGCGGGTGGGGGGCTCCTCGTGGGGATGGTGCTCGAACCGTCCCATCCTCCCCCCTTCGTCCCCGTACGGGCGGCACCGACACACGTGGGGGACCGACCACGCCGCACGGGAGCCCGTGGCAGGATTGAGCCATGACCGAGCTCCCCGCGGGCTACCCGGTGCTGGCCGAGGCCGATGTCGTCCTGCGCGACGGCTCGGTGTGCCGGCTGCGGCCCATCAGGCCCTCCGACGCGGACGCCGTGCGCCGCTTCCACGCCGGGCAGTCCGACGAGTCGATCTACCTGCGCTTCTTCGCGCCGATGCGCAACCTCAGCGACCGCGACGTCAAGCGGTTCACCGAGCTGGACTACCACGACCGCATGGCGCTCGTGGCGACGATCCGCGACGACATCATCGGCATCGGCCGCTACGACCGGGTGAGCGAGCACTCCGCCGAGGTCGCCTTCAACATCTCCGACCACTACCAGGGCAAGGGGATCGGCTCGGTCCTGCTCGAGCACCTCGCGGCGATCGCGCAGTCGCACGACATCACCGCCTTCGAGGCCGAGGTCCTGCCGCACAACCGCAAGATGCTGCGCGTCTTCTCCGACGCCGGCTACCAGGTCACCCGCCACCTCGAGGACGGCGTGGTGTCCGTCCACTTCGACATCGAGCCGACCGCGGAGTCGCTGTCCGTGCGCTTCGCCCGCGAGCACCGCGCCGAGGCGCAGAGCGTGCGGGCCATGCTCCACCCGCAGTCGGTCGCCGTCGTCGGCGCCAGCCGGCGCGAGCGCGCCATCGGCCACCAGGTGCTCAAGCAGATCCTCGACGGCGGCTTCACCGGCGCGGTCCACGCGATCAACCCCGAGGCCGGCGAGATCCTCGGTCTGGACGCCGTCCGGTCGGTGGGCGAGGTCGAAGGGGGAGTGGACCTGGCCGTCATCGCCGTCCCGGCGGAGCGGGTCCCGCGGATCGTCGGCGAGTGCGCGGCGGCCGGCGTCAAGACCCTGCTGATCATCTCCTCCGGCTTCGCGGAGGTCGACGAGCACGGCGCCCGGATGCAGCAGGAGGTGCTGCGGCTGGCCCGCAGCAACGGCATGCGCGTCGTCGGGCCCAACTCCTTCGGCCTCATCAACAACGACCCCGCGGTGAGCCTCAACGCGACCCTCACGTCGGTGATCCCGCGACCCGGCTACCTCGGTCTCTTCTCGCAGAGCGGCGCGCTGGCCATCGCCAACCTCGACTCGGCCGCCCGCCGCAACCTCGGCATCTCGGTCTTCGCCTCCGCCGGCAACCGGGTCGACGTCTCCGGCAACGACCTCATGCAGTACTGGGTCGACGACGAGCGGACCCACGCGGTCGGCCTCTACCTCGAGTCGATGGGCAACCCGCGCAAGTTCTCGCGCATCGCCCGCCACCTCGCCACCAACAAGCCGGTCATCGTCGTCAAGCCGGCGTCTGCGGGCTACGGCGCCCCTCCCGGGCACAAGGTGCGCAAGCCCAAGGTCAAGCAGCACGCCTTCGCGGCCATGCTCGAGCAGGCCGGTGTCATCCACTGCGAGAACGTCCACCAGATGTTCGACGTCGCCCAGCTCCTCGTGCACCAGCCGCTGCCGGCCGGTCGCCGCGTGGCCATCGTCGGCAACTCCAGCCAGCTCGCGGCGCTGTGCGCGGACAACGCCACCGAGCGCGGGCTCGAGGTCACCCACGGGCCGGTGGCCGTGCGCACCGAGGCGACGGCCGCGGAGTTCCGCGAGGCGGTCGGTGCGGCCTTCGCCGACCCCGAGGTCGACTCGGTCGTCGTGTGCTTCATCCCGCCGGTGGGTGCGCTCGACCAGGAGGTCGTCGAGGCCCTGCGCGAGGCCGCCTCCACCTCCGACAAGCCCTGCGTCGCCACCCTGCTCGGCATGCGCGGTGTCGACATGGCCGGCGACCCGAGCTTCCTCCACGAGCTCGGTGAGTTCCCGGACGACGCCCCGCGGCAGGCGGTGCCGCTGTACGCCATGCCCGAGGAGGCCATCCGGGCGCTCGCGGCCGCGACCGACTACGGCGCCTGGCGCGACAAGGACAAGGGCGAGACCGTCGTGCGCGAGGGCATCGACCGCTGGGCGGTGCGCCACCTGCTCGACCGGGTCCTCGAGGAGGACCCGGAGGGCCGTGCGCTCACGACCGACGAGGCCCATGAGCTCCTCTCCGCGTACGGCATCCAGGTGTGGCCGCGGATCGAGGTCGACAGCGTCGAGGAGGCCGTCGCCGCCGCGGAGCAGGTCGGCTACCCGGTCGTCGTGAAGTCGCTCTCGCCGCTCGTCCGGGGCCAGGCCGTGCTCGAGGGCATCCGTGTCGACCTGCCGGACGCCGACGCGGTGCGGGTGGCCTACGAGACCCTCGACCGTCGGCTCGCCCCGATGGACGCCAACTACCTCGTCGTGCAGCGCATGGCCGGTCCCGGCGTCGCGACCGTGCTGTCGACGATCGAGGACCCGCTCTTCGGGCCCGTCGTCTCCTTCAGCATCGCCGGTGCCCCGACCAAGCTGCTCGACGACATCGCCTACCGCATCCCGCCGCTCACCGACGTCGACACCCGCGAGCTCATCCAGGACATCAAGACCGCGCCGCTGCTCATGGGGCACGGCGGCGCCGCCCCCGTCGACCTGGCCGCGCTCGAGGACGTCCTCGGCCGGCTGTCGGTCATGTCCGACGACTTCCTCGAGCTGTCGTCCGTCGAGCTCAACCCGGTCATCGCGCACCCGAGCGGGGTGACCGTGCTCGGGGCAGACATCATGATCACGCCGGCCCACCGGCGCATCGACCCCGACGCGCGGAGCATGACCTGAGGCTGGGGCACAATGGCGAGCATGCCCGCTCCTTCCGACCTCACGGCCATCACGCTGCCTGACGAACTCACCGCCGACATCGAGCGCGCCGGCTACTACCCGGCGCTCGTCGCGGACGTCATCAAGGCGGCCGTGGGTGCAGAGGAGGTCCACGGGCACCTGGTGCACCAGGAGACGACCTTCGACCAGGACACGGTCCGGCGCCACATCACCGTCTTCGCCCGGACCGCGTCCCGACTCGTCATCGCACACGCCGACGACTACCCCGACCACTTCTCGGGTGCCCAGGAGATCGCGACGGCGACGACGGAGTGCATCCCGCTGTCGTCGGTGCGTGGCGTCATGCTCACCCACGTCGTCGGCGACCCCTCGAGCTATGTCCCCGGCTCGCTCGGCCGCGAGCTGACGCTCACCGTCGGCTGGGGCGCGGTCAGCCGCGTCGACCTGCTCCCCGCCCAGTGCTCCGACCCGGACTGCGACGGGGGCGACCACGGCTACGAGGGCACGGTCACCAGCGACGACATCGCGCTGCGGATCAGCGCCGAGGCCGAGGGCCGGACGGCGCTGGACCGGGCCACCGAGTTCGCCAGGGACCTCTCGGCGAGCATCGGGCGCTGACGTCGTGGGCGCGACGCCGCTGCTCGTGACCACCCCGCGCCTCGACCGGCTCCTGCCCGCCGTCGCCACCAGCCTGGCGGTCCCTGCGCTGGCGAAGGGGGGAGACCGCCCCCTGCGACCCGCCCGCCGGTCCGTCGTCGTCCTCGTCGACGGTCTCGGCGCCCAGCTCCTCGCGCGCCGGGCCGGGCACGCCCCCTTCCTGCGCGGGCTGCTGCAGCAGCCGGACGCCGCGATGACCCTCGACTGCGGCTTCCCGTCGACCACGGCGACGTCGATGGGCACCTTCGGCACCGGCGCGCTCGCCGGCACGCACGGCCTCGTCGGCTACGAGGCCTACGACCCCGAGACGGACACCGTCTTCAACGAGCTGTCCTGGGAGGACGGGCCCGAGCCGCACCGCTGGCAGCCCGCCCCGACCGTCTTCGAGGCCGCGGACGCCGCGGGCGTCGCGGTGACCCGCATCGGTCCGGGCTACTTCGACGGCTCCGGGCTCACCGAGGCGGCGCTGCGCGGTGGTCGGTTCGTCGCCGCCCGCGGTCTGGCCGCCAGGGTGGACGCGACGGTGACCGCCGTGCGTGCGCAACCACGCTCGCTCGTCTACCTGTACTGGGGCGACCTGGACAAGATCGGCCACGTCCACGGCTGCGACTCGCAGGAGTGGGTCGCCGAGCTCGAGGAGGTCGACGCCCAGCTGGCGCGCCTGGCCGCGCTGCTCCCCGCGGACACCTCCCTGCACATCACCGCCGACCACGGGATGGTCGACGTGCCGCTCGACGCCCGCCCGGACATCGCGACCGATGGCGAGCTCGACGCCGGGGTGCGGCACGTCGCGGGCGAGCCCAGGTGCGTCCAGCTGCACGTGCGCCCCGGGGCCCTCGACGACGTGCTCGCCACCTGGCGGGCCCGGCTCGGGCAGGACGCCCTCGTCCTCACGGCGGACGAGGCCATCGCCGCGGGGTGGTTCGGGACGGTGAGCGAGACGGTGCGGCCGCGCATCGGTGACGTCATCGCCGCCATGACCGGCCCGATCGCCGTGCAGGACTCGCGCCGGCACCGACCGGAGCTGCGCGCCCTCCTCGGTGTCCACGGCTCGATCACCGCGGACGAGGTCGCCATCCCGTGGCTGGCGCTCGACGCCCGGGAGCAGTGACGTGGCCGAGCTGACCTTCTTCGCGGGGACGATGGACTGCGGCAAGTCGACCCTCGCGCTGCAGATGGACCACAACCACCGGGCCCGCGGACGCGTCGGGCTGGTCTTCACCCGGCTCGACCGCGCGGGGGAGGCCCGACTGTCCTCCCGGCTCGGGCTCGACGTCCCTGCGATCGAGGTCACCGAGGACCTCGACTTCTGGGAGACCGTCGTCGGGCACCTCACCGCAGGCGGTCGCGTGGACCACCTCATCTGCGACGAGGCGCAGTTCTACACGCCGGGTCAGGTCGAGCAGCTCGCCCGGGTCGTCGACGAGCTCGACATCGAGGTCTTCGCCTTCGGCATCACGAGCGACTTCCGCACCGAGCTCTTCCCCGGCAGCCGTCGGCTCATCGAGCTCGCGGACCGCACGCAGGCCCTGCAGGTCTCGGCGCTGTGCTGGTGCGGCCGCCGGGCGACGCACAACGCCCGGGTCGTCGACGGCGTCATGGTCGTCGAGGGCGACCAGGTGGTCGTCGGTGACACGGCCACGGTCGAGCCCGGGGCCGCGGAGCCGGAGGTCGAGTACGAGGTCCTCTGCCGCCGCCACCACATGCGCCGGATGAACTCCGTCGCCGCGCAGGCGGCCGCGCTCTCCGCCGATGTGCTGCCCTTCGACCTCGACGCCTGCCCGGTCCGGCCGCCGGGCTGACGAGCCGCGCTCAGTCGCGCGTCGTCCCGAACATCACGTCGTCCCAGCTCGGCACCCTCGGGCGTCCCTTGCGACCGCGCGCGCCCTTGCCCGCGTCGCTCGTGTCGTCGGCCGGCGCGTCGTCCCCGGACGTCGCCTCGGGCTGCGTCTTGGTCTTCGGCTCGGTGGTCTTCGGCTCGGTCTCCGGCTGCGCCTTCGCAGCAGCGGTCGCTGCCGGTTCCGCGACGGCCTCGGGCTCGGGCTCGGGTACGACCTCGGCCTCGGGCTCGGGATCCGCGGTCGGCATGGGCGTGGCCACCTGCTCCGGCTCGGCCTTCATCTCGGCGGCCGGGGCTTCCTCGTCGCGCTCCTCCGGCTCCGGCTCAGCGGCAGCGGGTGCGGGCGCGGGTGCGGGCGCGGCGGACGGGGCGAGGGTGGCCCCCTTCGCCTCCTCGAGGTCACGCGGGTGGGTGCCGCGTGCGGGCGGGGGGACCTCCTCGGCGGTCTCGAGCGGTAGCGGCTCCTCGGTGGACGTCGGTCCGGCCTCGGCGCGCGGTTTGCGCCGCCCGCCGCGACGACGGTTCTTGGCGCCCGAGTGCTCGCGCATCGAGGTGACGAGGTCGTCGGTGCCGACGCGGGTGGTGCGCTCGACCTTGGTCTCCTCGACCTCGACGTCGAAGACCGCGGTCGGTCGGTGCACGGCGGTCGGGACCGGGCCGGACGGGGTGTCGGCCTCGGAGAGCCACTTGGCCTCGTCGTTCCGGGCGACGACGCTCATGCCGGCGAGGTCGAACCACCACGTCGCCGTGCGCTCGCGACCGCCGGCGGCGAAGGTCGCGGACACCGTCCACTGGCCCTCCGCGTCGCGGGAGGCGTCCCACAGCACCGACGACGCCTCGACGCCGCGCCCGGTGAGCCGCGTCGCGGCGCGCTGCGCGAGCGTCTCGGGGGAGCCGGCCTGGTTGGTGCCGCGCAAGCGGACGGCCTGGGCGCGCGAGGCGACGTGCTCGCGCTCGGCGAGCACCGGACCCTCGAAGCGGGCGATCTTGTCCAGGTCCCACCCCGTGCGCGCGGAGACCTCGTCTGCGGAGGCGCCGGCCCGGATCATCGCCTGAACCTCGGCCGGGCGCACGTTGTTGTCGATGGCGATCTGCAGCTGACCCAGCCTGGGTCGGTCCCGCCGCGCGGCGGCACGCAGCGGCTCGTCGATCCGCAGCCGGAACTCCTCGCCGGTGTCGTCGGTCACGACGAGGTGCTCACCGTCGTCGTGCACCCCGATGAGTCGTAGGTCGCGCATCACAGATCCCTCTCGTCCAGCCGTACTGCCACGACTCTGCCACCTGCCCGGGGGGATCCGGCAACGCACACGCCGCGCGTTACCTTGTCTGCATGCCCAACGATTCCTCCGAGCACCCCCTCAGCCCCTATGACGGCGTGCTGCTCCAGTCCTTCGGTGGTCCGGAGGGGCCGGACGAGGTCCTGCCCTTCCTCCGCCGCGTCACGGCCGGGCGGGGTGTGCCCGACGAGCGCCTGGTCGAGGTGGGCTCCCACTACGAGCGCGTCGGCGGCGTCAGCCCGCTGCCCGCCCTCAACCGTCGGCTCGTCGCCGACCTGACCGCCGAGCTGGCGGCCCGCGAGTGCCCGCTGCCGGTCGTCCTCGGCAACCGCAACTCCGCCCCCTTCGTCACGGACGCGCTCGACGAGCTCCAGGCGAGGGGTGCCCGGCGGGTCCTCGTCGTGCCGACCAGTGCCTGGCGCAGCTACTCCTCCTGCCGCCAGTACCGCGAGGGCCTGGCCGACGCGGTCGACGGGAGGGACGGGCTCGTCCTGGACAAGGTCCGACCCTTCGGTGAGCTGCCGGGGTTCGTGGCGACCGTCGCGCGCGACACGGTCGCGGCGGCCCGCGCCGCGGTCGCCGACGTCGGTGCCGATGCCGTCGCCCTGCTCTACGTGACCCACTCCATCCCGGACGCGATGGACGAGACCTCCGGGCCGGGTGATGGTGACGGGCGCGCCTACTCGGGCGACCAGGCGGAGGCCGCCGCGGCGATCACCGCCGAGGTCGACGCGGTCCTCGGCACCGACCTGCCCGCGGGCCTCGCCTTCTGCTCGCGCTCGGGCTCCCCGCGCACCCCGTGGCTCGAGCCGGACGTCAACGACCGCCTGCGTGAGCTGGCCGACGAAGGGGTGCGCCACGTGGTCGTCGTGCCGATCGGCTTCGTCTCCGACCACATGGAGGTCACCCACGACCTCGACTTCGAGGCCGCCGCGACGGCCGAGGAGGTCGGCCTGGGCATGACCCGCGTCGCGACGCCGGGCACCGACCCCGCCTTCGTCGCCGGTCTCGTCGACGTGATGCTCGAGCGCGCGGCCCAGGCCCGCGGCGAGCAGCCGGTGCGAGCGACCTGGCGCGACCTCGACTCCCACCCGGCCGTCTGCCCCGTCGGGTGCTGCCCCAACCTGCGCGAGGCCCGCCCCGCGCTCTGCGGGTCGGACTGACGTGGACCGGCTGCCCGCCGGCGTCGACCCCGCCGAGCTCGCCGACATCGCCCTGAAGGTCGCCGTGGAGGCGGGTGTGCTCGTCGTCGACGACCGCCCCCGCGACCTCGGCGTCGCCGAGACCAAGTCCTCGGCGACCGACGTCGTCACGGTCATGGACCAGCGCAGCCAGGACCTGCTGCTGCGCCGGCTCGGGGAGCTGCGCCCGCAGGACGGCTTCCACGGTGAGGAGCGCGGCGCGCGGACCGGTACGTCCGGGATCACCTGGGTCGTCGACCCGATCGACGGCACGGTGAACTACCTCTACGAGATCCCTGCCTACTGCGTCTCCGTCGCCGCGGTCCTCGGCGACCCCTCGGTCGACGGGGCGTGGCGCCCGGTCGCCGGCGCCGTCGTCAACCCGCTGACGGGGGAGCGGTACACCGCCGCCCTCGGTGGGGGCGCGTGGCACCGTGTCGGGGACGGGCCGGCGCAGCGGCTCACGGTCGCCGACACCTCCCTCGACCAGGCGCTGTGCGGGACCGGCTTCGGCTACGACGCCGACCGACGGGCGTGGCAGGCCGCGGTGCTCACCCACGTCCTGCCGAGAGTGCGCGACATCCGCCGGATCGGCAGCGCCGCGCTCGACCTGTGCCGCGTGGCCGACGGGAGCCTCGACGTCCACTACGAGCGCGGTCTCAACCCCTGGGACATGGCCGCCGGGTGGCTCGTGGCGACCGAGGCCGGTGCGGTCGTCACCGACCTCGACGGTGGTCACCCGCGGGCGGGGTTCACGGTGGCCGGGCCGCCGGCCGCCCAGGGCTCGCTGCGCACCCTGCTGCGGTCCGCCGTGGAGCAGGTCGGACCCGAATCGGCCCGTTAGCGCGGAACGAGGTGGCGTCCCGCCGGTGGATGGGGCACAATCCGGCGCGCCGGGCACAAATTCAGCACCTGCTGCGTTGATGACGGCGCACGACCCACACTGCCCCGCTGACCCCCAAGGAATCAGGAGAGATGGCGACCGATTACGACGCCCCTCGCAAGACCGACGACGACCTGTCCGAGGACTCCATCGAGGAGCTCAAGTCCCGTCGCGGTGACGCGACCTCCGCAAACGTCGACGTCGACGAGACCGAGATGGCCGAAGGCTTCGAGCTGCCCGGCGCCGACCTCTCCGGTGAGGAGATGTCGGTGCGGGTCGTCCCGCGCCAGGCCGACGAGTTCACCTGCACGAGCTGCTTCCTCGTCCACCACCGCAGCCAGCTGGCGAGCGACGGCAAGAACGGCCCGGTCTGCACCGAGTGTGCTGCGTGACCCGTGGCTGACGGACCCCGTCAGGTCGCGGTACCGGTGCAGCTGCTGCACCGGCACGCCGTCGTGCCCGCGTACGCCAAGCACGGCGACGCGGGCGCGGACCTCAGCTCCGTCGCGGAGCTGACCCTCGAGCCCGGGGAGCGGGCCCTCGTGCCCACCGGGGTCGCGCTCGCGCTGCCCCACGGGTGGGTCGGCCTCGTGCACCCGCGCTCGGGACTGGCCGCGCGCCACGGGATCTCGGTCGCCAACGCCCCCGGGACCGTCGACTCCGGCTACCGGGGCGAGGTCCTCGTCAACCTCGTCAACCTCGACCCTCGGGAGTCCTTCACGGTGCGGGTCGGCGACCGGATCGCCCAGCTCGTGCTCCAGCAGGTGGGCGAAGGGGAGTTCCTCCCCCTCGATTCGCTTCCACCCAGCCCACGGGGCGAGACTGGACATGGATCAAGTGGGGGCTTCGGCCCACCCTCGAGGACAGGACGAGAGTGATGTTCGGGCGCAAGAAGAAGACTGCCGATGCCGACGTGGTGTCGACCGAGCAGGACACGACCACGCAGACCGCGGCCACGAGCGAGCCGGGGTCCTCGTCGCAGCCGCTGACGGCCGGTCCGCACGACATCTCCGACGTCGCTGACACGAGCACCCGGGTCGACCTGGGTGCCCTGCACCTGACGCCCGCGCCGGGCACCGAGCTGCGGCTCGAGGTCGACCAGAAGAACGACGAGGTCTCGGCCGCCCAGGTCGGCGACGACCACGGCGCCGTCCAGCTGCAGGTCTTCGCCGCCCCCCGCTCCTTCGGCATCTGGGACGAGATCCGCGAGGAGATCGCCGAGATGATCGGCGGCAACGGGGGCACCGTCGAGGAGGTCACCGGCCCCTTCGGCACCGAGCTGCGCGCCCGGCTGGCCCAGCCCGGACCCCAGGGACGCACCGTCTTCGCCCCGGTCGTCTTCGCCGGCGTCGACGGGCCGCGCTGGTTCCTGCGCGCCGTGTACTCCGGCGCCGCCGCGGTCGACGAGTCGGCCCGGGCGGCCCTCGACGAGGTCGTGCGATCGGTGGTCGTCGACCGCGGCGAGGAGCCGCGCGCACCGCGCGAGATGCTGCCCCTGACCATGCCGAGCACCCAGCGCGCGGCGCGCCCCGCCGCGGACGAGCCGGCCGACGCTCCCGTCGAGGACGACCTCAGGCCCTTCGAGCGCGGCCCCGAGATCACCGAGGTCCGCTGATGTCCACCCTGCTGCGACGACTGGTCGACCTCACCCGGTCCGACGACGACCTCGCGGCGGGGGAGCTGCGCGAGGCCGCCCACGCCCACGGCTGCCGGCCCATCACCGACGAGACCGACCGCGAGGTGGTCACCGTGGCGGGCACGATCACTGCCGTCACGCTGCGCCCGCGGGCCACGGTCCCGGCCCTCGTCGCCGACCTCTACGACGGGTCGCACACCGTGCAGCTCGTGTGGCTCGGACGACGCAGCATCCGGGGGATCGACCCGGGGGCCTACCTCAAGGCCAGCGGCCTCATCTGCCGTCCCGAGGGGGAGCCGACGATCTACAACCCCGCCTACGAGCTGCTGACCCACCATGGCTGAGAGCGCCGGCGTCTCGATGCCGGTGCACCCGACGGTCGAGGCACTCATCCGCCATCGCCTCGGCGAGGCGCTCGGGGGGTTGCGCGGCTCGATCGAGACCGCGTTGCCGATGCTCGTCTTCGTCATCGCCTGGGCCGCGACGACGGACCGCGCCATCTCGCTCGGCTCGGCCGGGGCCGTGACGGCGGTGCTCGCCATCGCCCGGCTCGTGCAGCGGCAGACGCTGCAGTTCGTCCTCGGCTCGCTCGTCGCGACCGGCCTCGCAGCCTTCTTCGCCCTGCGCTCGGGGCAGGCTGAGGACGCCTTCCTGCCCGGCATCCTCACCTCGTGCGCCTACCTCGTCGGCTCGCTGCTCTCGGTCGTCGTGCGGTGGCCGGTCGTCGGGATCATGGTCGGCGTGGCCGACCAGGCGGCCGTCGCCGCGGGCGACCCCTTCCGCTGGCGGCGCAGCGACGCCGCCGTGCGGGTCTGCACACGCCTGACGCTCGTGCTCGTCGCGGTCTACGTCATCCGCGTCGGGATCATGGGTCCGCTCTACCTCGCCGACAACCTCGCCGGGCTCACGGTGGCCAAGGTGCTCCTCGGCTGGCCCCTCTGGGCCGGAGCCGTGGCGGTCATGGGCGCGATGCTCCTCAAGGGACACACGCCGATCGACCCCGACGACGAGCTCGTCCAGCCGGTCGACGTCCGCCGCGCCTGACCCTCAGGGGGCAGGACGCCGGCGCGCCTTGGCGCCCGGCCGCAGCATCGCCTCGAGCTCCGGCTCGGCCTCGGCGGTCGTGAGGAGCAGCAGCTCGTCGTGCGCCTCGAGCGAGTCGTCCGCCGTCGGGCCGAAGGGCCGGCCGTCCCGGATGATCCCGACGAGCAGCGTGTCCGCCGGGAAGGTGATGTCGCCGACGCGCCGACCGACGTTGGGGTTGTCCGCCGGGAGGGTGATCTCGGTCATCGACGCGCTGCCCTGCTGGAAGTCGAAGATCCGCACGAGGTCTCCCACGCTGACGGCTTCCTCGACGAGCGCCGTCATCAGGCGCGGTGTCGAGACGGCGACGTCGACGCCCCAGGACTCGTCGAACATCCACTCGTTCTTCGGGTTGTTGACGCGCGCGACCGTGCGCGGCACGCCGAACTCGGTCTTGGCGAGCAGCGAGACGACGAGGTTGGCCTTGTCGTCACCGGTCGCGGCGACGACGACGTCGCAGCCCTGGATCTCGGCCTCCTGGAGGGTCGAGATCTCGCAGGCGTCCCCCGAGAGCCAGCTGGCCTGCGGCACCTTGGCGACCCGGGCCTCGTCGGCGTCCCGGTCGATGAGCAGGATGGCGTGGTCGTTCTCGAGCAGCTCCTTGGCGATGGAGCGGCCGACCGACCCGGCACCGACGATGGCGACGCGCATCAGATCTCCTCCGTGGGGGCGGCGTCGAGGACGCGCTCGACGTCGTGGACGCGATCACGTGGGATGACCAGGTGCACGAGGTCGCCTTCCTGGTGGACGGTCTCGGGCGAAGGGAGCATCCCCTCGCCGAGTCGGGTGATGTAGGCGACCCGCGACCCGGTCGCCTCCTCGAGCGAGGTGAGGCGGCGGCCGACCCACGCGGGGGAGACGTGGATCTCGGCGACGACGAGTCGCCCGGAGGCATCGGTCATCTCGGGGGCCTGGCCCTGGGGGAGCAGCCGGCGCAGCACCTGGTCGGCGGTCCACCGGACCGTCGCGACCGTGGGGATGCCGAGGCGCTGGTAGACCTGCGCGCGGTCCGGGTCGTAGATGCGCGCGACGACGTGCTCGACGCCGAAGGTCTCGCGGGCCACCCGGGCCGCGAGGATGTTGGAGTTGTCACCGCTGGAGACGGCGGCGAGGGCGTAGGCCTGCTCGACCCCCGCCTGGACCAGGGTGTCCCGGTCGAAGCCGACGCCGGCGACCCGGCGGCCGCTGAAGTCGCTGCCGAGGCGGCGGAAGGCCGCGGGGTCCTGGTCGACGACCGCGACGTCGTGCCCGATGCGTTCGAGTGAGCGGGCGAGCGAGGCGCCGACGCGGCCGCAGCCCATGATGACGAAGTGCACGGGACGACGGTACCCCCGGGAGCAGGCCTACACTCGCGTGGTGTCTTCCGGACGACTCATCAAGCGCGTCCTCGTCGGCCGCGCCATGCGCAGCGATCACCTCGGCGAGACCCTGCTCCCCAAGCGCCTTGCGCTCCCCGTCTTCGCCAGCGACGCGCTCAGCTCCGTCGCCTACGCCCCTGACGAGATCCTGCTGACCCTCGGCCTGGCCGGTGGGGCGCTGGCGATGACCCACTCGTGGCCCGTCGCGCTCGCCGTCGTCGCCGTCATGGTGGTCGTCGTCGCGAGCTACCGCCAGAACGTGCACGCCTACCCCTCCGGGGGCGGCGACTACGAGATCGCCAGCACCAACCTCGGCCCCCGGGCGGGTCTGACGGTCGCGAGCGCCCTCCTCGTCGACTACGTGCTCACGGTCGCGGTCTCGATCTCCTCGGGCGTGCAGAACGCCGCGGCCGCCTTCGCCTGGTTGCGTGGCCACGAGGTCCTGGCCGCCGTCGTCCTCATCGCGGCGCTCACCGCGATGAACCTGCGCGGCGTGCGCGAGTCCGGCACGGCCTTCGCCGTCCCCACCTACCTCTTCATGCTGTCGGTCCTCGCGATGGCCCTCGTCGGCATCGTGCGTCGCACGACCGGCACCCTACCGTCGGCCGAGAGCGCCTCCCTGACGCTGGCGCCCGAGCCGGGGATGGAGCAGCTGGGCACACTGGCGATGGCCTTCCTGCTGCTGCGTGCCTTCAGCTCCGGCGCGGCGGCCCTGACCGGTGTCGAGGCGATCAGCAACGGTGTCCCGGCCTTCCGCAAGCCCAAGAGCAAGAACGCGGCGACGACCCTGCTGCTCATGGGCGCCGTCTCGGTGACGATGCTGCTGTCGATGATCGCGCTCGCCAGGTGGACCGGCGTCAAGATCGCCGACGACCCGGCCCAGCAGCTGCTCCGGGACGGTGTGCCGGTCGGTGACGGCTACGAGCAGCACACGGTCATGGCCCAGGTCGCGACCGCCGTCTTCGACGGCTTCCCTGCGGGCGTCGTCATCGTCTCGATCGTCACCGGCCTGATCCTCGTGCTCGCCGCCAACACCGCCTTCAACGGCTTCCCCGTGCTCGGCTCGATCCTGGCGCGTGACGGCCTCCTGCCCAGGCAGCTGCACACCCGGGGCGACCGGCTCGCCTTCTCCAACGGCATCATCCTGCTCGCGGGCGCGGCGGGGTCCCTCGTCATCATCTTCGACGCCAGCGTCACCCGGCTCATCCAGCTGTACATCGTCGGTGTCTTCGTCTCCTTCACGCTCAGCCAGACCGGCATGGTGCGGCACTGGAACCGCCACCTGGCGGTCGAGAAGGACCGGGCAGAGCAGCGGGCGATGCTGCGCCGTCGGGCGATCAACGCCGTCGGTGCCGCGATGTCCGGCACGGTCCTCGTCGTCGTCATCCTCACGAAGTTCATGCACGGCGCCGGGTTCGCCATGGCGGCCATGGCCGTCCTCTTCGTCCTGATGAGCGCGATCAGCCGCCACTACCAGCACGTCAGGGAGGAGCTCGCCGTGCCGGAGGGGGACACCAAGCACCAGCTCCTCCCTTCGCGCGTCCACGCGATCGTCCTCGTGAGCACGATCCACCGGCCCACGCTCCGGGCGGTCGCCTACGCCTCCGCGACGCGCCCCTCCCGCCTCGAGGCGGTGACGGTCGACGTCGACCACGAGGCGACCAAGGCCCTGCAGGCCGAGTGGGACCGGCGGGGGATCCCCGTGCCGCTCAAGGCCCTCGACTCGCCGTACCGCGAGATCACCCGGCCGGTCGTGGACTACGTCAAGTCGATCCGCTCGGGCAACCCGCGTGACCTCGTCGTCGTCTACATCCCGCAGTACGTGCTCGGCCACTGGTGGGAGCAGGCCCTGCACAACCAGTCCGCGCTGCGGCTGCGCAGTCGGCTGATCTTCACCCCGGGTGTCATGGTGTCCTCGGTGCCCTGGCAGCTCGCGAGCTCCGAGGGTGCCGAGGACAAGATGGACGGCCCGGTGGCCGGCGACGTGCGACGAGGTGGACTGTGACGAGTGCGGACGAGCTCACGACGGGCGACGAGGTGGAGGTCGAGGTCGGGCCGGTGGCCCACGGCGGCCACTGCGTGGCGCGGTACGAGGGGCGGGTCGTCTTCGTGCGGCACTCCCTGCCCGGTGAGCGGGTGCGCATCCGGGTCACCGAAGGGGGGCCCGGCGACCGCTTCCTGCGCGCCGACGCCATCGAGGTCCTTCAGGCCTCGCCGCACCGGGTCCCGGTGCGCTGTCCCGTCGCCGGACCCGGTGGGTGCGGCGGCTGCGACTTCCAGCACGTCTCCACCGCGTACCAGCGCGAGCTCAAGGCCGACGTCGTCGCCGAGCAGCTGCGCCGCCTGGCGGGGGAGGAGCGCCCGGTCGTCGTCGAGCCCCTCGACGACGACGACGGGCTGCGCTACCGCACCCGGGTCGAGTTCGCGGTCGCCGACGGGGTGGTCGGCCTGCGCCGGCACCGCAGCCACGACGTCATCCCGGTGACCGGGTGCCCGATCGCCGTGCCGGACGTCGATGCGGCGCTCGCGGAGACCCTCGCCGAGCTCGCGGACGCCCCGTCGCAGCTGCGCGGCATCAGCGCCCTGGACGTCGTCGCGGCGTCGGGCGAGGCCGACACGGTCGTCGTCGAGGTGCCGGCGGACCAGCCGACGCCGCCCATCGACATCACCGAGGTCGTGCGCACCGACGCGGGGGAGCGCGCGATGGGCGTCGACGCCCGCGGCTTCTGGCAGGTCCACCGCGACGCCCCGCGCGCCTTCGTCGAGGCCGTCCTCGCCGCGGCCGGTGTCCGCGAGGGCGAGCGCGTGCTCGACCTCTACAGCGGCGTCGGCCTCTTCTCCGTCCCCCTCGCCGAGGCCGTCGGCCGGGACGGCCAGCTCGTCGCCGTCGAGTCCGACCGGCGCGCGGTGGACCACCTGCGCGACAACCTCGCCGGCCACCCCTGGGCGCTCGTCGTGCCGGGCCGGGTGGACGACCTGCTCGGTGTGGCCCGCAAGGGCCGCCGTCGCGGGCCGCGGCGCCCGGCGCGCTCCGACCTGCTGCCGCCGAGCGCGGACGTCATCGTCCTCGACCCGCCCCGGACGGGGGCCGGCCGCGAGGTCGTCGCCGCGCTCACCTCCCTTCGTCCCCGTCGCCTGGTCTACGTGGCCTGCGACCCGGCGGCGCTCGCCCGCGACACCGCCTACCTTGCCGACCTCGGCTACGACCTGGTGGGCCTGCGGGCCCTCGACGCCTTCCCCATGACCCACCACGTCGAGTGCATCGCGACCTTCGAGACGAAGGGGGAGGACGCGCAGCCGTGACGTGCGGCCGGGTTTGCGCAAGAGTGGCAGGGAGCGGCGGGCGGTCCCCGGCCCGTCGGAGCCCTGTGATAGTTTTATCTTGACGTCAAGATAACCACGACAGAGGAGTCGACTGTGGCCAGTGCGAACACCTTCAACGCCAAGGACCAGCTCACCGTCGGTGACGAGTCCTACGAGATCTACCGGATCGACGCCGTCGAGGGGTCCAAGGACCTGCCCTACAGCCTCAAGGTCCTGCTGGAGAACCAGCTGCGGACCGAGGACGGCGAGAACGTCACCGCCGATCACATCAACGCGCTCGGCTCCTGGGACAAGGACGCCCAGCCCAGCACCGAGATCCAGTTCACGCCCGCCCGCGTGATCATGCAGGACTTCACCGGCGTGCCCTGCGTCGTCGACCTGGCCACCATGCGCGAGGCCGTCGCCGAGCTCGGTGGCGACCCGACGAAGATCAACCCGCTCGCGCCCGCGGAGCTGGTCATCGACCACTCTGTGCAGATCGACGAGTTCGGCACCGCCGGGGCCTTCGCGCACAACGTCGACCTCGAGTACGAGCGCAACAACGAGCGTTACCAGTTCCTGCGCTGGGGCCAGACCGCCTTCGACGACTTCAAGGTCGTCCCCCCGGGTACCGGCATCGTCCACCAGGTCAACATCGAGCACCTGGCCCGCGTCACGATGACCCGTGACGGCATCGCCTACCCCGACACCTGCGTCGGCACCGACTCGCACACGACGATGGAGAACGGCCTGGGCGTCCTCGGCTGGGGCGTCGGCGGCATCGAGGCCGAGGCCGCGATGCTCGGCCAGCCGGTCTCCATGCTCATCCCGCGCGTCGTCGGCTTCAAGCTCTCCGGGGCCATCCCGGCCGGCGCGACCGCCACCGACGTCGTCCTCACGATCACCGAGATGCTGCGTGAGCACGGCGTCGTCGGCAAGTTCGTCGAGTTCTACGGCGAGGGCGTCGCGGAGGTGCCGCTCGCCAACCGCGCCACCATCGGCAACATGAGCCCCGAGTTCGGCTCCACCGCCGCGATGTTCCCCATCGACGACGTCACCCTCGAGTACCTGCGCCTCACCGGCCGCTCCGAGCAGCAGGTCGCGCTCGTCGAGGCCTACGCCAAGGCGCAGGGCATGTGGCTCGACCCGGCCGTCGAGCCGCGCTTCTCCGAGTACCTCGAGCTGGACCTGTCGACGGTCGTCCCGTCGATCGCCGGCCCGAAGCGCCCACAGGACCGCATCGCGGTCACCGACGCCAAGCAGCAGTTCCGCGGCGACCTGAAGAACTACGTCGTCGACGGCAACGGCATCGAGAAGTCCTCGGTCGACCAGGAGCTGCGCGACACCTTCCCGGCCTCCGACTCGCCGAGCCACGACGCGCTCGAGGCCTCCGAGAGCGCCGGCCACCCGTCGCGCTCGGAGCCGCGCACCAACGGTGACCGGGCCACCAACCCGACGAAGGCCGTCATCGGCGGCACCGAGGTCGAGATCGACCACGGTCACGTCGTCATCGCCTCGATCACGAGCTGCACCAACACGTCCAACCCCTCGGTGATGATGGCGGCCGCGATGCTCGCCAAGAACGCCGTCGAGCGCGGCCTGCAGGTCAAGCCGTGGGTCAAGACGTCGATGGCGCCCGGCTCCAAGGTCGTCACCTCGTACTACGAGAAGGCTGGCATGTGGCCCTACCTCGAGAAGCTGGGCTACCACCTCGTCGGCTACGGCTGCACGACCTGCATCGGCAACTCGGGCCCGATCATCGAGGAGGTCTCCGAGGCGGTCAACGCCAACGACCTCGCGGTGACCTCGGTCCTCTCGGGCAACCGCAACTTCGAGGGGCGCATCAACCCCGACGTGAAGATGAACTACCTCGCGTCGCCGCCGCTCGTCATCGCCTACGCCCTCGCCGGCACGATGGACTTCGACTTCGAGACCGAGGCCCTGGGCCAGGACCCCGAGGGCAAGGACGTCTTCCTGCGTGACCTCTGGCCGGCCCCGGCCGACGTCCAGGGCGTCATCGACGAGGCCGTCAACCAGGAAATGTTCGTCGAGAAGTACGCCGACGTCTTCGCCGGTGACGAGCGCTGGACCTCGCTGGAGACCCCGGAGGGCAACACCTTCGAGTGGGCGCAGGAGTCGACGTACGTGCGCAAGCCCCCGTACTTCGACGGGATGACCAAGGAGGTCGACGCGGTCGAGGACATCTCGGGTGCGCGCGTGCTCGCCAAGCTCGGCGACTCGGTCACGACCGACCACATCAGCCCGGCCGGCGCGATCAAGGCCGACAGCCCGGCGGGCGTCTACCTCGCCGAGCACGGTGTCGAGCGCAAGGACTTCAACTCGTACGGCTCGCGCCGTGGCAACCACGAGGTGATGATCCGCGGCACCTTCGCCAACATCCGCCTGAAGAACCTGCTGCTCGACGGCGTCGAGGGTGGCTTCACCCGCGACTTCCTGAACGGTGGCGAGCAGACGACGATCTTCGAGGCCTCCGAGAAGTACATCGAGGCCGGCGTCCCGCTCGTCGTCCTCGCGGGCAAGGAGTACGGCTCCGGCTCCTCGCGTGACTGGGCCGCCAAGGGCACCCGCCTGCTCGGCGTCCGCGCCGTCATCGCCGAGTCCTACGAGCGCATCCACCGCTCCAACCTCATCGGCATGGGCGTCATCCCGCTCCAGTTCCCGGAGGGCCAGAACGCCGACTCGCTCGGCCTGGACGGCACCGAGACCTTCGACTTCACGGGCATCACCGAGCTGAACAACGGCTCGACCCCGAAGACCGTCAAGGTCACGGCGACCAAGGGCGATGCGGACGGGAGTGCTGTGACCTTCGATGCCGTCGTGCGCATCGACACCCCCGGCGAGGCGGACTACTACCGCAACGGCGGCATCCTGCAGTACGTGCTGCGCTCGCTCGTCGGCTGACGAGGCGCGCACGGCGAAGGGGGACGTCCATCGGGCGTCCCCCTTCGTCATGTCGCCACGACGGCGTACACTCGAACACATGTTCGATCAGCAGGTGCGTCCGCCCGTGCGGACCGCGCTGCCCGGGTCACCCGGCGCGCAGACCGCCGCGGCCGGGACGAAGGGGGGACCGCCCGGCTGGCCGGACCGGGTCCCGCCGCCCGGCGTCCGCGGGTGGCAGCCGGCGATCACCTCGTGGCTGCTCGACCTCTGCCCGTCCGAGTACCGCGGTCACGCCGTCCTGCGTCGGCACCCGGTCGCCCTGGCCTGGCTCGCCGAGCTGCACGTCCAGGCGCAGGTCGAGGCGATGCGGCAGGCGTACCGGACGGTCCGCGTCGACCTCGCCGAGGTGCTGCCCGACGGCACCGTCGACGCCCTGCTCGTCTGCCTCGAGCACGAGGGGCTGCGGCTGCGCTCGGCGCAGCGCTCGATCGTCCTCGTCCGGGAGGCGCTCGACGGCAACGTCTTCGTCGAGCGGTTGTGACCCCCTTCGTCCGATGCGGTGACAGGCTGGGCAGGTCACAGCCACTACCCAGCCCACGAGACGTAGACTCGGGCGGTCCCCGACACCGGAAGGAAGCCCAGCGTGGCAGTCCTCGAGACGATCACCTCACCCGCAGACCTCAAGCGGGTCCCCGCGGAGCTGCTCGACACCCTCGCGGAGGAGATCCGGGCCTTCCTCGTCGCCGAGGTCTCGCGCAGCGGTGGCCACCTCGGGCCCAACCTCGGGGTCGTCGAGCTGACGATGGCGATCCACCGGGTCTTCGACTCCCCGCACGACACGGTCGTCTTCGACACCGGTCACCAGACCTACGTGCACAAGCTGCTCACCGGCCGCCAGGACTTCGCCGCGCTGCGCACGCGCGGCGGGATCTCCGGGTACCCGAGTCGCGCCGAGTCCGAGCACGACGTCGTGGAGAACAGCCACGCCTCGACCGCGCTGTCGTGGGCCGAGGGCATCGCCACGGGTTACCGCCTGCGCGGCGAGGAGCGCCACGCGGTGGCCGTCATCGGCGACGGCGCACTCACCGGCGGCATGGCCTGGGAGGCGCTGAACAACATCGCCGCGGACAAGGACCTGCCGCTCGTCATCGTCGTCAACGACAACGAGCGCTCCTACGCCCCGACGATCGGCGGGCTCGCCGACCACCTGGCGATGCTACGCACCAACCGCCAGTACGAGCAGGTGCTCGACTGGGGCAAGGACCGGCTCAACCGCACCCCCGTCGTCGGCCGCGCGGTCTACCAGGCCTTCCACTCGATGAAGAAGGGCGCCAAGGACTTCTGGGCTCCGCAGGGGATGTTCGAGGACCTCGGCATCAAGTACCTCGGGCCGGTCGACGGCCACGACGAGCCGGCCGTCGAGCAGGCGCTGCGCCGGGCGCGGGCCTTCGGCGGGCCGGTGCTCGTGCACGTCATCACCCAGAAGGGGCGCGGCTACGAGCACGCGGTGGGCGACGTCGCCGACCAGTTCCACGCCGTCGGCAAGATCAACCCCGAGACGGGCCTCCCGCTGGAGATCGCCGGCAGGTCGTGGACCGACGAGTTCAGCGACGAGATGGTCGCGCTCGGCGCGGAGCGGCCCGATGTCGTCGCGATCACGGCGGCGATGATGATGCCGGTCGGGCTGCAGCCCTTCGCCGACGCCTACCCGGAGCGGATCTTCGACGTCGGGATCGCCGAGCAGCACGCGGCGACGATGTCCGCCGGCCTGGCCTACGCCGGCATGCACCCGGTCGTCGCGATCTACTCGACCTTCCTCAACCGCGCCTTCGACCAGCTCCTCATGGACTGCGCGATGCACCGGGCCGGGGTCACCTTCGTCCTCGACCGCTCGGGCGTCACCGGCCCGGACGGTGCGAGCCACCACGGCATGTGGGACATGTCCCTCGTCGCCCTCGTGCCCGGCCTGCGCCTCGCGGCGCCGCGCGACGGGTCCCAGGTCCGCCGCGCCCTGCGCGAGGCGGTCGGCGTCGAGGACGGGCCGACGGTGATCCGCTTCCCCAAGGGGAGCGTCGCCGCCCCGCTCGAGGCGATCGCCACGGTCGACGGCCTCGACGTCCTCGCCGGCGACCTCTCCGTCGACCCCGAGGTGCTCATCGTGTCGGTGGGCTCCATGGCCGGGACGGCGACCACCGTCGCCGAGAAGCTCGCCGCCGAGGACCACCCGACCCTCGTCGTCGACCCGCGCTGGGTGCTGCCGGTGCCCGACGCCGTCGTCGAGCTGGCTCGCCGCGCCGGTCGCGTCGCGGTCATCGAGGACAACAACGTCGCGGGCGGGGTGGGGGCCGAGGTGGCGCGGGCGCTCGACGAGGCGGGGGTGGCCGTGCCGGTCCACCGCTTCGGGCTGCCCAAGGAGTTCATCCACCACGCCTCCCGGGCCCAGGTGCTCGAGTCCGTCGGGCTCACCCCCGACCCGATCGTCGAGCGGTTGCGCAGCCACCTCTGAGGTGAGGGGGCATGGCCCCGCAGGACACCCCCTTCGCCCGAATGTGGTCTGACCTCACACACCTCGCTCGGGCTCCGACGGCTTGACTTCCCTCACCGGTCGGACGTCAACGGTTCTCGTTGCAGCAAAGGCGCGAGCGTCCGCCGGAGGTGGAGGTCTTCCCATGTCGACGAAGCGTTGGAGTCTTGCCCTCGCGGGCGCAGCCCTGAGCCTGTCCGTTGCCGCGTGCGGCACCCCCGGTCAGGCGGGAGGTGGCGGGGCGGAGGGTGACGGAGGCGCGGACGGGCCCCACAAGGTGGGCCTCGTCTACAGCAAGTCCGGGCCGCTCGCCCCCTACGGCGCGCAGTACAAGGCCGCCTTCGAGGTGGGCCTGGACTACGCCACCGACGGGACCGGCGAGGTCGGCGGGCAGAAGATCGAGATCACCGAGAAGGACGACGCGGGTGACCCGGCCAAGGCCGTCTCCGCCGTCACCGACCTCATCGGCCAGGACAACGAGATCATCGCCGGCTCGACCGCCTCGGGCGTCGCCCTGCAGGTCGCGCCGCTCGCCCAGGACAACAAGACCCTCTTCATCTCCGGGCCCGCCGCGGCCGACGCGGTCACCGGGGCCAACGACTACACCTTCCGCTCGGGCCGGCAGACCTACCAGGACGTCGCGACGGCCGGCACGATGCTCGGCGACGTCAAGGGCAAGCGGGTCACCGTCCTCGCCCAGGACAGCGCCTTCGGCACCGCCAACATCGACGCCGTCAAGAGCGTGCTCGGGACGAAGGGGGCGAAGGTCACCGCGATCGAGGCGCCGGCCGGCGCGAAGGACTTCACGCCCTACGCGACGAAGATCAAGAGCCAGAAGCCGGACCTGCTCTTCGTCGCCTGGGCCGGTGACAACGCGACCTCGATGTGGGGCACGCTCTCGCAGCAGGGTGTCTTCGACACGACGAAGGTCGTGACGGGCCTCGACATCAAGGCGACCCACGCGCTCTTCGGCGAGGCCGGGACCAAGATCGACTTCCTCTCGCACTTCTTCGCCGGCGCGGCGGACAACGAGGCGTACACCGCGCTCGAGGAGGGCCTGAAGGAGGACGGCGAGGAGGTCGACCTCTTCAGCACCGACGGCTTCGTGGCCGCGCAGATGGTCGTCCGGGCGCTCGAGGAGGGCGACGGTGACGTCGACAAGATGGTCTCCTCGCTCGAGGGCTGGAAGTTCGAGGGACCCAAGGGGCAGATGGAGATCCGTCCCGAGGACCACGCGATGCTGCAGCCGATGTTCACCGTCTCGCTGAAGAAGGAGGGCAAGCAGTTCGTGCCCGAGCTCGGCGAGACCATCGACGCAGCCGACGTGGCCCCGCCCGTCGCGACGAAGAAGTGATCGCCGCCACCGACGTCGGGTGGCGGGTCGGAGGGGCACGGATCCTCGAGGGCATCACCCTCGGCGTCGGGGCCGGTGAGCTGCTCGGCATCATCGGCCCCAACGGCGCCGGGAAGTCCTCGCTCGTCAACATCCTCTCCGGCGTCACCCGACCCACCGAAGGACGGGTCACGCTCGGGGAGCAGGACGTCACCCGGCTCAGCTCCACCCGCCGCGCGCGGCGCGGGCTGGCCCGGTCCTTCCAGACTTCGGCGCTCTTCGACGGGCTGAGCGCTCACGAGAACGTGCGCCTGGCGATCCAGGCGTCGGGCGCCGCGCCGTTCTCCCCCTTCCGGCCCGCGGGCTCGGTGGGCGGGGAGCGGATCGCGGAGCTGCTGACCCTGGTGCGGATGCCGGGCAAGGAGACGGTCCTGGCCCGCGACCTGTCGCACGGAGACCGGCGCAAGCTCGAGCTCGCGATGGCCCTCGCCTCCGAGCCGAGCGTCCTGCTGCTCGACGAACCGATGGCGGGGGTCTCGGCCGAGGACGTCGACGGGCTCACCGAGATCATCGGTGAGGTCAGGGACAGCGGGGTCGCCGTCGCCATGGTCGAGCACCACATGCACGTCGTGCTCGGCCTGGCCGACCGGGTCGCCGTCCTGCACCACGGACAGCTCCTCGCCGTCGGCAGCCCCACGGAGGTCACCTCCGACGACCGCGTGCAAGAGGCCTACCTGGGAGAAGCGCTGTGACCGACACCGACACGACGGGACCGAGAGCGGTCCTCGCCGTCGACGACCTGCACGTCCGCTACGGCGGCTCGCACATCCTCCAGGGCGTCTCCTTCGAGGTGCCGTCGACCGGCGTCACCGCCCTGCTCGGGCGCAACGGCGTGGGCAAGACGACGACGCTCAAGGCGATCCTCGGGCTCGCCCCGCGCACGGGTCGGATCGCCCTGCAGGGGACCGAGATCCAAGGACGGGCCACGACCCGGATCGTGCGCGACGGCATCGGCTACGTGCCCGAGGACCGCGAGGTCTTCGGCGGGCTGACCGTCGAGGAGAACCTGCGCCTCGTCGAGCCCGCTCTCGGCACCGACGCGCCCATCGTCCAACGGCTCTTCCCCGACCTGGTGGCGCGTCGCGCGCAGCGCGCCGGCACGCTCTCGGGGGGACAGCAGCAGATGGTCTCGCTCGCGCGGGTCCTGCTGCGGGACAACCGGTTGCTGCTCATCGACGAGCCGACCAAGGGCCTGGCGCCCAAGCTCGTCACCGAGGTCGCCGACGTCCTGGCGGAGGTCGGGCGGCAGACGCCGATCCTCCTCGTCGAGCAGAACCTGCCGCTCGTGCGGCGGATCGCGGACACGGTCGTCGTCCTCGACGCCGGGGTGGTCGTCCACACGGGGTCGGCGGCCGAGCTCGTCGCCGACCAGGAGCTGACGCGCGAGCTGCTCGGCGTCTCGATGCGACGGGAGGGTGTGGCATGAGCGAGTTCACCCTGATCCTCGCGACCGGTCTCGGGCTGGGCGCGCTGTACTTCCTGGCGGCCAGTGGCCTGAGCCTGATCTACGGCCTCATGGGCGTGCTCAACTTCGCCCACAGCGCCTTCATGATGGCCGGCTCGTACGCTGGCTGGGAGACGATGCAGCGGCTGCCTGAGAGCATGTCGACCTCGCTGCGCCTCGGCGTCGCGGTCCTCGTCGCGCTCGTCGTCGGCGCCCTCATCGGCGTCGTCGTCGAGGTCTGCCTCATCCGGCCGCTCTACAAGCACCACATCCAGCAGGTGCTCGTCACCGTCGGTCTCTCCCTCGCGGCGGTCGCCGCTGCGCAGGCGGTCTGGGGCGCGGACCCCAAGGCGATCGACAAGCCCGGCTGGATGGCCGCCACGACCGACCTCGGCGGGGCACGCCTGCCCAACGACCGGCTGCTCTTCGTCGTCATCGCCATCGCCGTCTTCGTCGGGCTGCTCGCGCTGCTGAAGTACACGCGGCTCGGCCTGATCATCCGGGCCGGTGTCGAGAACCGCACGATGGTCGAGGCGCTCGGCATCAACGTGCGCACGACCTTCACCATCGTCTTCGCGATGGGTGGGGCGGCCGCCGCACTGGCGGGCATCCTGTACTCGCAGTACGCGGGCTCGGTCTCGCCCGCCCAGGGCGGGTCGCTGCTCATCTACGCCTTCATCGTCGTCGTCATCGGCGGCATGGGCTCGCTCGTCGGGACCGCGGTCGCCGCCGTCGCCGTGGGCCTGGTGCAGCAGCTCGCGAACTACTACGCCGTGAGCGGCGTCGGCGACCTCTCGGTCGTGCTGCTCCTCGCCCTCGTCCTGCTCCTCCGTCCCGCATCGCTGAAGGGTGGTCACGGATGAGCTCCCGGTCCCTGGTCAAGGCCCTGCCGGGTCTGGTCCTCCTCCTGGTCCTCCTCGTCCTGCCCTACGTCAGCGCGACCATCCCCGGAGTCCTGCCGGGGCGGGTCAACGGACCGGGCTCGCTGCAGCTGCTCTCCGTCTGCTTCGTCATCGCGGGCATCGCCCTGAGCTACGACGTGATCTTCGGGCGCACGGGGCTGCTGAGCTTCGGTCACGCGCTCTTCGTCGCGGCGGGCAGCTACCTGCTGACCATCTCGCTGTCGTCGTGGTCGCTCCCGCTGCCGCTCGCGATCCTCGTCGCGCTCGGTGTCACGACGCTGCTGGCGCTCGTCGTCGGGGGCATCGCGCTGCGGGTCGGTGGCATCGCCTTCGCGATGGTCACGCTGGCCTTCGCCCAGGCGGCGTCGATCATCGTGCTGCGCAACCCTGGCGATGTCACGGGTGGCGAGGAGGGGCTGGCACTCAACCGCGAGGCGATCCCCGCGATGCTCGTCGGGGTGCAGAACGCGCCCTACCGCTACTGGCTCGCCCTCGGGTTCGTCGTCCTCGCCTGGGTCCTCGTGGCGCTGCTCGTGCGCTCACGGGCCGGGCACGCGATGGCCGCGGTCCGGGAGAACGAGGCCCGCGCGGCCGTCCTCGGTTACGAGGTCTACCGCGTCAAGCTGCTCGCGATCGTCGTCGGGGCCTTCATCGGCGGCCTCGGGGGAGTGGTCCACGCGATCGTCCTCGGCGGCTCGAGCCCGCACGTCACGACGACCGAGTTCACCCTCTCGCTGCTGCTCATGGTCGTGCTCGGCGGCGCGGGCAAGATGTGGGGTGCGGTCGTGGGAGGGTTCCTCTACCACTACGCCGACGCCCGACTCGTCGAGCTCAGCGGGTCCACGATCCTCGGTAGGCTGCCCGACCTCGTCCAGCGACTGCTGGGGGAGCCGCTCTTCATCCTCGGCATCCTCTTCGTCGCGATCGTGTACTTCGCGCCGCAGGGCATCACGGGCCTGGGAGCGCGGCTGCTCCGGCGGGAGCGGGCATGAGCACCGCGGCGAGCTTCGTCATCGAGCTGCCGGTCGGCAGCCTCGCGATCCACGACCTCACCGTCGGGACCGCCCGGCCCGGGGCGCCCGTCGTCCTGCTCGTCCACGGCATCACGGCCAACGGCCTGTCGTGGCGACGGGTGGCCGACGAGCTGCACCACCGTCACGGGGCGGGGGCCGTGCGGGTCCTCGCCCCGGACCTGAGGGGGCGGGCGGCGAGCCGCGAGGCGCCGGGGCCGTACGGGCTGGCGACCCACGCCGCCGACCTACGCACGGTCATCGGTGTCTTCGGTGCCCATCCGGTGCTCGTAGGGCACTCCATGGGCGGCTTCGTCGCGGCGCTCGCCGCCGCCGCGGACCCCGACCTGTACCGCTCGCTCGTCCTCGTCGACGGCGGTCTGGCCTTCCCGCCGCCACCGGACCTGGACATCGACGCGGCGCTGACGGCCGTCATCGGTCCAGCGATGGCGAGGCTGTCGATGCGCTTCGCCGACGAGGCGGCGCACCTGGGGTTCTGGCGCCAGCACCCGGCCCTCGGCGCGCTGCTGGCCGGCGGCCCGGTCGCCGACGCCGTCCGGCGCTACCTCGACCACGACCTCGTCCCCGCTCCCGACGCACCGGGGCAGTGGATGAGCTCGTGCCTCCTCGAGGCCGTCCGCGCCGACGGTGCCGACGTCCTCACCGACGAGGCCGCGCACTCGGCCGCCGCCCGCGCGGTCGCGGCGGGCCTGCCCGTCGAGCTCGTCTGGGCGCACCGCGGCCTGTTCGACGAGCCACAGGGGCTCTACGACGAAGGGAGGATCGACGCCCTTCGGCTGCCACCGGAGATCGCGGTGCACGGTGTCGACGCCAACCACTACGACGTCATCCTCCGTGGTGACGGTCTGGCGGCCGTCGTCGACGCGATCGACCGGGGCCTGGCCTGAGCGCACCCCCCCCGCTCTGCACGACAAACCTCGCCTTCGCAAGAGTTTCAAACTCTTGCGAAGGCGAGGTTTATCGGGTCACCCGAGAATCTTGGGGCGCGCGGGACGACGCTCAGGCAGCGAGCAGACGGCGCAGGCGCAGGGCGAGCTGGATCTCCAGGGCGCGGTCGGGGTGCTGCCAGTCGTCGCCGAGCAGCGCCGCGATGCGCGAGAGGCGCTGGGCCACGGTGTTGACGTGGACGTGCAGCTCGGTGGCCGCGTGCCGCGGGCTGGAGCCCGCCGCGAAGTAGGCCGCCAGGGTCCCGACGAGGTCGCTGCCGCGCTCGCGGTCGTAGTCGAGCGCGGGTCCGAGGACCGAGTCCACGTAGTCCTGCACGTCCGGGTCCGACCCGACGATGAGCCCTGCGAAGCCGAGCTCACGGGCCGCCGCACCCGTGCCGGCGCGCCCCAGCGCGATGAGCGCCGCGACGGTGCGGGCGCCGTCGTCGTGGGCAGCGGGCAGGTCGTCGACGTCCCGGACCGGGCCGCAGCCACCGACCGTGATCCGCGGACCGCGCGTCACCCGCTCGGCGAGCGAGCCGGCCAGGCGGTCCGGGTCGTCACCCGGCACGAGGGCGACGATCGAGTCCTCGTGGGTCCCGACGAGGCTGCCCTCGCCGAGCAGGGTGCTCACGGTGAGGGCGAGCGCGCGCTGCTGGGTCGGGTCACCCCCACGGACGACGAGCAGGCAGTAGGGCTGTCGGTGGTCCAGACCCGCTGAGCGGAGGTACCCGGTGCGGTCGTCGTGGCTGCCCCGTGCCGTGAGGAGGTCGGCGACGACGCGGTTGCGCGCGCTCTGCCGGGCGTCGTCGGCCTGGCGCTCGAAGAGGAGGACGAGCGCGGTGACGACGGCCGCACGCTCGACCGTGCGCTGGTCGCTGTCCTCCAGCGTGCCCTGGCCGCCCACGACGAGCGTGCCGAGCTGCTCGCGCGACGCCGTGACGCCGATGGCGTGGACCCCGGCGTGCTCCGCGAGCCGGGCCGGTTCGCTCCGCGCGCGGTCGACCGCCGCGTTGGCGAGCAGCTCGTCCTCGTCGTCGGCGGTGGGCGCCGGGCCGAAGACGCTGCGGCGCTCCCCGCTGTCGGAGTAGAGCACCGCCCAGCCGCCGAGCAGCTCGACGAGCGCGCGGGTGACGTCCTCGACGCCACCCCCTTCGAGCACCACGGAGGCGAAGCGGTCGTGCGCCGCGGCGGCCCGCTGGACGCCGTGGGACTGGTGACGCATCGTCTCGTGGGCCGCGGAGAGGGCAGCGAGCGCCTCCCGGGCGTCGGCGAGCGCACGGGTCTGCACGATGGCGACCGCCGCGAGCGCGGCGAGGTTGCCGAGGAGCCCGACCTCGTCGTGGGAGAAGGGTCGTGGCGTCCGGTTGGCGGCGAAGAGCACCCCGACGAAGTTGGACTCGACGATGAGCGGCGTGCCGCAGATGGCGATGATGCCCTCGTCGCCCACGCCGTGGTCGATGGTCGACGTGTGGCTGAACCGCAGGTCCGAGGGGTAGTCCGCGGTCCAGTACGGCTTGCGGGTGGAGGCGACGAGCCCGCCGAGCCCGTCGCCGAGGGAGAGCCGCAACGACTGGAAGTCCGCCGACACGGAGCCGTCGGTCACGCGCATGAAGGTGTCGCCGGCCTCCGGGTCGTACAGCGTGAGGTAGGCCAGGTCCGTGCCGAGCAGGGTCCTGGCCCGGCGGACGATCGCCTCGAGGACCAGAGCCGGGTCGATCTCCGAGGCCAGCTCCCGGGCGATGTCGAGCAGAGCGCTCTGCGCGGCCTCCCGCCGCCGGTGGGTCTCGCGCGCACTGCCGATGCGCAGCGCGAGGTCCCGGGCCTGCTCGGGGGCCGGACTGTCGGCGAGCAGGGACAGCGGGGCGTCGGCGGCCAGGAGCTCGAGCAGGCGGATCACCTGCTCCAGGGGCGCGTCCTCGCTCGACATGGGGTGCATCCTAGGCACCGGGCTCAGTGCGCGGTCCAGCCGCCGTCGACCGGGAGCGAGGACCCGGTGATGCTCGTCGCGGCGGGGGTGCACAGGAAGAGGGCCATCGCCGCGACCTCGTCGACCTCGACGAGCCGCTTGATCGCCACGGGCGCGAGCATGATCTGCTCGAGGACCTCGTCCTCGGGGATGCCGTGGGTGCTGGCCTGGTCCGCGATCTGCTTCTCCACGAGCGGGGTGCGCACGTAGGCCGGGTTGAGGCAGTTGCTCGTCACCCCGTGCGGCGCGCCCTCCAGCGCGACCACCTTGCTCAGCCCCTCGAGGCCGTGCTTGGCGGAGACGTAGGCGGACTTGAAGGCGCTGGCGCGCAGGCCGTGCACGCTCGAGACGTTGATGATGCGTCCCCAGCCCTGCGCGTACATGTGCGGCAGGTTGTCGCGGATCAGCCGGAAGGGTGACTGGAGCATCAACCGGTGGATGAGATCGAAGCGCTCCACCGGGAACTCGTGCACGGGGCTGACGTGCTGGATGCCGGCGTTGTTGACGAGGACGTCGACCTCGCCCGGCAGGTCCGCCAGCGCGTCGAGGTCGGCCAGGTCGGCGGCGCGCGTGTCCACGACCAGGCCCGGGAGGCCCTCGACGAGGTGCGTGAGACCCCCTTCGTCCAGGTCGACGGCGGTGACCCGCGCGCCGGCGGCGGCGAACCCGGCCACGCAGGCGGCGCCGATGCCGCTCGCGGCGCCGGTGACCAGGACGTGACGGCCGGACAGGTCGGGGACCAGGGAGGTGTGGGGGGAGCTCATGACGAGCAAGGTACGAGCCGTCCGGTCGGTGGCATGTGGGGCCGGACCACGTGATCTGGGTGAAAGGGTGTGCCGACACACCGAAGGTCCGCCCCGGACGTGGTGCCACGATCGGGGACGCCACACTGGCGTCGGCAGGGCCGACGTCGTCCCTGAATGACGAAAGTAGGAAGACCGATGTCCCTAGGACTCGTCGGCATCGTCCTGTCGCTCGGCCTGCTCATGTACCTGGCCTACCGCGGCATCAACGTGCTGATCCTCGCCCCGATCCTCGCCCTGCTGGCGACGCTGCTGGCCGGCGGGCCGCTGCTCGCGACGTACACGCAGGTCTTCATGCCGGCCCTGGGCAAGTACGCCATCACGTACTTCCCGCTCTTCCTCCTCGGAGCGATCTTCGGCAAGGTCATGGATGTCAGCGGCTCCGCCAAGGCGATCGCCGACTTCATCGTCGACCGGATCGGCGCCTCGCGCGCGATCCTCGCCATCACCCTGGCCTGCGGCATCCTCACCTACGGCGGCGTCTCGCTCTTCGTCGTCGCCTTCGCGGTCTTCCCGATCGCCGCAGCGCTGTTCAAGGAGTCCGGCATCCCCAAGCGGCTCATCCCCGCGACGATCGCCCTGGGGTCCTTCACCTTCACGATGACCGCCCTGCCGGGCACGCCCGCGATCCAGAACGCGATCCCGTCGCCGTACTTCTCGACGAACGCCTTCGCGGCCCCCGGCCTGGGTCTCGTCGCCGGCCTGATCATGTTCGGCGGCGGTGTCGCGTGGCTGAACCACCGCTCCCGCAAGCTCGTCGCGGCGGGCGAGGTCTACGAGCCCCCGGTGATGCCGGGCGGCGGCGGCTTCCTCGGCCTCGGTGGCAGGAAGCGCGACGACGACGCCCCGCTCGACGGCGGTGACGGCAGCGCCGGCGCCACCGTCGCGGTCAAGGAGAAGGCCCCGGCACTCGAGGTCAGCGAGACCGACGAGGACCTCATGGACCGTCCCGAGGTCCCGTGGGCCATCGCCTTCCTCCCGATCTTCGTCGTCATCGCGCTCAACTACGCGCTCGTCAACTGGATCTTCCCCGCGATGGACTTCGAGTACCTCAAGCAGGAGGCCTACGGGTCGGTCGGCATCGACGACGTCGCCGGCATCTGGGGCATCATCGTCGCGCTCGTCGCGTCCATCGTCATCGCGCTGGGCGCCAACTGGACCCGGATCGCCGACGTCAAGGGTGCGGTCAACGAGGGCACGATGGGTTCGCTGCTCCCGATCTTCAACACCGCGTCCGAGGTCGGCTACGGAGCCGTCATCAGCTCGCTGGCCGCCTTCGCCACGATCAAGGACGCCGTCCTGGGCATCTCGGGCAACCCGCTCGTCTCGCTGGCCCTCTCGGTCAACGTCCTCGCCGGCATCACCGGGTCCGCGTCCGGCGGCATGAGCATCGCCCTCGAGGCCCTCGGCGACCAGTTCAAGACGATGGCCATCGAGCAGGGGATCAGCCTCGAGCTCGTCCACCGCGTCACCGCGATCTCCTCGGGTGGCTTCGACGCCCTGCCGCACAACGGCGCGGTCATCACGCTGCTCGCGATCTGCGGCCTGAGCCACCGGCAGTCCTACAAGGACATCGCGGTCGTCGCGATCGCCGTCCCTGTCCTCGCGCTGGTCGTCGTGATCCTGCTCGGCACGATCTTCGGCAGCTTCTGACCGACCTGAGGACGACGGGCGCCGCCCTGAGGAGCCTGCGCAGCAAGCGTCTCGAAGGGCGCCGCCCTGAGGAGCTTGCTCAGCAAGCGTCTCGAAGGGGGAGGCCCCACCGGTGATCCGGTGGGGCCTCCCCCTTCGTCGTGCGCGGGAACGTCAGCCGATGTCGCGGAAGGGCTGCACGCTGGCCCCGAGCGCGTTGAGGCGCTCGGCCAGGTCCTCGTAGCCGCGGTTGATGACGTAGACGTTGCGCAGGTAGGACGTGCCCGGCGCGGCGAGCATCGCGAGCAGCACGACGACGCCGGGACGCAGCGCCGGCGGGCAGGTGACCTCGTTCGCGCGCCACCGGTTGGGGCCCTCGACGAGCACGCGGTGCGGGTCCATGAGGGTGACCTTGCCGCCGATCTTGTTGAGCTCGGTGAGGTAGATCGCCCGGTTGTCGTACACCCAGTCGTGGATCGTCGTCGTGCCCTCGGCGCAGGCGGCGATGAGGGCGAAGAAGGGCAGGTTGTCGATGTTCAGACCGGGGAAGGGCATCGGGTGGATCTTGTCGATCGGCGCCTTGAGCGGCCCGGGGTGGGTGGTGATGTCGACGAGGCGGGTGCGGCCGTTGTCGGCGAGGTACTCCTGCGAGAGGGAGTACTTCATGCCCATGCCGGCGAGGGTCGCCAGCTCGATCTCGAGGAACTCGATGGGGGAGCGGCGGATCGTGATCTCGGACTTGGTGACGACCGCGGCGGCGATCAGGCTCATGGCCTCGATCGGGTCCTCGCTCGGTGCGTACTCGACGTCGACGTCGATCTCGGTGAGCCCGATGACCTCCAGGGTCGTGGTGCCGATGCCCTTGACCTGGACACCGAGCTTCTCGAGGAAGAAGCACAGGTCCTGGACCATGTAGTTGGGCGAGGCGTTGCGGATCGTCGTGCGACCCGGGTGACGGGCGGCAGCCATGAGCGCGTTCTCCGTGACGGTGTCGCCGCGCTCGGTGAGGATGATCGTCGTGTCGGTGGCGTCCTGGTCGGTGACCTTCGCCTCGTACCAGCCCTGCGTGGCGGTCACGTCGAGGCCGAAGTGGGTCAGCGAGGTCATGTGCGGCTCGACGGTGCGGGTGCCGAGGTCGCAGCCGCCGGCGTAGGGCAGCCGGAAGCTGTCGAACTCGTGCAGCAGCGGGCCGAGGAACATGATCACCGTGCGGGTGCGCCGTGCGGCCTCCTCGTCCATGGCGTCGAGGTTGATCCGCGCCGGAGGGGTGATCTCGAGGTCGGAGCTGTCGGGGAGCCAGCGGGTCTTGACCCCGATGGAGTCGAGGACCTCGAGGATCCGGTTGACCTCCTCGATGCGGGCCAGGTTGCGCAGGGTCGTCGTGCCCTTGTTGAGCAGCGACGCGCAGAGCAGGGCGACGGCGGCGTTCTTGCTCGTCTTGACGTCGATCGCTCCGGAGAGGCGACGTCCCCCCTCGATCTTCAGGTGGACCGCGCCACTGGTCGGGGTGCGGGTCAGGGCGACGAGCTCGGTGTCGAGCGTCTCGCTGATCCGGGCGAGGTTGTCGAGCGTCAGGTTCTGACCGCCCGCCTCGATGCGGGCGACCGCGCTCTGGCTGGTCTCCAGCTTCACCGCGAGGTCCGCTTGGGAGAGGCCGGCGCGGTGACGCGCCTCCTTGATGGTGGTGCCGATACGGGCCAGGTAGTCATCAGACATGCGCTCAACCGTAACCCATATATGAGATAGAAGCAGATCCTGGAATCCCGTGCGTGTCGTGACGAAGGGGGAGGTCCCGCCCAGCGGCGGGACCCCCCTTCGAGACGCTTGCTGAGCCCGCGCCTCAGGCCGGGACGCTGGCAGCGCCGCGGGGCAGGAAACGCTGGCCGGTGACCTGCTCCGAGACGCCCTCACGGTCGAGGAGCGGGGTGAGGCCGCCGTTCCAGAACTGGAACCCGGCGCCGGTGATCATCGCCAGGTCGATGTCCATCGGGGCCTGGGCGACACCGTCGTCGAGCATCGTGCGGACCTCTTCGGCGAGGACGCCGAGGACGCGCTCGCGCACCTGCTGGGAGGTCAGCTCGACCGGGGAGGCGGGGGCCGTGAGCAGCTCCGCCACGCCGTCGTCGTCGTAGCCACGCTTGCCCGCCTCGACGATCGCCCTGAGGTTCGGCGAGACGTAGAACCGCTCGCCGAGCTCGCGGTGGAGCGTCTGGCTGTTGTGCAGCGCGATCGCCGGCCCGACGAGGCCGACGAGGACCTGCGGGGGCATCGGGGCCAGGCCCGCGATGCCTTCGTTCGCGACCTCGACGGGGGTGCCCTCGTCGACGATCCGGCTGAACTCGCCCATGAACCGGCCGAGCAGGCGGTTGGCGATGAAGGACGGCGAGTCCTTGACGAGGATGCACGTCTTCTTCAGGCCCTTGCCGGTGGCGAAGGCCGTCGCGAGCGCCGCGTCGTCCGTCCGCTCGCCCGGGATGATCTCGAGCAGCGGCATGACCGCGACCGGGTTGAAGAAGTGGAAGCCGACGACCCGCTCCGGGTGCCGCAGCCGCGACGCCATCTCGGTGATGGACAGCGACGAGGTGTTGGACGCGAGCACGCACTCGGGCGTGACGATCTGCTCGACCTCGGCCCAGACCTGCTGCTTGACGCCCATCTCCTCGAAGACGGCCTCGATGACGAAGTCCGCGTCGGCGAACCCGTCCTTGCTCGTGGAGCCGGTGATGAGCGCCTTGAGCTGGTTGGCCTTGTCCTGCGTGATCCTGCCCTTGGTCAGGGACGTGTCGATCTCGGCGTGGACGTACGCGACGCCCTTGTCGACACGCGCCTGGTCGAGGTCGGTCATGACGACCGGCACCTTGAGCGAGCGGATGAAGAGCAGCGCCAGCTGGCTGGCCATCAGGCCGGCGCCCACGATGCCGACCTTGCCGACGGGACGGGCGAGGGCCTTGTCCGGGGCGCCGGCAGGACGCTTGGCGCGCTTCTGCACGAGGTCGAAGGAGTACAGGCCGGCGCGCAGCTCGTCGCCCATGAGGAGGTCGGCCAGGGCCTCGTCCTCGGCGGCGAAGGCGGCGTCGCGTCCGGCCGTGCGGGCGGCGGTGACGAGCTCGATGGCACGGTAGGGCGAAGGGGACTTCCCCGCGGTCTTCGCGTCGGCGAGCTGGGTGGCGGCCGCGGCAGCGGCCTCCCACACGGCGGCGTCGTCGCTGACCGGCTCGCGCTCGACCGTCGTCTCCCCGGAGAGGACCCCGGCCGTCCAGATGATCGACTGCTCGAGGAAGTCGGCGCCGTCGAGGAGGACGTCGGCCAGGCCGAGAGAGGCGGCCGCCGGGCCGCTCAGCATCCGGTTGGTGCTCAGCGGGTTCTCGATGATGACCCGCAGCGCCTTCTCCGGTCCGACGAGGCGGGGGAGGAGGTAGCAGCCGCCCCAGCCCGGCACGAGCCCGAGGAAGACCTCCGGCAGGGCGATCGCGGGCACGGCCCTGCTCATGGTGCGGTAGTCGCAGGCGAGCGACAGCTCGACGCCGCCACCCATCGCGGCCCCGTTGACGAAGGCGAAGGTCGGCACCGGCAGGTCCATGACGGCCGCATAGGCGGCGTGGCCGGCGCGGGCGATCTCGAGGGCCTGCTCGCGGGTGGCGACACCCGGGACGCCGGAGAGGTCGGCACCGACGGCGAAGACGAAGGGCTTGCCGGTGACGGCGACCGCGACGATCTCGCCCGCCTCCGCACGCTGCTGCAGGGTCTCGACGACGGCTGACAGGCCGGCCAGGCCCTCGGGACCGAAGGTGTTGGGCCTGGTGTGGTCGTGGCCGTTGTCCAGGGTGATCAGGGCCAGCGTGCCGCCGTCGGCGGGGAGCTGGACGTCCTGGACGAGGGCGCGGGTGACGACCTCGGGCTTGGGCTCGCTCATGCTCAGTTCTCCTTGCCGTAGTCGGCGTGGTGCGGGTTCTCCCAGATGACGGCGCCACCCATGCCGATGCCGATGCACATGGCGGTCATGCCGTAGCGGACGCTCGGGTCCTCGGCGAACTGCCGGGACAGCTGCGTCATGAGGCGCACGCCGGAGGAGGCGAGCGGGTGCCCGGTGGCGATGGCGCCGCCGTAGCGGTTGACCTTGTCGGAGTCGTCGGCGATGCCGAAGTGCTCGAGGAAGGCGAGCACCTGCACGGCGAAGGCCTCGTTGAGCTCGAAGAGACCGATGTCGTCGATCGTCAGGTCGGCCTTGCCCAGAGCCTTCTCCGCGGCGGGGACGGGGCCGTAGCCCATGACCTCCGGCTCGACGCCGACGAAGGCGAACTCGACGAGGCGCATGCCGACGGGCAGGCCCAGCTCCTGGGCGGTCTCCTCGGCCGCGAGGATGCAGGCCGTGGCACCGTCGTTGAGACCGGCGGCATTGCCGGCCGTGACCTTGCCGTGCGGGCGGAAGGGGGTCTTCAGGCTCTGCAGGGACTCGAGCGTCGTCTGCGGGCGCGGGGGCTCGTCGGCCGTGGCCAGGCCCCAGCCCTTGTCGGCGTGGCGGGTCGCGGTCGGCACGAGGTCGGGCTGGATCCTGCCGTCCTCGTAGGCCCGGGCGAGCTTGCGCTGGCTGTTGACGGCGAACTTGTCCGAGCGCTCCTTGGTGAGGCTCGGGTAGCGGTCGTGCAGGTTCTCGGCCGTCTTGCCCATGACGAGGGCGGACGGGTCGACGAGCTTTTCGGCGACGACACGCGGGTTGGGGTCGACGCCCTCGCCCATGGGGTGACGGCCCATGTGCTCGACGCCCCCGGCCACGGCGATGTCGATGGACCCGAAGGAGATCGCGCCAGCGACATTGGTCACCGCGGTCATCGCGCCCGCGCACATGCGGTCGATCGAGTAACCGGGGGTCGTGGTGGGCAGGCCCGACAGCAGCGCGGCCATGCGACCGAGGGTGAGGCCCTGGTCCCCGATCTGGGTGGTCGCGGCGATCGCGACCTCCTCCACGCGCTCGGGCGGCAGCTGCGGGTGGCGCCGCATGAGCTCTCGGATGCAGTTGATGACGAGGTCGTCGGCGCGGGTCTGGGCGTACATGCCCTTGTCCCCGGCTTTGCCGAACGGTGTGCGGACGCCGTCGACGAAGACGACCTCACGAGAAGTGCGGGGCACGGTTGGCCTCTCTGTCGTGGTGCAGGTGACCTCAGGCTACTAAGCGCTTGCTTATCTGCCATCAGCTCGTGCAGTGACGCGTCCCACAGGCGGGCAGACAGCCACGTCCTGGAGGGAGCAACCGGGCAGACACGTTCCCTGAGGGAGCGGCCGGGCAGACACGTTCCCTGAGGAGGTTGCGCAGCACCGTCTCGAAGGGACGGTCGCACCAGGCGCGCAGGTCAGGCGTCGGGGTGGGCGGCGAAGGCGTCGGCGATCATCGGCGCGACGATCTCGCGCTGCCAGGGGCGCACCCCGAGGTCGGCGAGCGCGGAGGCGAAGGCCTCGGGACTGCGCTCGGCAGGCGGCGACCAGATGACCCGGCGGAGCGGGTCGGGCGAGCAGACGTTCTCGATCGGGATCGTGTGCTCCTCGGCGAAGGCGCCGAGGCTCTCGCGCGTCGTCGTCAGCCGCTCGGCCGCGATCGGGTCACGGTTGGCCCACGAGCGTTGCGGTGGGGGGCCGTCCGACTTCAGCGAGGGTGCGGGCAGCTCGTCGTCGCCGAGGTTGCGGGCGCGCTGGACCGCGTCGAGCCAGGCGCGCTGGCTGCGCTGGATCGCGCGGTGGCCCCGTGGCAGGTCGCCCGCGGACTGCGGGTTGGCCAGCGCGATGTCGACGAGGGAGGTGTCGGGGATGACGCGGCCGGGGGAGGTGTCGCGGTCCCGGGCGATGCGGTCACGCTCGTACCAGAGCTCGCGCACGGTCGCGAGGACCCGGGGCTGCCGGATCTTGTGCAGACCCGAGGTGCGGCGCCACGGGTCCTCCTTGACGGCCGGCCGCCAGGTGAGCAGCGCCTCGAACTCCTGGCGAGCCCACTCACTCTTGCCCTGCGCGGCCAGGTCGATCCCCATGAGGTTGCGCAGCTCGGTGAGGACCTCGACGTCGAGGGCGGCGTAGCGCAGCCACGGCTCGGGCAGCGGACGCGTCGACCAGTCGACGGCCGAGTGCTCCTTGGCCAGGCTGATCCCGAGGTAGTGCTCGATGACGGCGGACAGGCCCACCCGGGGCAGCCCGAGGAGCCGGGCGCCGAGCTCGGTGTCGAAGATCTGGCGGGGCGACAGGCCGAGGTCCTGCAGGCAGGGCAGGTCCTGGGTGGCCGCGTGCAGGATCCACTCGCCGGTGCCGATGGCCCGGTCGAGGGGGTCGAGGTCGGGCAGCGTCACCGGGTCGATGAGCCAGGTGCCGGCGCCGTCACGGCGCACCTGGACGAGGTAGGCGCTCTGGCCGTAGCGGTAGCCGGAGGCGCGCTCGGCGTCGAGGGCCACCGGGCCGGTGCCCGAGGCGATCGCCGCTGCGCAGTCGTCGAGCTCGGTCTCGGAGGTGATGACCGGCGGCACCCCGTCGGCGGGGGCGGTGAGGACGGGGAGCGGGGCCTCCTCGGCGGCGCTCCCGTCCGGTGCGGGCGGCTGGCTCAACGACGCCGCCCCGGGAGGGCCACCACTCCGGGCGGCAGGGGCGGCAGGCCCCCGACGGTGGCGAGCATGTCGATCCAGGCGAGCAGGTGGGTGCCGACGGAGGCGTCGGCGGGACTCCACGACGCACGGATCTCCATCTCGACGCCGACCTCCCGGTCCTCCAGGTCGCCGAAGGACTCCGACACGACGTGCGTGACGGTGCCCGCGAGGTTGGCGTCGCCGACCCCGTGCGCCTCGAGCGCGTCGGTGAGCCAGGACCAGCCGACGGCACCGAGCATCGGGTCACCGGCGACCTCGGCCTCGAGCTCGGCCCGGGCGAAGGTCACGACCCGCCACGGACCGCCCCAGGGCTCGGGCTCCGCCGGGTCGTGCAGCAGGACGAAGCGTCCGGTCGCGAGGTCCTCGCCGTCCTCGGAGTCGACGATGTCGGCGGTCATCGCGACGGCGTCGGGGGCGAGCCGGGTCGGCGCGGGCACCTCGGTGAGGCGGACCTCGGGGCGCAGGCGGGTCTCGTGCAGGCTCCGCAGTGCGCGGGCGAAGTCCGGCGACGGTGCGTCGGAGATCTCTCGGGTGGCCACCTCGTGAGACTAGGTCGCGCGGGGCCGTTCGCGCGGGAGGGCACGCCGAGGGGCGGCGACCAAGGGGGAGACCCCCCTTCGTCCTGCGGTCACCGTGGGAGGATGCGAGCGTGACCACCACTGCCTCGCCCTCCGACAGCCCCCTCGTCCGCGCGGCGCGTGGCGAGTCCGTGCCCCACACGCCGGTGTGGTTCATGCGCCAGGCCGGGCGGTCGCTGCCCGAGTACCGGGAGATCCGTCGCGGGACGGATATGCTTCAGGCCTGCCGCACCCCCGACCTCGTCACCGAGATCACCCTGCAGCCGGTCCGCCGGCACCGCGTCGACGCGGCGATCTTCTTCTCCGACATCGTCGTGCCGCTCGAGGCCACGGGCATCGCCATCGACATCGAGCCGGGGGTCGGGCCGGTACTCGACCAGCCCTTCGAGTCCCGCGCCGACCTCGACCGCATCCCCGAGCTGACGCCGGAGATGGTCCCGGACATCACCGAGTCCGTCCGGCGGATCGTCCTCGAGCTCGGTCCGACGCCGCTCATCGGTTTCGCCGGGGCGCCCTTCACCCTCGCCTCGTACCTGATCGAGGGCGGGCCGAGCAAGAACCACGAGCTGACCAAGTCGCTCATGCACGGGGACCCGCAGCTGTGGAACGACCTGTGCGAGCGCCTGACCCAGATCTCGACCGCCTTCCTCCAGGTGCAGGTCGAGGCCGGCGCCAGCGCGATCCAGCTCTTCGACAGCTGGGCCGGGTTCCTGTCCAAGGCCGACTACCGCAGGTACGTCCTACCGCACAGCCGCGCCACGCTCGCCGCCCTCGCCGACTCGGGTGTGCCGCGCATCCACTTCGGCGTGGGGACCGGTGAGCTGCTCCCCGACATGGCCGGCGCAGGGACCGAGGTCATCGGGGTCGACTACCGCGTCAACCTCGCCGAGGCCATCGAGCGGGTCGGCAGCACCCACCCGGTCCAGGGCAACCTCGACCCGGCGCTGCTCTTCGCCCCCTGGGAGGTCGTCGAGCGCGAGGTGCGGCGCATCCTGCAGGAGGGCCGCGCCGCACCCGGTCACATCTTCAACCTCGGCCACGGGGTCCTGCCCGACACCGACCCGGTGGTCCTCACCCGCGTCGTCGAGCTCGTGCACGACGTCAGCGCGCGGTAGTCCCCGTCAGTCCCGGCCGGCGGGTGCGGCGACGCAGCCACCACACGAGCGGGCCGCCGAGCACCAGGCCGGTCACGGCGAAGGGGGTCACCGCGCCCAGCACGGTCGCGCCCACCTCGAGCGCCGAGGTGAAGGCCCGCCAGCCGTCCTGCAGGCCGGCGCCGAAGCCGGTCTCGTCCTCGGCCGGTCCGTCCGCAGGAGGCGGCTCGGTCGACAGGCTCACCGTCACGGGGGCCGTCGTCGTCCGCCGCTCCAGGGCCGTGCGCTGGCTGACCATCGACTCGAGGTCCGCCTCGCGCGTGGACAGCTCGTCCTCGAGCGTGACGATCTGGCTCAGGTCCTCGGTGGAGGCGATGAGCTTGCGCAGGCGCTCGACCGACCGCGTGAGGGTCCGCACCCGCGAGGACGTGTCCGTGTACTGCGAGCTGAGGTCCTCGGCCGTGCTCGTGCGCTGCGTGACGTGGCCGACGTCGGCGAGCGTCGTCATCGTCGCGTCCAGCTCGGCGACGGGCACGGTGACGGTGATCTCGGCCCAGGCGCGGCCCCCTTCGTCGGTCGCGGCCCGCGAGTCCTCGGACGAGACGTAGCCCTCGACCTCGCTCGCCGCCGAACGCACCTTGGCGCTGGCCTGCTCGACGTCCTCGACGGTGATCGACATGCGGGCCGTCCGCGCGACGTGGGCGTTGCTCGGGGCCTTGTAGCTGCCGGCGCTCCTGACGTCCTTCGCGGCCTCGCCCGACCCGGCTGCGGAGTCCGACGCCGCGCTCGCCCCACTCTCCGGCCCGACGGCGTCGCCGCCCTCGGAGCCGCCGGCGCTGCAGCCGGCGAGGGCGATCCCGCCCGCCGCCACGAGTGCCGCCCAGGTCCTCGTCTGCGTGGTCCTCATCGTGCTGCCCCCTGCTGCTCGCGCGGTCGGGCGGTCCCGACCGTCTCGTGCCTCAGACGCGACGAGGGCACCGATCGGTTCCATCTGCGCGGGTGGGAGACTCGGGGCATGGGTTCGCGTGTCGTCGTCGTCGGTGGGGGCCTCGCCGGGCTGGCCACGGCCCACCACCTCCTGAGGGCGCGACCCGAGCTCGAGCTCACCCTCCTCGACGGGGGCGACCGCCCCGGCGGCAAGGTCCGTCGGGCGGAGGTCGGGGGAGTGCTCGTCGACGTCGGTGCCGAGTCGGTCGTGGCCTCGAGCGCCGCGGGGCGCGCCCTCTTCGCCGACCTCGGTCTCGCCGACCGGGTCGTGCACCCCGAGCCCGTCCCCGCCGCCATCTGGTCGCGTGGCGCGCGGCACCCCGTGCCCGGCCGCAGCTTCCTCGGCGTCCCCGGCCCGGAGACGGATCTCGCCGGCCTGCTCGACGAAGGGGAGGTCGCCCGCGCCGCGCGACCGGCTCCCTTCGTCCTCGACGCCGACGACGTGAGCGTCGCCGCGTCCGTGGGCGCCGTGTACGGCCGGGCGGTCGTCGACCGGGTCGTCGAGCCGCTCCTCGGTGGCGTCTACGCCGGCCGGGTCGACCGGCTCTCCCTGCGCGCGACCATGCCGGTGCTGTGGGCCGCGATGAGCGAGGGGCTGGCGATGCCCGAGGCCGTCGCGTCGCTGCTCCCGCCCGCCGACGCACCCCCGCGCCCGCGCGTGATGGGACTCGTCGGGGGCATCGGCACGCTCGCGGACGCCCTGGCACGCAGCGTCACCGACGCCGGTGGGCGGATCGACAGCGGTGCCCTCGTGCGCCGCGTCCGCCGCACGAGCACCGGCTGGCAGGTCGTCGCCGGCGCGACCAAGGCCCCCGTGGTCCATGACGCCGACGCCGTCGTCCTCGCCGTGCCGGCCGCCCCGACGGCCCGCCTGCTCACCGACCACGCCCCGGCAGCCGCCGCTGCGCTCGCAGGGATCGAGTACGCGTCGATGGCGGTCATGACCTTCGCGCTGCCGCGCGCCGGCGCCCCCGACCTGCCGGGGAGCGGGTTCCTCGTGCCGGCCGTCGACGGGCGCACCATCAAGGCCAGCACCTTCGCCGCGACCAAGTGGGCATGGGTCGGCGAGGCGAGCGAGGACGTCCTCCTCCTGCGCGCCTCGGCCGGCCGGGCCGGCGACGTCGCCGCGCTGCAGCGCGACGACGACGAGCTGACCGCGGTCGCCCTGACCGAGATCGGCGCGGCCGTCGGCGCACCCCTGCCCGAGCCCGTCGACGTCCACGTGCAGCGCTGGGGCGGCGGGCTGCCGCAGTACGACCTCGGGCACACTGACCGGGTCGCCGCAGTGCGCGCCGCCGTCGCCGCCCTGCCCGGGCTCGAGGTCGCCGGTGCCGCCTACGACGGCGTCGGCATCGGCGCCGTCCTCGCCGGCGCGGCCGCGACCGCCACCACGGTCCTCGACGCACTGCCCCCTTCGTCCACCACCCGACAGGAGTCCGCATGACCACCCGGCCCGCACCCGAGAAGCCCACCCGCGAGCAGCTCGAGGCGATCAACAGCAGCATCCACTACGCGATGTTCTCCGCCTTCGCGCTCACCACCCCGCTCGGCGACACCGACCGGGATGCGCTCGTGCAGGAGGTCGAGGCCCTCTTCGCCGAGGTGACCGACGGCGGCGTGCGCATCCGCGGCGTCTACGACGTGGGTGGCCTGCGCGCCGACGCCGACCTGCTGGTCTGGTGGCACGCCGACGAGATCGAGCTGCTCCAGGACGCGTACAAGCGGCTGCTGCGCACCGAGCTCGGCGCCCACCTCGAGCCGGTGTGGTCCAACGCGGCCGTGCACCGCCAGGCCGAGTTCAACCGCAGCCACGTCCCGGCCTTCATGGCCGGCGAGGAGCCGCGCGACTACGTGTGCGTCTACCCCTTCGTGCGCTCCTACGACTGGTACGTCCTCGACGACAAGGACCGCCGCTTCATGCTCGCCGAGCACGGCGCGATGGCCAAGGACTTCCCGGACGTGCGTGCCAACACCATCCCCGCCTTCGCCCTCGGCGACTACGAGTGGATCCTCGCCTTCGAGGCCGACGAGCTGCACCGCATCGTCGACCTGATGCGCGAGCTGCGCGCCTCCAAGGCCCGCCTGCACGTGCGCGAGGAGATCCCCTTCTTCACCGGCCCGCGGGTGAGCGTCTCGGCGCTGGTGGGTGGCTTGCGCTGAGGGAGGCGCCCCACCTGCCCCAGGATTCTCGGGTCACCCGATAAACCTCGCCTTCGCAAGAGTTTGAAACTCTTGCGAAGGCGAGGTTTCTCTTGCTGAGGCACAGCTGCGTCGCTCGATCCACATCCGGGCACTGCGAGCGGCGACTGTCCCCAGCCCGAAGACCGGCCGGTCAGGTCCTGGTCGGCGACATCAGGGTGAGCCCATGATCGACGTCACCGAGACCCCCTTCGCGCAGCTGCTGACACTGCCCGACGGCATCTTCACGCGGCAGGAGGCGCTGGGCGTCGGCCTGCGCGACGAGGTGCTGATCGCCGGCGTGCGCCGCGGAGTCATCCGTCGCCTCTGTCGTGGCGCGTACACCTCACCCGGGGCACGGACGAAGGGGGAGGAACGTCGCCTGCTCGCCCGGGCGGCCCTGCGGATGTACCCAGACGCGGTCCTCGTCGGTGCCACCGCGGCGGCCGCATACGGGATCCCGCTCTTCGAGGTGCCCGTCGTGCCTGCCGACCTGGCACGCCCGATCCAGCGGGAGGCGAGTACCCGACACATCCGGCTACGCCCCCTGCGTGACACACCCCTGGACACGCCCTGGGGACCGGCAACCGACACGGCGACGGCGCTCATCCAGATCTGTCTGGACCACGGGGTCCTGCCGGGGGTGGCCTCGATCGACGCAGCCTTGCACGCGCAGCGGGTCGACGTGCAGCAGCTGCAGACGGCGTTCGAGCGGGTGTCCGGGTGGCCGCACGCCGGACGGGCCCGGTGCGCGTTGGCGTGGTCCGACGGTGACGCGGAGTCGCTGGGGGAGAGCGTGACGCGGGCTATCCTCCTCGGGGCCGGCTTCCGGGTGGTCTCCCAGCTGCCCATCGCCGATCGCGACGGGGTGGTGTTCGCCCGCGTCGACCTGGGCATCGAGGACACTCCCGTGCTCCTCGAGTTCGACGGCAAGGTCAAGTACAGCGACGGCGGGCCGGACGCCCTCTTCAGGGAGAAGAAGCGTGAGGACCGCATCCGCGCCCGTGGCTACATCGTCATCCGCGTGGTCTGGGCCGATCTGTTCCACCCGGAACGGATCATCCGTGCCGTCATGGAAGCGCTCGCCCGGGTCGCGTGAGCGCTGGGCAAGAGAAACCTCGCCTTCGCAAGAGTTAGAAACCCTTGCGAAGGCGAGGTTTATCGGGTGACCCGAGAATCCTGAGGCGGGTGAGGCGTCGCTCAGCCCTGAGCGGGCCGCAGCGTCATCGAGATCGAGTTGATGCAGTAGCGCTGGTCGGTGGGGGTGTCGTACCCCTCTCCCTCGAAGACGTGACCCATGTGGCTGCCGCAGTTGGCGCAGCGGACCTCGATGCGGGGGCGGCCGGGCAGGGAGTCGTCCTGGATGTACTCCACCCGGTCCCCGGCGAGGGGGGAGTAGAAGGAGGGCCAGCCGCAGTGGCTCTCGAACTTGGTGTCGGAGGCGAAGAGCTCGCTGCCGCAGGCACGGCAGGCGTAGACGCCCTCCGTCTGGGTGTCGGTGTACTCACCGGTGAAGGGCCGCTCGGTCCCCGCTGCGCGCAGCACGGAGAACTCGTCGGGGCTGAGCTCGGCCCGCCACTGCTCGTCGGTCTTGGTGACCGCGTAGTCGCGGTCGGTGGGCTCCATCATGCGAAGACTCCTTCTGGCTGGGTGCGTCCATCATGCAACGACGTGGCCCCCGCAGAACTTCCGGGGGCCACGTCGCGCCCGGTCACCTCTTGAGGTCCAGGTGCACGACCTGCGGGTCGTGGTCGCTGTCCTGGTCGGCGAAGGGGGAGTTGGTGTGCACGATGTCGTACGTGAACGCGGGGCGCGTGCCCCGGCCCGTGCCGCTGCCGCTGCCGCTGCCGTCGAGCGTCGCGAGCGCCGGCGAGAGCAGGATGTGGTCGAGCACCTGGCTGTTGCCCTCGTAGACATAGGTCCACTGCTCGTGCTCGGGCAGCGTCCGCGGCAGGTCGGTCATCGCCGTCGGGCCCGAGCCCTCGAGGATGTCCGTGGTCTCGCTGAACTCGAAGTCGTTGACGTCACCGGCGACGACGAGCTTCGCGTCCGGGTCGGCGGCGAGCAGGTCGTCGGTCAGCGCGCGGACCTCACGGGCCTGCGCGTGGCGGTCGTCCTCGCTCGAGCGCACCGGCTGCTGCCAGCGACCGAAGAGCGGGTCGTCGCCCCCCTTCGAGCTGAAGTGCACGGCGGCGACGAAGACGCGCTCGCCGCGGTACCGGTACTCGGCGATGAGCGGCTTGCGGCTGCCGTCGAAGGCGGGCGAGGACGGCGCGATGCGGCCGGGGGACTCGGTGAGGTAGGCGCCCTTCTTGTCCGTGCCGACGCTCGTGGCGTGGTCGGCCGCACCCGAGCTGCGCTCGACGAAGTCGAGGTCGCGGTCGGTGCGGTGCAGCAGGACGTTGCGGATGTTGCCGCCGGGCTGGCCGCCGTCGGCCTTGTCCTGGGGGTCGACCCAGTGCGCCTCGTAGGTCGGGCCCCCCTGCGCCTCGATGGCCGCGATGAGCTTGTCCGTGGTCGCCGTCGAGTCGACGGTGCCGTCGTCGGCCGGGCCGCTCGCGTCCTGGATTTCCTCCATCGCGATGACGTCGGGGCTGCGCAGGTTGTCGACGACCTGCCCGGCGAGCCGGTCGAACTTGTCCTGCGGGTTCTGCGGCGCGAGGTTCTCGACGTTGAACGCGGCGACGGACAGCTGGCGGTCGTGCTGCTGCGGCGCGACCTCGCGCTCCAGGCCGCCGTCGGCGACCGTCGGGACCTGCGTCGCCAGCAGCTTGACGTTGGCGAAGGAGTAGTCGAGCGGTCCGGCGACGAGACCGGGGAGGGTGTCGCGCACGTCGGCGTCCGGGAGCGATCCCGAGGGCAGCAGGGCGTCGTCGACGAGGACGCGCATCGCGTTGGGGTGGTCGTAGCCGGAGTACAGGACGCCGCCCGCCTCGGTGCGGGTCGCGTCGACGCCGGAGCCGGGGACGACCGGGATCTCGTAGCCCGTCGGGCCGACGACCTGGGCGTCGCGGACGCCGACCTGCATGCCCTCCATCGACTCGTAGAAGTCGATGGCGTCGCGGTCGGGGCGGAAGTCCGCGTCGTCGTACTCGACGCTCTTGGGGTCCTCGGCGTCGACCGTCTGCTGCGGTGCGGTGCGGTCCTCGCCGAGCACGACGGGGACAGGGACCTCACCTCGGCCGGTGACGGTGACCGCGGGGGAGACGATCTCGGTGGTCGTCAGGTTGTCCCAGCCACCCGAGCCCCCGGGACGGAACTCGTCGACGAAGCCGTCGACGCTCACCGTGTCCCCGACGGCCACCGACGGGGCGGAGCGGGTGTAGGTGAGGATGCCCTCAGAGGTCGCGGCGTCGTCGTCCGGCGTGGTGCTCTGCATCCAGAACCCGTTGCGCGAGACCGCCGTGACGACTCCCTCCACCTCGTTGACGGCGGTGCCGTCGAGCTCGCTGAGGTGGTGGCTGCCCTGGATCCGCGCGATGGTCTCCGGCTCGTCGACCGGCGGCTCGCCGCCGTCGTCGGGCTCGCAGACCACCGCAGCCGTGCTGGAGCTCTGCGGGGTCGGTGCACCGACGACGAAGTCGGCCGCGTTGTTGTCCGTGTCCGTGCAGATGTCCCGGCGCGCGACCGAGGTCGCGTTGTTCGTCGCGTCCGCGGAGGCGCCCTCGGCCGGGCTGGCCCCGCCCCAGCCGAGGCGGTCCACGACCTGCCCGTCGGGCCCCACGACCTCGACGCGCGCACCGGAGGAGGACATCGCGACGGTGCCCGTGGCGTCCGCCGTCGGCAGCGGCAGCGCGGTGCCGCTCTGGTTGGCCCCGTCGGCCTGCTTGACGAGGTAGCGCCCGCCGGCGACGACCGTGCCCGACAAGGGCGTGGTCTGCGCGGTGGTGCCGCTCGCCGAGTAGTAGCGCAGCGTCCAGCCGGTGAGGTCGACGTCGCTCTGCGCGCGGTTGGCGAGCTCGACGAAGTCGCTTCTGTGGGTGGCACCGGAGTTGCCTCCGCCCCCGTAGGCCTCGGAGACCACGAGGTCGGGCGAGGCGGCGGACGCGCTCGGCGCGACGACGGCCAGCCCGGTGAGGGCGAAGGGGGCGAGGGTCAGGGCCGCGAGGGCGCGGCGTCGACGAGAGGGCATCTGGGCGGGCTCCTGGGAGGGATGGGGTGTGGCCCCCGCGACCCTAGGCCGCGCAGGTGCTGCGCGCAGCGCGACGAGGTGAACGTCGGACGTCCATCTCACCGCGCCGCGGTGACCGCCGTGACCCCCGCGCTGCGAGGAGGGATCCCGACGGGGAGACTCGTGCCCGTGACCGACCAGCCCCGACGTCGTCCCCGACGTGCCCGCTCCCTGCTCGCCGCCGTCGTGGCACTCGCCCTGCTCGTCGCCGTGGGCGGCTACTGGTGGACCCACCGCGACGACGGCACGGATGCCGCGCGCGAGCTGGGTGACCGGGTCGCTGCCGACCTCGCCGCCGGTCGCGTGCCCGCGGCCCTGCAGGTCGATGACCGGACGACCGCCCAGGAGGAGCTCGACGACGTCCTCGCCGGGATGGGGCGGCTGCGCCCCGAGGTGGACGTCACCGACGTCGCGGTCCCCGACGAGGGCGACGCCGCGACCGTGCGCCTCGACGTCTCGTGGACCGTCCACGAGGGCAAGGAGCCGTGGCGGTACACCTCCGACCTGCCGCTCACCCGCTCCGGGGAGACGTGGACGGGCGACTGGGCCCCGAGCGTGCTCGCTCCCGACCTGGCCGAAGGGGAGGTCCTGCGCGCCTCGCGCGTGGTCGCCGAGCGCGGCGAGGTGCTCGGCGACGGCGGCGACAGGATCGTCACCCCGCGGGCGGTCGTGCGGGTCGGCATCGACCGGGGCCGGGTGTCGGCCGGGTCGGCCGGCGAGTCCGCCGAGGCGCTCGCCGAGGCAGCCGACGTGACGGTGGCTCCCTTCGTCCGGGCCGTGGAGTCGGCCGGCGACGAGGCCTTCGTCGAGGCGATCGTCCTGCGCGCCGACGCCCGGGAGCTCGACGCGGTGCGCCGTGCCGTGCCCGACATCGAGGGTGCCCGGCTCATCGACGGGACGATGGACCTCGCCCCGTCCTCCGGGTTCGCGGCCCAGGTCCTCGGCCGCGTCGGCCCGGCGACCGCCGAGGTCATCGAGGCGGACCCGCAGGTGCGCGAGGGCGACGTCGTCGGGCTGAGCGGCCTGCAGGCCTCGCGCGACAAGCAGCTGCGCGGCAGGTCCGGCTTCACCGTCGAGGCCGTCGCCGAGGACGGGACCGCGCGCGAGCTGCACCGCGTCGACGCGGTCGACGGCACGGACCTGCGCACCACCCTGAGCATCACCCACCAGGCGGCGGCCGAGGACTCGCTGGCCGACCTGCGCAAGGCCGGGGCGATCGTCGCCGTCCGACCGTCCGACGGGCACGTCCTCGCGCTCGCCAGCGCGGAGGGCGGCGGAGGCCAGACGACGGCGACCCTCGGGCAGTACGCGCCCGGCTCGACCTTCAAGCCGGTCACGGCCCTGGCCCAGCTGCGTGCCGGCGCGACCCCGCGCACACAGCTCGACTGCCCGCGCACGATCGAGGTCGACGGGCGCGAGTTCAAGAACCACGACGACTTCCCCTCCGGCCGCAACGGCGCGATGAGCCTCCAGGACGCACTCGCCACCTCGTGCAACACCGCTCTCATCGGTGCCCGCGACCGGCTCCCGGCCGACGGGATCGGCTCTGCCGCATCGGCGCTCGGCATGACCCAGCAGCCCGCCCTCGGCGTCCCGGCGGCCATGGGTGAGGTGCCCTCGGCCCCCACGGGCACCGAGCTCGCCGCGACGAGCATCGGCCAGGGCGAGGTCGTCGCCACCCCCCTGTCGATGGCCACCGTCATGTCGAGCATCGTCGCCGGTCACCGGGTCGCCCCCGTCCTGCTCCCGGGCCGCGCCAAGGCGCCGGCGAAGGGTGGCTCCGTCACCTCCGCGGAGGCCGATCAGCTGCGTCGGATGCTGCGCGCCGTCGTCACGGACGGGTCGGCCACCTTCCTCGCGGACAACACGGGCGGTCCGGTCATCGCCAAGACCGGCACCGCCGAGTACGGCTCGGACTCGCCCCCGCGCACGCACGCCTGGATGATCGTCGCGCAGGACGACCTGGCGGTCGCGGTCTTCGTCGAGGACGGCGCCGGCGGGGCGTCGGTCGCGGGGCCCATCGCCGATCGCTACCTGGAGCTCGTGCGTCGGTAGGGCGAAGGGGGTCCCGCGCGCCTCCCTTCGCCCGCCCGTGGTCCTACGCTGACCGCATGGCCAAGACCCCCGCCGAGATGGTGCCCGCCGGCGACCGGGAGGTGCGCGTCTCGAGTCCCGACCGGGTCATCTACGAGGCGACCGGTCGCACCCCCGAGCTGACCAAGCTCGACGTGTGCCGCTACGTCGCCGACGTCGGCGAGGCGATGATGCGCACGATCGGTGACCGGCCCACGGCCATGGAGCGCTGGCCGGACGGGTGGCGCGAGGGCATGCGGCTGGCGGTCGGGCCGCGGGACAAGGACGCCGACGGCTTCTACCAGAAGCGGCTCCCGCGGGGCGCGCCCGACTGGGTCGAGACGGTCGAGATCGCCTTCCCCAGCGGGCGGACCGCCGACGAGCTGTGCCCCACGGAGCCCGCCGCACTGGTGTGGGCCGCGCAGATGGGGACGCTGACCTTCCACCCGTGGCCGGTGCGCCGGCCCGACGTCGACCATCCCGACGAGCTGCGGATCGACCTCGACCCGCAGCCGGGGACGAGCTTCGTCGACGCGCAGCGCGTGGCCGACGTCGCTCGCGAGCTGCTCGAGGAGCTCGGGATGCGCGGCTACCCGAAGACGAGCGGCAACCGTGGCGTGCACGTCTACGTCCGGGTCGAGCCACGGTGGTCCTTCGAGGAGCTGCGGCACGCGGCGATCGGCTTCGGCCGTGAGCTCGAGCGGCGCGACGACGGCGTGACGACGGCCTGGTGGAAGGAGGAGCGGGGGAGCCGGATCTTCGTCGACTTCAACCAGAACAACCGGGACCGCACGATCGCCGGCGCGTGGAGCCTGCGCGCCCGCCCCGGCGCCCCCGTGAGCACCCCGATGACCTGGGCGCAGCTCGCGGCCGTCACCGACCCGGCCGAGTACAACCTCACGACCGTGCGCGACCACCTCGCCGAGGGCGACCCGTGGGCGGACATGGACGAGCAGGCGTACTCGCTCGATCCGCTCCTGCAGCTCTGGGAGGACCTGCCCGGCGGCGAGCTGAACTTCCCGCCCGACTACCCGAAGATGCCCGGCGAGCCACCGCGCGTGCAGCCGAGCAAGAAGGTCGCGGAGCACTGGGACAGCGAGGGGAACCGGATCGAGTGACTCAGTCCAGGACCTCGCCCAGGTCGTAGGCCAGCGCCCGGTCGATCTGCTCGAGCGTGCACGACTCGGGCTCGCGGTCGGGCCGCCACCGCAGGAACTGCACGGTGTGCCGGAAACGCGACCCCTCGAGCTGGTCGAAGGCGACCTCGACGACCCGTTCGGGCCGCAGCGGCACGAAGCTCACGTCCTTGGCCGAGGAGAAGCGCGAGCGGTCGGTCTCCGCGTGCTCGACCTCCCCGCTCGCGTCCCGCTTGACGAGCGGCTCGAGCTCCTCGACGAGATCGAGGCGGCGCTGCGCGGTGAAGGCCGCGATGCCGCCGACGTTGAACAGCTGTCCCTCGTGGAAGAGCCCGAGCAGCAGCGACCCCACGCCCTGCCCGGACTTGTGCACGCGGTAGCCGGTGACGACGGCCTCGGCGGTGCGCTTGTGCTTGATCTTGAGCATTGTCCGCTTGCCGGGCGAGTACGGCGAGTCGAGCGCCTTGGCGACGACCCCGTCGAGCCCCGCGCCCTCGAAGCGGGTGAACCAGTCCGTCGCCTCGTCCGCGTCCCGCGTCACCCGCGTGAGGTGCAGCGGCGCTCCCTTCGCCATCCCGTCGAAGAGCGACTCGAGCCGCTCCCGGCGCCGGGCGAAGGAGAGGCTCGTCACGTCCTCGCCCCCCACGGCGAGCAGGTCGAAGGCGATGAGCTCGGCGGGCGTCTCGTCGGCGAGCCTGGTGATGCGCGACTCGGCGGGGTGGATGCGCTGCCCGAGCGCCTCCCAGTCCAGGCGCTGCGCGCCGGGCTCGCCGCTGCGCACGACGATCTCGCCGTCGACGACCGCGCTCCCGGGCAGGTGCTCCCGGATGGCCACGACGAGCTCGGGGAAGTACCGGGTCAGGGGCTTCTTGCCCCGGCTGACGAGCTCGACCTCGTCGCCGTCCTTGCGGACGAGGCAGCGGAACCCGTCCCACTTCGGCTCGTACGAGTAGCCGCCGTCGACGGCGTCGGCCGCGGGGACCTCCTTGACGGCCTTGGCGAGCATCGGGTCGAGGGCCACGTCGGGCAGCTGTGGTGTCACTCGTCACATTCTGCCTGTGGCGCAGGACTTTTGAGACGATGAGCGCGTGAAGAAGCGCACGGTGGCCGAGCGGGCCCTGACCTACGGCGCCGTCGCTGCCGGATCGGCGCTCGCCGGGGCCGGTTCCGTGTGGGTGGGCAGCGCGTCCTACTTCGCCCGCCGGGTCCTCACCCCCGAGCTGGTGCGCCCTGACGACACGGTGATCCACGTCGTCCACACCGACAGCGTCACGCTCTCCGGCGGGCCCGACCTGCTGGTCCCCGGCCGCTACGGACTGTGGTTCGACGGCGGACGCGGTCACGCGCGCATCGGCGGCGTGCTCGAGGTCGACCACCGGCTCCAGCGGGTGCGGCGCCAGCTCCTCGCCGTCGACGAGGGGATCCTCCAGCCGGGCCCGGCCCGGTTCAACAGCTACTACTACGCGCGGGACCCGGAGCTCGACCTCGGGCTGGCCACCGAGCACGTCCACGTGCCCTCCGACCTCGGTCCCATGCCCGCCTGGGTCGTGCCGAGCGAGCACGGGGACGGGTCGCGGTGGGCCGTGCTCGTCCACGGTCGGGGCGCCCGCCGCCACGAGACGCTGCGCGGCGTCCCCGCCCTCCACGCCGCGGGACTCACCTGCCTCGTGCCGAGCTACCGCAACGACGGTGACGCGCCCCAGGGGCCCGACGGCCGTTACAACCTCGGCCTGTCCGAGTGGCGCGACATCGAGGACGCGGTCACGCTCGCCCGGGCCCGTGGCGCCAAGGAGATCGTCCTCGTCGGCTGGTCGATGGGCGGAGCGATCATCCTGCAGTTCCTCGACCGGTCCGACCTGGCCAGCGTCGTCTCTCGCGCGGTGCTCGACGGGCCCGTCGTCGACTGGGGCGACGTGCTGACCCACCACGCGGACCTGCACCGGGTCCCCTCACCCGTCTCCCGGCTGGGCAATGCCCTCATGGGCCAGCCCTGGGCCCGCAGGCTCGTCGGCGTGTCCGAGAGCGTCGACGTCGCGCGCACCAACTGGGTCAAGCGCGCCGACGAGCTCTCCCACCGGATGCTGCTCATCCACTCGCGCGACGACGAGTTCGTCCCCGTCGGGCCGAGCGAGGCGCTGGCCGCCGCGCGGCCGGACCTCATCACCTTCGAGCCGTGGTCCCTGGCCCGGCACTGCAAGGAGTGGAACGTCGACCCGCGGCGCTGGGACGCCGTGGTGACCGACTTCGTCCGCTAGCGGTCCACGCGCCACAGGCCGAGGAGCGTCCCGTCCTCCTCGAGGAGGTGCCGACTCGACAGCTGCACGTCGAGGTCCGCGCCGTCGAGGATCCGCGGGTGCTCCCCGCGACCACCCCCGACCAGGCGCGGGGTCCACGAGAGCGCGAGCTCGTCGACGAGCCCGGCGGCGACCAGCTCGGCAGCGAGCGTCGGGCCCCCTTCGCACAGGACGTGGGGGCCGAAGGACGACCGGGCGCGCTCGACCACCGTGGCCGGGTCGACGGTGTCCTCGCCGCACAGCCACACGGTCCCGCTCTCGGTGGCGCCGCAGGACGAGCTCGTCGCGAGCACCACGCCCTGCGAGCCGCGGACCGTCTCGGGCAGCTGCGCGGACCGCGAGACGACGACCATTGGCACGCGCGCCGGCCCGTACTCCTCGGCCCGCACCGTCCCGGCACCGATGAGCAGGACGTCGGCGGCCCGGCGCATCGCGGCGAAGCCGCGGTGGTCGGGGGCGGAGTTGATCGTCCCCGACAGGCCGTCACCCCCCGTCGCCGCGCCGTCGAGCGTGGTGACGAAGTTGAGCCGGAGCAGGTCCCCGGTGTGCCCGTAGAGGGCGTCGAGGGTGGCGTCGTCGACCTCGTCACCGGGGGAGCACGGCACCGCCGCGTCGTCCGCGCTGAGGATCCGCATACCCGGCAGTCTGCCGCACGACGCGCCGGGCTGACATGATGCGCAGATGGCCAAGAAGACGTCAGCCACGAAGTCCGGTTCGTCGACCGAGTCGCCGGACACCCCCTTCGGTGACGCCCTGCGCGCGGGCGAGGGCACCGACCTCGGCGCGATCGACCCCCGCAGCACCCCCGGTTTCGACGGGGACAAGGCGGCCGGCCAGGAGGCCCTGGCGGACCTCTCGGACGAGGTCTCGCACCTGCAGGAGCGGTTCTACGCGGAGGCGAAGGGAGGTGGCCAGCGCAGCGTCCTGCTCGTCGTGCAGGGGATGGACACCGCGGGCAAGGGCGGCATCATGCGCCACGTCGTCGGCGCGGTCGACCCGCAGGGCGTGCAGATCCACGTCTTCAAGCAGCCGACGGCGGAGGAGAAGAAGCACCCCTTCCTCTGGCGGATCCGCAATGCCCTGCCCGAGCCGGGCGTGATCGGCGTCTTCGACCGCAGCCACTACGAGGACGTCCTCATCGTCCGCGTCCACGACCTCGTGCCCCGCGCGCAGTGGTCGCGCCGGTACGGCCAGATCAACACCTTCGAGAAGGCCGTCGCCGACAAGGGCACGACGATCGTCAAGGTCATGCTGCACATCAGCAAGGACGAGCAGAAGGCGCGCCTCACCGAACGGCTGGAGCGCCCCGACAAGCACTGGAAGTTCAACCCCGGCGACATCGACGAGCGCGGTCACTGGGCGGAGTACCAGGAGGCCTACCAGGCCGTCATCGACCGGACGTCCACGGACGTCGCCCCCTGGTACGTCGTGCCCGCGGACCGCAAGTGGTATGCCCGGCTCGCGGTGATGAACCTGCTCAAGGAGCACCTCACGGACCTCGACCCGCAGTGGCCCGAGGCCGACTTCGACGTCCTCGCCGAGCAGGCCCGGCTCAGGAAGAGCTGACGTCCGAGCGGTCGATCGCGCTCGGCCCGGCCAGCGCGGCGAGGCCGGCGTCGAGGGTGCCGAAGGTGTCCCCCTTCGCCCCGCCGAGGCGCGAGGCGACGAAGGCCTCGGCCATCTCCGCGGGGGAGTGCAGCACCATCAGGCTGCCCTGCAGCGTGAGGGCGAGTCGCTCGACCAGCCGTCGGCTGCCCGCCGCGAGCTCGACCGGGTCGACCGACGCCAGCCCGGCGCAGTCGCCCTCGAGGTCGTCGAGCGCGGTGTCGAGCACCGCGATCCGTCCGCGGGCGGCCGACGCCTCCTTGAGCAGCGCCATGAGCGCGGCCGGCTCCTTGCCGAGGGCGCGCAGGACGTCGAGTGCGTTGACATTGCCCGAGCCCTCCCAGATCGAGTTGAGCGGGGCCTGGCGGTACAGCCGCGCCATGCCGTGCTCCTCGACGTAGCCGTTGCCGCCCAGGCACTCGAGCGCCTCCGCGACGAAGGGTGCGGTCCGCTTGCACACCCAGTACTTGCCGACGGCGACGCCCAGCCGCGTCAGCTCGCTCTCGCCCTCGTCGAGCGCGTGCGCCAGCCGCAGGCCGAGCAGGGTCGCGGCCTCGGACTCCAGTGCCAGGTCGGTGAGGACATTGCGCATGAGCGGCTGGTCGACGAGTCGCGCACCGAAGGCCGACCGGTACCGCGTGTGGTGCACGGCCCGGGTGAGCGCCGCGCGCATCGTCGCGGCGGAGCCGAGCACGCAGTCCAGGCGCGTCGTCGAGACCATGTCGATGATCGCGCGGACCCCCCTTCCCTCCTCCCCGACGAGCGCGCCCCAGGTGCCGTCGAGCTCGATCTCGGAGGAGGCATTGGACCGGTCGCCGAGCTTGTCCTTGAGGCGTTGCAGGGCGAAGGGGTTGCGCGTCCCGTCCTCGAGGACCCGGGGGACGAGGAAGCAGCTCGGCGCCGCGCCCTCGGCGGTCTTGGCCAGGACGAGGAAGACGTCGCTCATGGGTGCCGAGCAGAACCACTTGTGACCGGTGAGCCGATAGGTCTCGCCGGTGAGCGGGCCGCCGGGACTGCGCACCGCGAGGGTCGAGTTGGCACGGACGTCCGAGCCGCCCTGCTTCTCGGTCATGCCCATGCCGGCGATGGCGCCGGCCTTGGTCTGCACCTCGCGCAGCCCGAAGTCGTACTCGCGGGAGGCGAGCCTGCCCTCCCAGCGTGCGGCCAGCTCGGGGGAGTGGCGAAGGGCGGGGACTGCCGCGTTGGTCATGGTGATGGGGCAGACGTGGCCGGCCTCGACCTGGCTCCAGGTGACGAAGCCCGCGGCCCGGCGCACGTGCGCGCCCGTCCCGACCGGCTGGGTCCACGGGACGGCCGTGAGCCCGGCGCCGGCCGCCACGGTCATCAGCTCGTGCCACGCGGGGTCGAACTCGACCTCGTCGACACGGTGGCCCCACCTGTCGTGCGTGACCAGCCGAGGGGTGTTGCGCTGGGCGAGGTCGGCCCAGCGCCCGGCCTCGTCGGAGCCGGCGCGCACCCCCAGGGCGGTGAGCTCGGCCACGGCCGGCTCGCGCTGCCCGGCCGGGACCCAGCGGTCGACCCCCTCGACGAGGACCTGGTCGGTCGCGAAGACGTCGTGCCCGCCGTAGGGCGGGACCTGGTTGGTGACCTCGTGCGTCGGCATGCGGGCACCCTACGACCCCGATGGGGCGGCCTGCCGGGCGGCTGTTCACCCCCGGTTTGGATTCTGGTGAGACTGTGGGCTAATCTCGCTCAGCGCGGTCACCGCAGTGCGGGGACAGCGAGTGCGGATGTAGCTCAGTTGGTAGAGCGCAACCTTGCCAAGGTTGAGGTCGCCGGTTCGAACCCGGTCATCCGCTCCACGGGCGATTGGCGCAGCGGTAGCGCGCTTCCTTGACACGGAAGAGGTCACTGGTTCAACCCCAGTATCGCCCACCCGCAGGAACGGCCCCTGACCCGGCATCTCCGCGGGTCAGGGGCCGTTCCTGCGGGTGGGCGATACTGGGTTTGGTGCAGTGACCTCTTGCGTGTCATGGTAGCGCGCTTCCGTGACACGGAAGAGGTCACTGGTTCAAACCCAGTATCGCCCACCAGCAGGAAAGGCCCCTGACCCGCGGAGACGCCGGGTCAGGGGCCTTCCTCGTGCGTGACGCGCCTGCATCGGCACGTCGCGGAGGTGCTGGCCTCGGCGCCGCCCGGACCAACCGTGCCGGGATAGGGTCGCGGTATGCCTGACCCGCGGGTCCCGGCACTCCTCCGGGCGGCTCACCCCCTGCCGACGACGGCGGTGACGGTGCTGGCTGCGGTACTTGCCCTCGCGACCCTCTCGGGTCCGGGGAGGGCGGTCCTCGTGACGGCCGCCGTGCTCAGCGGGCAGCTGTCGATCGGTTGGGGCAATGACCTGATCGACGCCCCCCGGGATCGCGCGGTCGGTCGTGTCGACAAGCCGCTGGCGACCGGCGAGCTCCCGACGTCGACCACCCGGGCCGCCTGCGTCGCGGCGCTCGTGGGCACGGTGGTCCTCTCCCTGGCCTGCGGGATCGTTGCGGGGATGGTGCACCTCGTGTGCGTCGCGGCGGGATGGTCGTACAACCTGGGCGTCAAGGCGACAGTGGTGTCCTTCCTCCCGTACGCCATCGCCTTCGGGGGTCTGCCGCTCTTCGTCGCGCTCGTCGAGCCGGGCGCGACACTCCCGCAGTGGTCGACCGTCGTCGCGGGCGCGCTCCTCGGGGTCGGTGCCCACCTGGTCAACGTCCTGCCAGACCTGGTCGACGACGAGGCGACCGGCGTCCGCGGGCTCGCGCACCGCATCGGGCCCCGAGCGGCCACTCTGCTGACGGTGGGCAGTCTGACCGCGGCGACCGCAGTCATCGCGGTGGGCGCGGGTGCTGTCCCCGCCGGTGTCCTGGTGCTGGTCGTGGCCGCAGTCGTCATCTTGGCTGGTGTCGCCCTGTTCGGCAGCGGCCGGGCGCCGTTCCGCGCGGCGATAGGGATCGCGGTGCTCGACGTGCTGCTGCTCGTGGTCGCCAGATGACGCCGGTGAGCGAGCCGGGCGGCGGGTGGCCCCGGTCGCACCAGCTGGAAGGAGCGGCTGCTGAGGCACCACCTGCGCGCAGCCGCCACCCCGGATCGCGTGCGAGATCTGCTGACCAAGGGCCGGCTGCTGGCCGTCGGTGTGACGCCGGTGCGCTGGCGGTCAGGTCACCGGCGACCGGCGCCCGGTCGCGCTGGCGACCCTCATGGCGGTCGCTCGTGCTCGGTTGGGAGACTGGACGGTCGATGGGCTAATGTCTCTTCGTGCCCTCGGCGTGAGCAACGCTCGGGGCCGCGCGGATGTAGCTCAGTTGGTAGAGCGCAACCTTGCCAAGGTTGAGGTCGCCGGTTCGAACCCGGTCATCCGCTCGGAAGGTATGACACCTTCGTGGTGGAGTGGCCGAGAGGCGAGGCAACGGCCTGCAAAGCCGTCTACACGGGTTCAAATCCCGTCTCCACCTCGACCATGCAGGACACCTGCATGCACCCGGGCGATTGGCGCAGTGGTAGCGCGCTTCCTTGACACGGAAGAGGTCACTGGTTCAAACCCAGTATCGCCCACCGACCACAGTGACTACTCGACGTCCCCTGCGCGGAAGACGAACCACGCGAGGGACACGAGGAGCGCGGCGAGCGCCGTCAGGACGAGCAGCGGGGGCCACCGCCACGGCTCGATCGGGTACATCGGTACCGCGGAGTACGGCGACAGGTCCTGCAGCCACACCGGCAGCTCCAGCAGCTCCCCGACGAGCGTCAGCGTGAGCGACAGGACGAAGAAGGCCCACCCCAGCCAGGGCCGACCGACCGCGAGGCCGAGCAGGGCCACCCCGCCGACGACGCCCACCGCCGGGATCCAGCCGAGCGCGGCCGGTACGGCAGACGGCGCATCGCTGCCGCCGGCAGCCCCGTAGCCGATCGAGAGCCCGAGCGCGCAGACGAGCAGCAGCGCCGCGCTGCCGGTCAGGGCGACCCCGGCGGTGGCGCCGAACCAACGTGCTCGCGAGACGCTCGTGGCCAGCACGAGCCCGGTGCGTCCCTCGGCCCGGTCGTGGTACGCCCCGGCGATGACGGAGATCGCGAAGGGGGTGACGAGGATGGCGGTGACCGAGAGCAGGGCGCCGATGAAGGACCCGCCGAGCCGGTCGATGAGCTCCTCGCCGCCGGAGCCGGCGAGCAGGTCGTCGAAACCCGGGGCCATGGCACCGAAGGCCAGTCCCATCGCGGCCACGCCCACCGTCCACTGGAGCAGGGACGTGCGTTGCAGGCGCAGGGTCAGTCCCCACGGTCCGGCGAGCCGGCTCCGGACGGGTCCGGGGCGCATGGTGACCAGACCGGCGCCGAGGTCACGGTGCGAGCGCATCAGCTGCGCCACGGCGACCAGTGCGGCAGAGGTGACGAGGTAGAGGGCGACCACCCACCAGCGGGGCTCGGACCAGGCGCGTAGCTGCGTGTTCCAGCCGAGGGGCGAGAGCCAGGACAGCCAGCCGAGACCCTCGACCGCGTCACCGACCGCCCGCACCGTGTAGGCACCGGCGAGCGCGCCCGCGGCGAGTGCCGAGCAGGTGCGCGCGCTCGCCGAGACCTGGCAGGCCACGGCCGCGACACCCGTCGCCACGACCCCGGTACCGGCCCACACGACGCCGAACCACACCGAGCCGGCCCACGGCAGACCGCCAGCCGTGCCCGCGAGGGCCAGGAGGCACCCCAGCCCGATCGCCAGGGCGGCGCACTCCATCACGGCCGCTGCCAAGGGGGCATCGCGCCCGACGACGGTGCCGCCGACGAGCTCGGCGCGACCGGACTCCTCCTCGACACGCGTGTGGCGTCTCACCACCGCGACGTAGAGGCCGGCGCTGAAGAGGGCGTAGAGGACCGTGAGCTTCGACATCGCCAGCTCGCCCGCGCTGTCGGGGTCGAGGATCGGTCCGTAGAGCGCGAGCAGCCCGGGCTGGCCGTTGATCTCGGTGGCCAGACGGACGCGCTCCGCGCTCGAGCCGAACAGCGCCGTCGTCGCACTCGCCGAGGCGTAGGTCATGACCACCAGGACGGCCACCCACCCCGGGACGAGGACCCGGTCGCGTCGCACCGCCTGACGCAGCAGCAGCGGAGCACCCGTCAGGGTGCTCATCGGTAGACCTCCAGGAACAGCTCCTCGAGGCTCGCATCGGACGTGGCGTGCTGGGTCAGTCGCAGCGAGGGGAGCGTGCCGGTCTCGACCGTGCGGCCCTCACGGATGATCGTGACCCGGTCGGCCAGGCGCTCCACCTCGCTGAGCACGTGGCTGGAGAGCAGTGCCGTGCCGCCACTGGTACGGTGCTCGGCCAGGCACTCGCGGAACACCTGCTCCATGAGCGGGTCGAGGCCGCTCGTCGGCTCGTCGAGCACGAGCAGGTCGGTGTCGACGGCCAGCGCCGCCACGAGGACGACCTTCTGCCGGTTGCCGCGCGAGTAGGCCCGCCCCCGCTTGCGCAGGTCCAGGCGGAAGCGCTCCACCAGCTCGTCCTTGCGACTGGCCACCGGGTCCACGCCGCGCATGCGCAGCAGCAGGTCGAGCGTCTCGCCACCCGAGAGGTTCGGCCACAGCGTGACGTCACCCGGGACGTAGGCCAGCCGGCGGTGCAGCTGCGGGGCCTCGGCCCAGGGATCCCTGCCGAAGAGCCGCGCGCTCCCTGCGGTGGGGCGCATGAGACCGAGCACGATCCGCAGGGCGGTCGACTTGCCAGCGCCGTTGGGGCCCAGGAACCCGTGGACCTCCCCGGGACGGACGGAGAGGTCCAGGCCGTCCAGCGCCCGGACGTGGCCGAAGGTCTTGACCAGGGCGCTGACGTCGATCACGGGGTCACCCATCGCACGCCCTCCCTCGTCACCCGTTGCCGGCGATGTCGTGCAGTCTTCGCCTGCTGGCGCGGCGGCTGTAGGGCCCTTGGTCCCTCGTCACCGCCCGGGGCCTACCTCGCGGCCACGCGCACCAGCTTGCGGTTGACGAACTCGTTCATGCCGTCCGAGGCGAGCTCTCGGCCGTATCCGGAGCGCTTGACCCCGCCGAAGGGCAGCCCCGGCATGGTCGTGCCGTGCTCGTTGACGTAGGCCATGCCGACGTCGAGCCGGGCGGCGACCTCCGCGGCCCGGTCCGGGTCGTCGCTCCACACCGACCCGGACAGGCCGAAGGCGGAGGCGTTGGCCTGCTCGAGGGCGGCGTCGACGTCGGTCATCCGGTAGACCATCGCGACCGGGCCGAAGAGCTCCTCGTCCCACGCGCGCATGTCGGGAGTGATGCCGGTGAGGACCGTCGGGGCGTAGAAGGCACCCTCGCGGTCGAGGGGCCGGCCACCGGTGTGGAGCGTCGCCCCCTTCGAGACCGCGTCCTGGACCTGCTCGTCGAGGTCGTCCCGGGCCTGGCTGGAGGACATCGGGCCCATCCGCGTGGCCGGGTCCAGCGGGTCGCCCACGGGTGTCTGCTCGACGTGGCGGGTCAGCGCCTCGACGAACTCGTCGTGGATCTCGTCCGCGACGAACATCCGCTTCGGCGAGTTGCACGCCTGACCGGCGTTGGACAGCCGGGCCCGCGCGGCCGTCTTCGCCATGGCGTCGACGTCGGCGGCGTCGAGCACGATCATCGCGTCGGAGCCGCCGAGCTCCAGGACCGACTTAGTGAGGTGCTTGCCCGCGGCCTCGGCCACGGAGGCACCGGCGGCCTCGCTCCCGGTGAGCGAGACCCCCTGCACACGCGGGTCGGCGATGACGTCCGGGATGAGCCGGCTCGAGGCGAAGAGGTTGACGTAGCCGCCCTCGGGCAGCCCGGCCTGGCGGAGGACCTCCTCCATGAGGGTCGCCGACGCGGCGCAGATCCCGGCGTGCTTGAGCAGGATCGTGTTGCCGAGCACGAGGTTGGGCGCCGCGAACCGCGCCACCTGGTAGTAGGGGTAGTTCCACGGCATCACGCCGAGGAGCACGCCGACCGGCTCCTTGCGGACGATGCTGCGCAGGGCGCCCTGGGCGTCGAGCTCCTCGTCGCGCAGCAGCTCGGGTCCGTGGTCGGCGTACCAGCGGTAGATGGACCCGGCGAGGGCGACCTCTCCCTTCGCCTCCTTGAGCGGCTTGCCCATCTCGGTGGCGATCGTGCGGGCCAGCTCGTCGGCGCGCTCGTCGTACAGGTCGGCGGTGCGGCGCAGGACCTCGGCGCGCTCCTCGGGCGACCGCTCGCGCCACCCCTCGTGGGCGGCGTGCGCGAGGTCGACGGCGGCGATCGCCCCGTCCCGGTCCACCTCGTCGAAGGTGCGCTCGACCTCACCGGTGGCAGGGTTCTCCGTGCGGTAGCTCGACATGGGTGCCTCTCGTGCTGGGTGTGTCCGGACCGGGTGGGCCTACCCGGTCCGTCCTCGCTCATGCGCGAGGGACTGCTCGGTGATGCCGAAGCGCGCGTGCAGGCCCTTCATCCAGCGGGGCGCCCACCAGTTCCACTCGCCGAGGACGGACATGGTCGCGGGCACGAGGAGCATGCGCACGAGCGTGGCGTCGATGAGGATCGCGAGGACGAGCGCGACCCCGGTCTCCTTCACGGCGAGGACCCGCGCGAGCACGAAGCCCGAGAAGACGATCACCATCAGCAGCGCCGCGCTCGTGATGATCCTGCCCGAGCGCTGCAGGCCCAGGCGCACGGCGTCGTCGGTGGGGTGCCCGCGCTCGTGCAGCTCGACGATGCGCGAGAGCAGGAAGACCTCGTAGTCCATCGACAGGCCGAAGCCGAAGGCCAGCACGAGGACCGGGATCGAGACCTCCACCGCGCCGACGGAGTCGAAGCCGAGCAGCCCCTCGAGGTGGCCGTCCTGGAAGACCCAGACGAGGACGCCGAGCGAGGCGCCGAGCGAGACGATGTTCATCAGCAGCGCCTTGACCGGCACGACGACCGACCCGGTCATGAGGAAGAGCAGGACGAAGGTCGCGAGCACGACCGTGCCCACGGCGAGCGGGGCGTTGTCGACGATGGAGGCGGTGAAGTCCCCGAGATCGGCGGCCTGCCCCCCGACGAGGGCGTCGAAGGGGGGACGCTCGTCCCGCAGCTGCGCCACGACGTCGCGGTTGCCGGGACCGAGCGGGCCGTCGTCGGTGCGCAGGTCGACGCTGCGGACCGTCTGCCCGTCCACCTCGCCGAGCGTGACCACCTCCGCGGACTCGACGTGCGGGAGGTCGGGGGCGGCCCCCTTCGCCCACGCCCCGACCTCGTCGGCGCCGGCGGTCGTCACGACGCGCACGTCCGGGGCGGCGAGCTCGGGGTAGTCCCGCCCGAGGTCCTCGAAGAACTGCCGCTGGTCGCTGTCGGTCGGCAGCAGCTCGACGCCGGAGGAGGTGACCTCCATGCGCGTGGCGGGCAGGGCCATCCCGACGAGGGCGGCGAGGACGAGGGCGACGACGAGCCACGGTGCCCGCTGCACCATCGCCGCGAGTGAGGCGAAGACGCCGGTGTCGGAGGTGCGCTCGGTGCCGCGCGCGAGCAGCCGGCGCGCCGACAGCGCGCACAGGGCGGGGATGAGCGTCACGGCGACGAGCAGGCAGACGAGGACGACCGACACCCCCGCGGCGCCCGCGGCCCGCATGAAGACGGAGGGGAAGAAGAGCAGGCCGGACAGGGCGATCGCGACGGTCACGGCGGAGAAGACGACGGTGCGACCGGCCCGGTCGACCGTGCGGGCCGTGACCTCGACGACGAGCTCCCGGGAGCCGTCCCCGAGCGGCTGCCCGTCGAGCAGCTCGCGGGCCTCCTCCCGGAACCGGGAGACCACGAGCAACCCGTAGTCGATGCACAGGCCCAGGCCGAGGACGCTCACGATGTTGACGACCGTGGCGTCGAGGTCGATGACGTGCGAGAAGCCCCACAGCGAGCCGAGCGCGCCGCCGATCGAGGCGAAGGCCCCGGCGAGGGGGATGCCCGCGGCGAGGAAGCCACCGAAGACGAGGACCATGACGACGAAGGAGACGGGCAGGGCCAGACCCTCGCCGAGCTTCATGTCGCTGGCCACCTGACCGACGATCTCGTCGATGAGCTGCTTGAGGCTGCCGCGCTGGCTGCTCGTCCCCTGCGACCCGGTGACGATCTCGTCGAGCTGGACGCCGACGTCGCGGCGCACCCGCTCCAGCTCCTCGTCCGAGAGGGAGCTGTCGTACTCGACCACGGTGAGGAAGCCGTAGCGGGAGCCGTCCTCCTCGACGACGAGCGGGGCGCCCTGCGGGCCCTCCACCCCGCCGTCGAGGACGAGCGGGTTGACGACGGACGCGACCCCGTCCATCGCGTGGATGCGTCGGACCGGCTCGGCGACCGCCCGCCGGACGAAGGGGTCGGTGGCGGGGGAGCCGGAGACCATCAGCGTGTCGGTGGCCAGCTCACCGCCGCCGGCGTCGACGACCAGGTCCCGCGCCTGCTGCGCCTCGCCCGGCGTCGTCACGTCGCCGCTGTGGAGCTGGTCGAAGAGCCCCTGGCCGGTGACCCCGCCGAGCGCGAGGGCGAAGGAGGCGACGACGAGCCCCACCCAGGTGAGCACGACGGTCCGCGGCCGCCGGCCCGTGAGCGTCCCCAGGCGGTGCAGGAGGGTGCGGCGCGGGGCGCGGTGTCGGCTCACCGGGACAGCCTGCCACTGCCGATCGACGCGCTGCGCGTGTCAGGCGCAGGTGAGTGGGTAGGGGCCGTGGATGACACACAACGTCTTCGTCCTGGGTCTGACCCCCATGCAGCGTGAGGAGCTCGGCACCGTCCACGAGACCGGTGGGCTGGAGTTCCACGACCTCCTCGACCACGAGTCCCTGGTCGCGACCGAGGAGATCGACTTCGACGCCCTCCTCGAGCGCGCCCGTGCCGAGCTCGACGCCTTCGACGGGAGCGTCGACGCCATCGTGAGCCACTGGGACTTCCCGACCTCCGTCCTCGGGCCGATGCTCGCCGCCGAGCGGGGCCTGCCCGCGCCCTCCCTGACGAGCCTGCTCAAGTGCGAGCACAAGTACTGGAGCCGGCTGGAGCAGCGCCGGGCCGTGCCCGAGGTCGTCCCCGGCTTCGTCGCCTTCGACCCCTTCGCCGACGACGTCGCCCAGCAGATCGATCTCGACTTCCCGTACTGGGTGAAGCCGATCAAGGGGCACTCGTCCAACCTGGGCTTCGAGATCCGCGACGACGCGGACCTGCAGGCGGCGCTCGAGGAGATCCGCGCGGAGATCACCGACGTCGGCGACGCCTTCGACCAGGTGCTGGCGCGGGTCGAGCTGCCCGAGGAGCTGCAGGGACTCGGCGGGTCCGCCTGCCTCGCGGAGGAGATCATCCGGGGCACCCAGTTCGCGCCCGAGGGCAGCGTCTCCCGGGGCGAGTACTCGGTGCACGGCGTCTTCGACATGCTCAAGAGCGCGAGCGGCCTGAGCATCGAGCGCATCGACTACCCGGCTGCCACGGTGCCCGACCACGTCCAGCAGCAGGCGCGGGACATCACCGGACGGCTGCTCGAGCACATCGGCTTCGACGACGGCTGCTTCAACTCCGAGTTCATGTGGGACGAGGAGGAGGAGCGCCTGCGCCTCATCGAGGTCAACACGCGCATCTCCCAGTCGCACAGCGAGATGTTCACCCTCGTCGACGGCCGGTCCAACCACCAGGTCGCCGTGGACGTCGCGCTCGGGCACGCGCCCAGCATGCCGAAGGGGGAGGGTGACCTCGCCGTCGCCGCGCAGTACGTCGTGGTCCACGAGGGCGACGCGATCGTGCGGGGCATCCCCGACGCGTCGGTGCTCGAGCAGCTCGCCGAGCGCTACCCCGGCACCAAGGTCGACTTCCCGGTCACGGTCGGGGACCGGCTCTCCGAGCTGCCGCACCAGGACTCCTACCGGTACCTGCTGGCCATCGTCTACGTGGGCGCCCCCGACAGGGAGAGCCTGCGCCGACGGATCGAGGACATCGAGGAGACCCTGCAGTTCGACCTCGAGGACTGCGGCGAAGGGAGGAGCTGACGATGACGACGACGCTCACGGACACGGAGGTCCGTCACGAGGTGCAGGTGGAGGAGAACGTCTTCATCCCCCTTCGCGACGGTCACCGGGTGGCCGCGCGGATCTGGCGCCCGGCCGGCGAGGTCGGGCCGCTGCCTGCGGTCCTCGAGTACATCCCCTACCGCAAGCGTGACCTCACGCGCGGTCGGGACGCGGTGAACCACCCGTACATCGCCGCCCACGGCTACGTGTGCGCGCGGGTCGACCTGCGCGGCAGCGGGGACTCCGACGGTGTGCTCGTCGACGAGTACCGCGAGCAGGAGCTCTCGGACGCCGAGGACGTCATCGCGTGGCTCGCCGCGCAGGACTGGTGCGACGGCGCCGTCGGGATGATGGGCATCTCCTGGGGCGGCTTCAACAGCCTGCAGGTCGCCGCGCGCCGCCCCCCGGCGCTCAAGGCCATCGTCAGCGCCTCCGCGACCGAGGACCTCTACGTCGACAACATGCACTACATGGGCGGCTGCCTCCTCGGGGACAACCTCTCCGAGGCGACGGTGATGCTGGCCTTCAACAGCCTGCCGCCCGACCCGGCGATCGTCGGCGACCGCTGGCGGGAGATGTGGCTGGAGCGGCTGCAGGGGAGCGGGCTGTGGCTCGACACGTGGCTGAGCCACCAGCGCCGTGACGAGTACTGGCGGCCGGCGTCGGTCAGCGAGGACTACTCGGCCATCCAGTGCCCCGTCATGGCGGTCGGCGGCTGGGCGGACGGCTACACCAACGCGATCTTCCGCCTGCTCGAGCACGTCGAGGTGCCCTGCCACGGTCTCATCGGCCCGTGGGGCCACAAGTACCCGCACCTCGGGGTGCCCGGGCCGGCCATCGGGTTCCTCCAGGAGCTCGTGCGCTGGTGGGACCACTGGCTCAAGGGCGAGGACACCGGCATCGACGAGGACCCCGCGCTGCGGGCGTGGATGCAGGACAGCGTCCCCCCGCGCGCCGCCTACGAGGAGCGCCCCGGACGCTGGGTCGCCGAGGAGCAGTGGCCCTCGCCGCGCATCACCGAGCGGGAGTTCCGCCTGACCAGAGCCAGCCTCGCGGAGGGCGCCCAGGGCGAAGGGGGGAGCGCCCCGCTCTCGCTCCGGTCGCCGCTCAGCGTCGGCATGTTCGCCGGCAAGTGGGCCTCCTACGCGGCCGTGCCCGACCTGCCGTACGACCAGCGCGAGGAGGACGGCGGCGCGCTCGTGTGGGAGAGCGAGCCGCTGACCGGGACGACCGAGGTCTTCGGCCTGCCGAGCCTCGACGTCGCGCTGAGCGCGGACCAACCGGTCGCCCAGGTCGCCGTGCGCCTGTCCGACGTGGCCCCGACCGGGGAGGCCACGCGCATCACGTACGGGGTCCTCAACCTCACCCACCGCAGCTCGAGCAGCGACCCCGAGCCGCTCGTCCCGGGTCAGCGGTACGATGTGCGGGTGCCGCTCAACGGGGTGGCCCACTCCCTCCCCGCGGGCCACCGGCTGCGGCTGTCGGTCTCCACGTCCTACTGGCCGCTCGTGTGGCCGGCCCCGCGCCCGACGACCCTGACGATCCTGCCGGCCGACAGCGTGCTGCGGGTCCCGGTGCGTCCGCCGCGCCCCGAGGACGGGGACCTTGCCCCCTTCCACGAGCCGGTCACCGCCCCCGAGATCGAGACGACGACGCTCGCCCCGAGCGAGCACGACTGGCGGGTCACGCGGGACCTGGCCACCGACGTCTCGACGCTGGAGATCGTCAACGACCAGGGCGCCTTCCGCATCGAGGAGACCGGCACCGTCGTGCGTCGCTCGACGACGGAGTGGTACTCCTTCCGCTGGGACGACCCGACGTCGGTGCGCGGCGAGACCCGCACCGTGCGCCGTCTGGAGCGCGACGACTGGCGTACCGAGGTCGTCACGACCACCGTCCTCACGTGCACGCAGGACGAGTTCATCATCCGCGCGGATCTCGACGCCTACGAGCTCGACGACGTCCGCGGGCACCGGCGCGTGCACTCCGAGAGCTGGGACCGGGCCATCCCCCGGGACCTCGTCTGACCGAGAAGGAGTCACCATGACCTCTGTGTGGCGCGCCTCCCGCGCAAGCACTCCCTCCGACGAGCCGGTGGAGCGGTGCGACGACGTCGTCGTCGGTGCCGGCATCACCGGGCTGGTGACCGCGCTGCTGCTCGCCCGGGCCGGCCGCGAGGTCGTCGTCCTCGAGGCGCGCGACCTCGGCGCCGTGACGACCGGGCACAGCACCGCCAAGGTCTCGCTGCTCCAGGGCACCCGCTACTCGCAGCTCCTGCGACGGCAGTCCGAGGAGGTGGTCGCGGGGTACGTCGAGGGCAACCGCGAGGGCCGGGACTGGCTGCTGCGGTACTGCGACGAGCACGACGTGCCGTACCAGCTGCGCTCGGCGGTGACCTACGCGGCGGACGACGGGCGCGGTCTGGAGCAGGCGCGGGCCGAGCTCGACGCCGCGTCGCGGATGGGGCTGCCGGTGCGCTGGAGCGAGGAGCTGCCGGTGCCCTTCGAGCACGCCGGGGGAGTGGTGCTCGACGAGCAGGCGCAGCTGGACCCGATGGACCTGCTCGACGCCCTCGTCGAGGACCTGCGTGCTCACGGCGGGCGGCTGGTCACCGGTGCCCGGGTCACGGGGATGGGCCAGTCCCTGCGCCCCGTTGTCCGGCACACACGAGGTCGCACCCGCTGCGACCACGTCGTCCTCGCCACGGGTACCCCGGTGCTCGACCGCGGCGGCTACTTCGCGAAGGTGAGCGCCGAGCGCTCCTACGCCCTCGCGTACGAGCACCCCGCCCCGCCGGAGATGATGCTGATCTCGACGGGTGGGTCGACCCGGTCCGTGCGCGACGCCCCCGGGTCGCGGCTCCTCGTCGGGGGGGAGGGCCACTCCGTCGGCCGCGCCCGCTCGGAGGAGGCGCACCTGGACCGGCTGCGCGCGTGGACCGCCCTGCACTTCCCGGAGGCGGTGGAGACCCACGCGTGGTCGGCCCAGGACTACCGCTCGCACGACGGATTCCCCTTCGTCGGTCCGATGCCGCGCGGCCTCGGTCACGTGCACGTCGCGACCGGCTTCGACAAGTGGGGCATGACCAACGGCGTCGCCGCGGCGCTGGACCTCAGCGCGTCCCTCCTCGGCGGCCAGATGTCCTGGTCGAGCCCCATCCACCGCCGGATCAGTCGGCCGGCCTCCGTCGCCCGCCTCGTCGGCATCAACGCCCGGGTCGGTCTCGACCTCGTCACGCGGGCCGCAGGGGTGGCGCTGCACCCCCTTCGTCCCGGCACGCCGGCAGAGGGCGAAGGGGAGGTCGGCCGCCGGGGCGTGGTCCCCGTGGCGCGCTCCACCGTCGAGGGTCGGACCTGCGCGGTCTCCGCGCTGTGCACCCACCTCGGCGGTGTCGTGGAGTGGAACGACGCCGAGCAGTCCTGGGACTGCCCGCTGCACGGCTCGCGGTTCACCGCGGCGGGGGAGGTGCTCGAGGGGCCCGCGACGCGTCCGCTGCCCGCCCGCGACTGACGCGGGCGGGAGACCCGCACCGGGGTGACGCGCATGTCACGACGTGGCAGGGGTAGTCGGGGAGCCCCCGATCCCACCCGCAGGAGAGATCCATGAGTGCCAAGCAGCCCCACGACGACATCCCCGTCCCCGGCTCGCCGGGGGTCGGTACGCCGGCGGTCGAGGAGCCGACCGAGCCTCGCGAGCCGCTGCCCCCTTCGCCCGACCAGCGGCCGGTCGCGCCGATCTCGCCGACGGGTCGCCCCAGCGGCGCCGAGGGGGACCGCACCCAGGCCGGTGCGTACCTCACGACCGCCCAGGGCGCCCGCGTGCGGGACACCGACCACTCGCTCAAGGCCGGCGAGCGAGGTCCCACCCTGCTCCAGGACCACCACCTGCGCGAGAAGATCACCCACTTCGACCACGAGCGCATCCCGGAGCGCGTGGTCCACGCGCGCGGTGCCGCAGCGCACGGGACGTTCACCGGGTACGGGACCGCGACCGGCGTGTGCCGGGCCGGCTTCCTCGCCGAAGGGGTCCAGACGCCTGTGTTCACCCGTTTCTCGACGGTCGTCGGGTCACGCGGCTCGGCCGACGCGGTCCGTGACACCCGCGGCTTCGCCACGAAGTTCTACACCGACGAGGGCACCTTCGACCTCGTCGGCAACAACATGCCGGTCTTCTTCATCCAGGACGCGATCAAGTTCCCCGACATCGTCCACGCGGCCAAGCCGCACCCCGACCGGGAGATCCCCCAGGCCCAGAGTGCGCACGACACCTTCTGGGACTTCGTCTCGCTGCACACGGAGGCCCAGCACCACGTCATCTGGCAGATGTCCGACCGGGCCATCCCGCGGTCGTACCGGATGATGGAGGGCTTCGGCATCCACACCTTCCGCCTGGTCAACGAGGCGGGGGAGAGCAGCCTGGTGAAGTTCCACTGGAAGCCGCGGCTCGGGGTCCACTCCCTTGTGTGGGACGAGGCGCAGCTCGTCAACGGCGCCGACCCCGACTTCCACCGGCGCGACCTCGCGGACGCCATCGAGGCCGGTGCCTTCCCCGAGTGGGAGCTCGGCATCCAGGTCATGCCCGACACCGAGGAGCAGACCCACGAGGGCATCGACCTCCTCGACCCGACGAAGATCGTGCCGGAGGAGCTCGTCCCGGTGCAGCCGATCGGCCTGCTCCAGCTCAACGCCAACCCGACGAACTACTTCGCGGAGACCGAGCAGGTCGCCTTCCACCCCGGCCATCTCGTGCCCGGCATCGACGTCACCGACGACCCGCTGCTGCAGGGTCGGCTCTTCTCCTACCTCGACACCCAGATCAGCCGGCTCGGCGGGCCCAACTTCGGCCAGCTCCCGATCAACCGTCCGCACGCGCCCGTCAACGACATGCTGCGCGACGGCATGCACCAGAGCGCCGACCATGCTGGCGTCGCGCCCTACCGGCCCAACTCACTCGACGGCGGCTGCCCCTTCCACGCCGGGACGCGGGACGGCGCGCTCATCGAGGTGCCGCAGGCGGTCTCGGGGACGAAGTCCCGGGAGGCAGGTGCCTCCTTCGCCGACCACTTCAGCCAGCCCCGCCTCTTCTGGCTGAGCCTGACGCCGACGGAGCAGGACCACATCGTCTCCGCGTACACCTTCGAGCTGGGGCGCTGCTACGAGCAGGCGGTGCGTGAGCGACAGCTGGCGGCCCTCGCCCAGATCGACACGGACCTGGCCGCCCGGGTGGCGCAGGGGCTCGGCCTGCCCGCCCCGAAGACCCGGGGGCTGGCCGAGGTCGAGCCGAGCCCGGCCCTGTCCCAGCTCGGTGGCCAGTGGCCGGCCGATGGTCGCACCATCGGCCTCGTGGTGGACGAGGACACCGATCTCGCGGAGCTGGCCGGGGTGCGCGCCGCCATCCACGACGCGGGCCTCGTCCCCCTCGTCATCGCGCCGGTGGGCGGGGTCCTCGGCACCGGGAAGCAGACCGTCCCCGTGCAGCGCACGCTCCTCACGGCACGGTCCGTGGAGTACGACGCCCTCGTGGTCATGGGCGCCCCGGCCTCGGCGGCGGACCCGCAGTCCGGGACGGACGCGCGGGCCTTCGACCCCTCGGGTGGGTCGGCGGGCCCGGCGATCGACCCCAGGCTGCTGCTGCTCGTCGCCGAGGCCTTCCGCCACGGCAAGGCCATCGGCGCCGTGGGACGAGGTGGCGACGTCCTGGCTGCCCTCGCCACGGACGGCGCCCCGGGAGTCGTCGTCGGGGAGGACCCGGCCGAGGTCTTCGCCCAGCTGCTGGCCCTGCTGGCCGAGCACCGGGTCTGGGAGCGACTCGCCCCCGCGGGGTGACCCGGGCTCAGCCCGCCCGAGTGGCCCCGGCCAGCGGGCCGTTGAGCACCTCGTCGACGATCTCGACGATGGTGCGGGTGCTGTTGATCAGTGCCCCGTAGACCGGCCACGCGACCTGCGGCAGGTCCTCGCGCGACATCTCGTCCGTGAGGGCCTGCAGGCGTGGCAGCAGGCTGGGCTGGTCCTTCGCCGGCGCGGCGATCCGCGCGCCGAGGTCGTGGAGCAACCGGAGCCAGACGTCGCGGAAGTGCGGGTCCCAGTTGTCCGGCTCGATGTGGGAGTTCTCGACGGTGCGAGCCATGGACCGGGTGTGCGTGAAACCCTCGTCGATGCGCCGCAGGAAGTTCTCGTAGGCCGCCGGGTCGATCTCTCGGGACCGCTTGCGCGGGTTGCCTCGCCGTGCCTCACGGGTGTGGCGCAGCAGCCCTCGCGCCTCGCCGACCTGCTCCTCCGCCCGCAGCGTGCGTTCCAACCACGCGGCGGGATCCACGTCCTTGGCGGTCGTCAGGGCGTCGGCCATCTCGTACAGGAGCTCCCCGAGCTCCGTGCGGAGGGCGTCGACCTGGTCCCGAGCGAGACGGTCGTCGAGGGGGGCGAGCACGAGGAGGTTGACGAGGATGCCCAGGGCGACGCCCAACCCGGTGCAGACCACCCGGTCGAGCAGGACCGGAGCCTGCTCGGCCTGGCCGGCGGTGATGACGAAGAGGGCCGTCGTCGCGACCGTGCTGCCCTCGTCGCGGATGGGGCGCACGCGGCCGAGCAGCATGCCGACGAGGAGCGCCAGCCCGAGGGCGGTGGGGGTCTGCCCGACGACCTCGACCGCCGCGTACGAGAGCAGGATGCCCGCGAGCGAGGCGATCATGACCTGTCCGCCGCGGGTGAAGGACCTGAACACCGTCGCGTGGACGGTGAGGAGCGCCGTCCACGGGGCCATGAAGGACTCCTGCAGGCCCAGGACGTGGGCGGCGACCAACCAGGCGAGCACCGCGGCCAGGACCGCCTTGAGGACCTGGGACAGGTCGGAGCGGGTCCGCAGGGAGGTCAGCGTCGGCACGAGGACCGGTCGCGCGCGGACGCGACGGCGTGCGGCACGGTCCTGGTCCACGATCACCTCTGTTGTCTTCACCGATGGGCAGCCACTCCTGTACCCCGTTGCTCGACATGCATGCGGGGTGGACCGCCTTGCCCCGCCGGGTCGTGATCGACGCGATGATCTCCGAGACGCGCGACGACGGTCGCCGACAGCAAGGTCGCGGGCGTCGTCGTCACCGGCAACGAGGACGGTGCGCACCACGTGGTCGCCGAGGTGGCCGGCGCCTTGGGTGGCATCGGGTTCACCGTGCCGGGGCAGGCCTGGACCTACCGGAACATGGGGCCCGGTCCCGGGCCGACGTACCCGGAGACCGAGCACGGCCACGCGTGGTCGGAGCGCACGGGTCGGACGATGGCGAGCAACCTGGTCGCGGCTCGCGCAGGCCCTGCGCGAGCACCCGGTGCCGGCGCCGCCGGCGTGACCGACGCTCAGTCGCGGATCTCCAGACCATCGACGAGGCCCTGGGCGACGTCGTGCAGCTTGGTGTTGGTCTCGTTGGACCGGCGGCGGAGGACCTCGAAGGAGCGGTTGAGGCTCAGTCCGTAGCGCTCCATGAGGATCCCCTGCGCCGCTCCGATGATGAGGCGGTTGTTCAGGGCGCTGCGCAGACCCGAGACCTCGCGGGCCTGCAGGATCGCGACCGAGGCCAGGCGGGCGTACACGACCCCGAGGTCGACCGCCTCACCGTCGAAGCCCCTCGGCTCGCGGGAGTACATGTTGAGGCACGCGAGGTAGGGCTCCTCGATCGCGAGGCGCAGGCTCAGCGCGGAGCGTACGCCGTGCTCCACGGCGCCGTCGGACCACCGCGGCCAGCGGTCGTCGGTCGCGGTGTCCGGCACCGACGCGATCTCGTGCTCCTGCAGGACGGAGAGGCACGGCCCCTCGTCGAACTCGAACTGGAGGTCGTCGACCCGGGTGGCCGACGGGTCGGTCGTCGCCGCGATCTCGACCGTCCCGTTGCGGCGGACGAAGACACTGCCCATGTCGCAGCCGGGCACGTAGCGGACCGCTTGGTCGACGACCTGCTGCAGCGTCAGGCTCTCCTCGGGCTCCATCGACAGCTGCTCGACGATGTGAGCGAGCTCGACATCCTTCATCCGTGGCACTCCTTCTTCGGGACTCTCGAGGGGGAGTGTGCTGCACGGACGGGGCCTCGCGCCACCTGCGCCTAGTGGGTGGTCCAGTGGGCGCGCAGACGTCTTTCCTGGGACGCGGTCAGGGCCCCGCCCAGGCGCACGTGCGGCGCCGCGAGCAGCGTGTGCCGCGTGGTCGGGACGACGAGCTGCCCGCGGACCTCGATCGAGAGGTTGACCGGTATCGCACGGTGACGTCGACGCATCCCGCGCACCCGGAGCACGAGCCACTGCACGGCTCCGCTCCGGGCGTCGACGAGGACGTCGTCGACGTCGCCGAGGACCCGCCCGTCGATCGTGCGCACACGCCGACCGACATAGCGGCAGAGGACTCGCCTCGGTCCCTGTTCCGGTACGACCATGCCTGGGTTCCTTCCGTCGGTCGTCCCTTCGTCTTGAGGCTCGCCGGGGGCTACCCGCGCAGTGCCGGGGTATGCGGGGATCAACGCACGACTTCGGTCGCCTGCGTTGCGGCCGCTGCACCTCTGTGGTTCTCTGGGATGGACGACACCGGCTCGTGACCGTGGCTGGCGCCTTCTTGATCGAAAGAGGCCGCTTCATGTCCGAAACCACCTCCGACGAACGTTCGACCGCCCATCAGGACCGTGAGGCTCACGCCGCGGAGACCTTGGCCGCCGCCCGCCGCGAGGCCGATCCCGCCGAGGCCGCGCGGCTGCGGGAGCGGGTCGTGGTCGACAACCAGGGCCTGGCCATCGGGCTCGCCACCCGCTTCGCCGGCCGCGGCATCGAGATGGACGACCTGGTGCAGGTGGCCATGCTCGGCCTCGTCCTCGCCGTCCGGCGCTACGACCCCGAGCGCGGGTTCGGCTTCACCGCCTTCGCCGCACCGACGATCACGGGCGAGCTCAAGCGCCACTTCCGGGACCACGGCTGGGCCGTGCGCCCGCCGCGGGGCGTGCAGGAGCTGCACCATCGGGTGCGCGAGACGACGACGCAGCTCCAGCAGGACCTCCAGCGCGAACCGACGATCGAGGAGATCGCGGCCGCAGGGAGTGTCTCGCCGCAGGAGGTACGTTCCGCCCGGGCGGCGGGGGAGCGCTACCGGTCGACGTCGCTGGACCAGCCGGTCCACGACGACGCCGGCGCCTCTCTGGGCGATGCCCTCGCGGACGACGCGGAGGACGTCTTCGAACGGTCGGCGACGCTCATCTCCCTTCGCTCGGCGATGGAGGAGGAGCTCGACGAGCGGGAGCGCAAGATCGTCAGCCTGCGCTTCGGGGCGGACCTGACCCAGCGTCAGATCGGCGAACGGTTCGGCATCAGCCAGATGCAGGTCTCGCGGATCCTCTCGGGCGTCTGCCGACGGTTGCGAACGCACCTCGAGGTCTGAGGGTGGGCGATGGCCGCCCAGGAGGCAGGACGGGGCCGTAGGGGCCTCACGATCCTGTCGCCCGAGGAGTGCCTGGAGAGGTCGTCATCCTGCCGGTCAACGGCCCCGGCACCTCTCGACGGCCTGCGGGATCCTTGCCCTTGATCCTCAGCTCGCGGCACGGTCAACAGGAGAGGGCGTGGTCGGTGCCGGTGCTCGCAGCGCGGCCGAGACCATGTGCTGACCGCTGGCGATGGTCTCCTCGAGCGTCCTCGCAGCCGCGTCGAGGTGACCGGACTCCAGGGACCACTTGGCGGCGGCCATGCCCTGGATCAGGGAGTCGGTGACCTCCGCCGCCTGCCGGTGGCGCAGCTGCGAGATCTCCAGCGCCTGTCGCTCCTCCTCGGCGTGGACGAGCCGGTCGGCGGCGTCCCCGATGAGCACCCCGAGGAAGAGCATCGTCCCCACCCGGGACACCCAGCCGACCAGCGACGGGTCCACGCCGACGATCCACGTCCACGCGACGACGAGTCCTGCTGCGACGAGGCCGGCGAGCGAGCCGACGCGCGCCCCGAAGGTGAGGGCGAGCAGGCTGATCGGGAAGATCAGGAGCATCAGCACCGCGTCACTGGCGTCGCCCAACCACAGGCTGGTCGCGAACACCGCGGTGTACATCGCCGCACTGGTAGCGGCCACGGTCGCGGGCCTCGCTCGGAACCACGGGTTCGGTCGGTCCGTGCCTGCGGCTGGAGCCTGTCGCGTGCCCATCCGTGCAGTCTTCCGCGCCGCGGTCCCCACGGGATGGGTCGATGGTCCCGTGAGGGCGGTGCGGAGAGCTCCGCACAGGTGTGAGGGGCTGTCTGGCGTCAGACAGCCCCTCGATCTCCCGTCTCCCCGCGGGAGAAGCGCCGGTACCGGTGCTGCCTCGTCCCCTGACTGGGCGACACCGGTGCCGGCCTGCTGCCACCATGGCCCTCCCTGGCGACCGTCGACAGGGCCGAAGGTCCCGATCAGCGAGGACCGCCCGAGGCACGGTTCTCCACCGCGTAGATGGCCGCCTGGGTGCGACGCTGGAACCCGAGCTTGGACAGGATCGAGGTGACGTAGTTCTTGACGGTCTTCTCCGCCAGGAACATGACCTCGCCGATCTGGCGGTTGGTGAGGCCCTCGGCGACGTGCTCGAGGATCAGCTGCTCCTGGGGGGTCAAGCGGCTGAGCAGCGCGTCAGGAGGGGTCGGTGGCGACCACTTCCTGCGCAGCTCGTCGGCGCGCTCGTCGTCCAGCAGGTTCTCGCCCGCGGCGACCCGACGGATCGCATCGATCAACCCGTTGCCCTTGATGTCCTTCAGCAGGTACCCCGAGGCCCCGGCGAGCACGGCGGCCGCCAGCGCCTGGCCGTCGTCGTACGACGTGAGGATGAGGCCCTTGATGCCCGGGTCCACCGACCGCACGTCCCGGCAGGCGTCGATGCCCGAGCCGTCCGGCAGGCGGGCGTCGAAGATCGCGACGTCGGGCCGCAGGGCGGGGATGCGACGGGTGGCCTCCGCCGCGGACGCGGACTCGCCGATGACGCTGATGTCGGACGTCGTCTCGAGCAGCTCGCGCAGCCCGCGTCGCACGACCTCGTGGTCGTCCAGGAGAAACACCGTCGTGGCCACCATCGACTCCTTCGCTCTCTCGAGAAGTATCGCCCCGTCGGACCCCCGATCGCCCGGGCCCAAGGTCCTCAGTCGTCGCGGTCCGCCGGGACCGTCCACGACAAGGCGGTGCCGGTCGGGACCCGCTGGCCCAGCTCGAAGCTGCCGCCCCGGGCAGCGGCCCGCGTCCCGAGGTTGACCAGACCGCTGCGCGCGCTGGCTGGGTCCATGCCGATGCCGTCGTCCGTCACCACGACCCTGAGTTCGTCCTCGCACTGCACGTGCACCCGGACCTCCTGGGCGCGGGCGTGCTTGGCGACATTGGCGAGCGCCTCACGGACCACGGCGACCAGATCGGCCGACAGCCCGTCGGTCAGGCCGGTCAGCCTCCCCTCGATGACCAGGGCGGGCTCGAAGCCGAGGCTCTGCGCCGCATCGTCGATCACCTCGCCGATCGCGTCACGGATCGTCCCGACCGGCAGGCGGTGGAGCGCGTAGATCGTGTGCCGGATGTCCTTGATGGCGCCGTCGAGGTCGTCGACCGCGTCGTCGAGCCGCTCCCGCACGGTGGGGTGCACCGCCAGGCGCGCCGCGGACTGGAGCGAGAGCCCGGTGGCGAAGAGTCGCTGGATCACGTGGTCGTGCATGTCCCGGGCGATCCGGTCGCGGTCCTCGAGGAGCGCGACCAGGGCCTGGTCGCGCCGCGAGCGGGCGGCGAGCAGGGCCACGCCGGCGTGCTGCCCGAAATCGGCGAAGGGCTGGATGACGTCGACCTCGGAGGGATCGTCGTCCCGCGTCCACACGACGACCAGGAAGCCGAGCCGGTCATGCTGCGGGCCCAACGGCAGGGCGGCGAAGCTGCCCGCCTCGGCACCCATCAGCTCGGCCACGCGCCGGGCCGCAGCGTCCGCCCCCGGCCCTGCACGTCTGCTCCGGTGCACCGGGCCTCTGACCCCGTCCCACCCGTCGGCGTCCACGCTGCTGCCCACCGCGAGGGGCGTCTCGTCAGAGGGGGCGAGCGCACGGCGGTTCGTCGCCCGCACCACCAGGAACTGCTCCTCCTCGTACAGCAGCACGAACGACACGTCAGCGTCGGTGCGTTCGCGGGCGAGGACGGCCATCTGCTCCAGTGCGGTCTGCTCCCCGGGGCCGGCGAGGAAGGCCTGGGTCAACGCGGCCTGGGCCTCGGACCACGCCCGCAGGTTCTTGCTCGAGGCGTACAACCGAGCATTGTCGATGGCCACGCCCGCGGCTGCCGCGAGCGCCGTGAGCAGGGCCTCGTCGTCCTGCGAGAACTCCGCGGCCCCCTCCTTCTCCGTCAGGTACAGGTTGCCAAAGACCTCGTCGCGGATGCGCACCGGCGCACCGAGGAAGCTGTGCATCGGCGGATGATGTGGTGGGAAGCCGTGGGACCTGGGGTGCTCCGACAGGTCCCTCAGGCGCTGCGGTCGCGGTTCCCGGATGAGCAGACCGAGGATGCCGTGCCCGTGCGGCAGAGCACCGATGTCGGACCGTTGCTCGGTGGTGATGCCATGGGTGACGAACTCGGCGAGGGAGTCGCCGTCCTGCCCGAGCACGCCGAGGGCTCCGTAACGAGCACCCACCAGCGCGCACGCCGAGCGGACGATGTGGGCGAGCACCTCGGACAGCTCGAGGTCGGAACTGATGACGGCGACGGTCTCCAGCAGGTCGACCGCGCCCTTGGAGGTGTTGCCCGCGCCGCTCGTCCCGGTCGCGTGCTCGTCGTCCCCGGAGCCGCTCATTGGCCGATCCTAGGGCGTGGACCCGCTCCGACGGGGCGGTGAGTGACCCCCGGGACCTTGGTCCCGAGATGTCGAAGGGGGACATTGGTCCCTGCCCCGGAGGGCGCTCGGCGAGCAGGATCAGAAGTGTCCGACAGACGGGCGTACTGCCAGCGAGAGGGAGAACAGGTCATGAGCACCCATGCCAAGCACTTCTGGAGCGCTGCGCCCGCGCAGCCCCGGGTCGGGACGACGTCCGCGACGCTCACCGCGGAGCGCGCCGTGCCCTACGTGATGGCCACGCTGCGCCTCAGCCTCGGCTGGGTGTTCCTGTGGGCCTTCCTCGACAAGTTGTTCGCGCTGGGCTTCGCCACCGGCCGCAACCCCGAGACAGGCGTGGTCGACCGGTTCGGTCCCGACGCGTGGGTCAACGGCGGCTCGCCCACCCTCGGCTTCCTGAAGTTCGGTACCGACGGCCCGCTGGCCGACTTCTACCAGAGCTTCGCCGGGGCCGCATGGGCCGACTGGCTCTTCATGATCGGTCTGGCAGCGATCGGTCTGTCGCTGATGCTGGGTGTCGGGATGCGTATCGCCGCCGCAGCGGGCGCGCTCATGCTCGTGCTGATGTGGAGCGCGGCACTGCCTCCGGCGAACAACCCCTTCATGGACGACCACCTGGTCTACGCGCTGGCGCTCGTCGCGCTGGCCCTCATGGGGGCAGGCAGGACGTGGGGGCTGGGCAGGATGTGGGAGCGCCTCCCCTTCGTGCAGCGTCACAGCTTCCTGAAGTAGTCGTCCACCGCAGCACGGGGCCGGGGAGCCATGGTCTCCCCGGCCCCGTGCTGCACCTGCGCGGCCGTCACCACCGCCAGGTGAACCCGAAGGCCCCCGGGCCGGCGTCCTCGAGCACGAGCGACGCCCGGTGGTGCTCGTCCAGGGCGACCCCGCCGAGGAACCGGAAGTCCTGGCCCGGGGCGCGCTCCACGCGGATCACCTGCGCGGGCGGCACCTCGAACTCGACCGACACGACGAGGGACCGCGCGGTGTGCAGCGGTCCCCAGACGAAGCCGTCGGCGTCGCCCTCACCCGCGGGGCCCTCGTCGCTGATGTCGTACGCGTAGGCGTGGGTCGCCCCCTTCGCCAGCCGCGTGGTGAGCCCGACCTCGAAGACCGCGACATTGCTCTCGGGGAAGATCCGGCGGCTGATGAGGTCGCAGCCCAGCAGCGGCGTGAACCGCAGGTCTGCGGCGTCGGTGGTCGCGTCACCGTTCTGCACGTTGAAGACGCGGTCCAGACCGTCCGCGACGGCGGCGATGCCGCAGTGGCAGGCGGTGTGGACGAGGCGGCGACCAGCGGAGACCCGGGTCCGCCACATCTGGCTGATGACCCGGTACGACCCCAGGGCCGGCCTCGTGAGCGCATCGATCTGCTCGAGCTCGGGCTCGGAGGGGTCGACGAGCAGCTGGTCGAAGCCGGTCGGCTGTGGCGTGGCCCAGGCGTGCAGGAACTCCGCCTGCTCCTGCGGTCCGAGGTGCAGCGCGACTGCGAGCTGCTGCAGGGTCGCGATCTGGGGCCGGTGGATCTCGCCGCGCTCGAGGCCGCGGATCGTGCGTGTGCTCACGCCGGAGTCGTGTCCCAGGTCGTCCTGGGTGCGGCCCCGCTGACGTCGCAGCGCGCGCAGCATCGGGCCGCCGGCCGGTGCACGCGTCATGGGTCCCACCTTGCCAAAGACACCGGGTTCCCGCTCGGTGTCAACCGACCCGGGTGGTCCCGGGCGCGGAGAAGGGGCCGCCCCCGGGTGCGAGGGACGGCCCCAGATCCCCCCGGAGCGTTGCAACATCAACGAAGTTAGACGGGCAGCTCGCCACACACCAGCATCTGCGTCGAAGTTGCCGCTGGCTTGCCGTTCCTGCCGTCGTCGACTCGACCGCGCGTACGCTGGGAGCGTGGCGCACCCCCTGATGTTCGACCCGAGGGACCCGCTGCTCCTGCAGGTCCGGGAGATCGCTCTCGACCTGCCGGGGGCGGACGAGAAGATCAGCCACGGCCATCCCGCGTTCTTCACGAAGAAGGTCTTCGCGTACTTCGCAGGCTCCGTGAAGGTGGACGGGGCGTGGTCGCAGCACGAGCAGTCCCTCGTCGTCCTGCCGGACGAGGAGGAGGCCCGGGCGCTGCTCGAGGAGCCGCGCTGCTACCGACCGGCCTACCTCGGTCCGAGTGGCTGGGTCGGCGTCGACCTCGACGAGGGTACCGACTGGCTGGAGGTCGCCGAGCTCGTCGAGTCCTCGTACCGGCGCACCGCGCGCACGCTGGACATCGCCCGGCTGGACGCCCGGTGACGCCTATCCTCGGCGGGTGGAGTTCGCGCGCTTCGGGTCGACGACGTGGTCCGACCCGGTGCAGGTCAGCCACGACCCGGCCGACCTGGAGTCCGGGTGCTGGGCGGTCGTGCTCACCTTCGAGGGCGAGCTCACCGCGGTCCGCTTCGCCCGCAGGGACGAAGGGGGAGGACCGCCCGGTGTCGCAGCGCGCTGGCCCGCGGTGACCGGCTGGACGTCCTCCCTCGACCGCGACGGGTACGTCGCCGGGGTCGAGGAGGTCCGCGCCCGCATCGCGGCGGGCACCGTCTACCAGGTCAACCTCACGACGGTCCTCGAGGCGGCCCTGCCGGACGAGGCGCACCTGCCCGACCTGGCGGCCGTGCTCGCGCGGGGCAACCCCGCCCCCTTCGCCGGGGTGCTGCACGTCCCCTCCGCGGGGGTCGACGTGGTGACCGCCTCGCCCGAGCGCTACCTGACCCGCACCGGCGACCGGTTGCTCTCGACCCCCATCAAGGGGACCGCGCCCACGCTCGGGCAGATGCTGCCCAAGGACGTCGCGGAGAACGTCATGATCGTCGACCTCGTGCGCAACGACCTGCAGCACGTCTGCGCGCCGGGCAGCGTCGTCGTCGAGCGGATCTGCGCGCCGGAGGAGCACCCGGGGCTCGTCCACCTCGTGAGCGATGTCGCCGGGACCCTGCGGCCGGGGACGACGTGGGCGGAGGTGCTCCGGGCAAGCTTCCCGCCCGGCTCGGTGAGCGGTGCACCCAAGTCGAGCGCGCTGACCACGATCCGCGACCTCGAACCGGTGCCGAGGGGTCCGTACTGCGGCGCGATCGGCTGGGTCGACGCCGACCACCCGGACGGTCCGCGCGGGGAACTCGCGGTGGGGATCCGCACGTTCAGCGCTGTGGTGGACCCGGACGGGGTGCGCCGGCTGCGCTTCGGGACCGGGGCGGGCATCACGTGGTCGTCGAGCCCGCAGGGGGAGTGGTCCGAGTGCGAGCTCAAGGCCCGCAACCTCGTGGGACTGGCATCTGGAAGAGTGGGGACATGAGCAGCGAGGTCAGGGTCTGGGTCAACGGATCACTCGTGGGGACGCAGGAGCCGGCGCTCGCCGCCCTCGACCACGGCATCACCGTGGGGGACGGTGCCTTCGAGACCTGCAAGATCGTCGACGGGGAGGTCTTCGCCGCCGACCGGCACTACGCGCGCCTGGACCGCACGCTCGGTGGCCTCGGCCTCCCTGCCGCCGACCGCGACGTCATCGAGGAGGGCGTGCGCGCCGTCCTCGGGGCCGGCGAGACGATCGGCTTCGGCCGGCTGCGCTACACCGTGACCGCCGGGCTCGGCCCGCTCGGCTCCGACCGAGGCGACAGCGGGCTGACCTACATCGTCACCGCGGCGGAGGTCCCCCCCTTCGCCCCGAGCGTCGCGATCGCGACGGTGCCGTGGACGCGCAACGAGCGCGCCGCCACCGCCGGTCTCAAGACGACCTCGTACGCGGACAACGTCATCGCGCTGGCCCACGCCAAGGCGAAGGGGGCGTCCGAGGCGATCTTCGGCAACACCCGTGACGAGCTCTGCGAGGCGACCGGCAGCAACATCTTCGTCGTCGTCGACGGTGTCGTGCGCACTCCGCCGCTGAGCAGCGGACCGCTCGCCGGGATCACCCGTGAGCTGACGATCGAGTGGGCGCGGGCGGCGGGCATCGAGGTCGTCGAGGAGGCCATGCCGCTCACCGTGCTCGAGACCGCCGACGAGGTCTTCCTCACCGGCACCACGCGTGACGTCCACCCGGTCCACGACGTCGACGGCCGCTCGCTCGAGGCGCCCGGTCCGGTCACGGCGCTCGTCCGCAAGGCCTTCGCCGAGGCCGCTGCGGCAGACCTCAACCCGTGAGCACGACGGAGGCCACCATGGGGGACGTGGACACCACCGACGAGCACGTCGGCGAGGGCAAGGACGAAGGCGGCCACCGGCGGCCGTACAGGGACATCCGCCGGGAGCACCACGCGATCGTGCGCCAGGAGCTGCTCGACCGCTTCGGCGAGGACGGGCGGATCGACCCGCACGAGGACCCGGTCCGCTGGCGTCGGGCGATCCGCACGCACCCCGTCTCCGGCCCGCTCTACCGCGTCGTCGTCGCCGTGGTCGGCCTCGCGCTGATCATCGCCGGCATCCCGATGGTCCCGCTCGTCGGGCCGGGCTGGGCGGTGATCTTCGTCGGCCTCTACCTCTGGAGCACCGAGTTCCTGTGGGCCCGCCGGGTCACGCAGTTCGTCAAGGCCGAGGTCAAGGCCTTCGACCAGTACGTGCGGGCGCTGCCGTGGAAGGCCAAGATCCCGATGCTGCTGCTCTCGGCGGCCTTCGGCTGGTTCTGCTTCTACCTCGCGCTGCTCGTGACCGGCGTCCCCGGCTGGACGCCCGACGCCGTCGAGCAGTACCTCGTGCAGGTCCCCGGCCTGGGCTGACGCCGACCGCCCCGCGAAGGGAGCCGATTGGCACCTTCGGGAGCGGTCCGGGTACTCTGCTCAGGTTGCCCGGCCGGGACGCTGGTTCGGGGAGCACCATGGACGTATAGCTCAGTTGGTTAGAGCGTTCGCTTCACACGCGAAAGGTCAGGGGTTCGAGTCCCTTTACGTCCACCAGCGAAAGCCCCGGACCCGGCGAGACCACGGGGCCGGGGCTTCTTCGTGTTGCTGTGGCTGGGACTCACTCGATCCCGGCGTCACGGGCCTCACGGGCGTCGATCCAGGCCAGGCTCTCGTGACAACCGTTGGGGCAGACCTGACGGGTGCTGCGGTCGTTGGCCTCACCCGGCTCGGACCCGCTCCTCACCGGCTCGGTCTCGAGGCCGCTACCGCACACGGGACACTTCTCGAAGTCGCTCATGGTCGCCCCGTACCCGATGGCGCCTGCGCCATGCCCTGCGGGGAGCGCGAGCAGGTGCCATACAGTCACCGGCATGAGCAACATCCACTGGACCGAGGACGGCGAGCAGCGCTCGGCCCGGTGGCACTCCGAGAGCTCGGCGGCGCCCCCTTCGCGCGTCGTGGTCGTCGACGACACGCTCACCGCCGACCGGGCGTACCGGATGGCCAGGGCAGGCACCGCGCTGCTGTGGCGCGGTGACCACCACAACGCCCGCCAGCTGCTCAAGGCGCTGGACCGCCGACTCGACAAGGACGCCGCCCGACGTGGCGACGACGGCAGCGACTTCGCGACGCACCGCGCCGCCCGGGCCCGACGCGCGGAGGTCCTCGGCCGGCTCGTCGTCGAGCTCGAGGACGACCACTCCCTGCGGCTGCGTCGTGCCCCGGACGTCCGTGAGGCCGCGACCGCGGCGTACGGCGCGCCGCACCGCAAGGTCATCGCCCTGCAGGAGCTGCTCGGCGTGATCGGCGCCCACCAGTGGCAGACGAAGGGGGTGCCCGTCCCGGCGCTCGGCGAGAGCGTCCACCCGGGCTACGGGGTCTTCTCACCCGTGCGCGGCGAGTACGTCGACCTCGTGGCCGAGGCGCCGCTCGACCCGGTGCCGGCGACGGCCTTCGACCTCGGGACCGGGACCGGTGTGCTCGCAGTCCTCCTCGCGCGCCGCGGCGTCGGCCGAGTCCTCGCGACCGACCTCAACCCGCGGGCGGTGGCCTCCGCCCGCTCGACGATGGAGCAGTTCGACCTCGCCGACCGCGTCGAGGTGGTCGAGGCCGACCTCTACCCGCAGGGTCGCGCGGAGCTCGTCGTGTGCAACCCGCCGTGGCTGCCCGGCGCGCCCACCTCCGACCTCGAGGCCGGTGTCTACGACCGGGACTCGGCGATGCTCCGCGGCTTCATCAGCGGCCTCGTGGAGCACCTGGAGCCCGGCGGCGAGGGCTGGCTGGTCATCTCCGACCTCGCCGAGCACCTCGGCCTGCGCACGCGCGAGGAGCTGCTCGGGTGGTTCGCCGAGGCCGGGTTGGCGGTCGTCGGCCGACTCGACACCGCGCCGCGCCACGGCCGGGCCTCCGACGCCCGCGACGCGCTGCACGCCGCCCGGCGGGCCGAGGTCACCTCGCTCTGGCGGCTGGCGCCCATCAGCTGAGGGCCGTGACGATCGCGTCGGCCGCGGTGGCGACGTCCGCCTCGGTCGTCGACCGGCCGAGCGTCAGGCGCAGCGACCCGAGTGCGGTGTCGTGGTCGATCCCCATCGCGAGCAGCGCCGCCGGTGGGGTGTGCACCCCCGAGTGGCAGGCGCTGCCCGTGGACGCTGCGACGGCTGTGGCCGACTCCAGCACCTCGGCGCCGACGCGACCGGGCACCACGACCATGAGCGTGTTGGGCAGGCAGCCGGTGGCAGGGGACACCCGCACGATGCCGGGGACGTCGCGAACGAGCCTGTCCCAGAGGCCATCTCGCAACCGGGACTGTCGACCCCCTTCGTCCTCGAGCAGGCGGGCGGCGAGCTCGGCGGCGACACCGAGCCCGACGATGCCCGCGACGTTCTCCGTCCCCGGCCGCAGACCACCCTCCTGGCCGGCGCCGCGCAGGACCGGGGCGATCGTCGTGCCACGGCGCACGTAGAGGGCACCGACCCCCTTCGGCCCGTAGAGCTTGTGGCCGGCGACGGAGAGCAGGTCCACGCCGAGCTCGTCGACGCGGACGGGGACCTTGCCGACCGCCTGCGCCGCGTCCGCGTGGACCCGACCCCCGGCGTCGTGGACCCGCTCCGCGAAGTCCGCCACGGGCTGGATCGCCCCCGTCTCGTTGTGCGCGAGGATCAGCGTCCCGAGGCCGAGCGGCGTGACAGGGAACTCGTCGAGCCGCACGCGGCACGCGTCGTCCACGGGCAGCTCCTGGACGCGCCACCCCTGCTCCTGCAGGTGCGCCAACGGCGCGACGGTCGCAGGGTGCTCCACGCCGGACGTGAGCGCCCGGTGCGTCGACGCCACCGCGGCGACCCCGCGGATCGCGAGGTTGTTGGACTCGGTGCCTCCCGAGGTGAAGACGATCTCGTCGGCGTGGGCACCGATCATTGCCGCGACCTGCTCCCGGGCCGCGGCGACAGCGGCCGCCGCACGCCGACCTGACGGCGAGGCGCTCGACGGGTTGCCGAAGTGCTCCGTGAGGTACGGCCACATCGCATCGGCGACCTCGGGCGCCACGGGGGTCGTCGCGTTGTGGTCGAGGTGGATCGGGTCCTGACCGGCCATGCACCCATCCTGCCGCGCGATGATGGTCCTGTGCCGACCCACCTCCCCTTCGCCCAGGTCGACGTCTTCGCGGTTACTCCCTACCGCGGCAACCCGCTGGCCGTCGTCCTCGACGCGTCGGGGCTCACGGACGAGCAGATGCAGGCCGTGGCGCGCTGGACCAACCTCTCCGAGACCTCCTTCGTCCTGCCGCCGACGTCCGACGCGGCCGACTACCTGGTGCGCATCTGGACCCCGCAGGGCGAGCTCCCCTTCGCCGGGCACCCGACCCTCGGGACGGCGCACGCGTGGCTCGAGCACGGGGGGAGCCCCCGGGACGCGGACGTCGTGCGGCAGGAGTGCGGCCTCGGGATCGTCATGGTGCGAAGGGGGGCCGCCGGGCTCGCCTTCGCCGCACCACCGCTGCGCCGGACCGGGCCCCTGGACGACGCCGACGTCGAGCGCGTCGCGGAGGCACTCGGCATCGCCACCGAGCAGATCCTCGACCACCAGTGGGTCGACAACGGGCCGAGGTGGTGCGCGGTCCGCCTCGGCTCCGCGGAGCAGGTGCGCGCGGTCGAGCCGGACCTCACGCACGCGGGCGACCTCGAGATCGGTGTAGTCGGCATGCACCCGAAGGGCGGCCCCCACCTCTACGAGGTCCGGGCCTTCGTCCCCGGGCTGGGCGTCGTCGAGGACCCGGTGACCGGCAGCCTCAACGCCGGGATCGCCCAGTGGCTGATCGGCGCCGGCGTCGCACCGCGCCGGTACACCGCGACCCAGGGCTCCTGCGTGCAGCGCGACGGGGTCATCTCGATCGAGGCCGACGACGACGGCCGGGTGTGGGTCGGCGGGGCCACCACCACCCTCGTCCGGGGGGACATCTCCATCTGAGCGGGACGCTGGCGCCCGTAGGCTGGTCACATGCCCACGATCATCACAGACCAGAAGACGCGAGTGGTCAGCGCGCCCCTCGCGATCCTCGTCGCGATCCTGTCCGCCGGCTACATGCTGCCCTGGGCGATCGCCGCCGTGCGGGGCAACCGCAACGCCTGGTCGGTGTTCTGGATCAACCTGCTGCTCGGCTGGACCGTCGTCGGCTGGATCGTCGCGCTCGTCATGTCGATCAAGGAGCACCGCGTCCTCGGGGTGCGCTGAGCCGCGTCCGAGGCTGGGCCCGTGGAGAACTCGCTGGTGCCCTGCTGCGCGATCGGAGAGGATCTCCCCTCGTGGGACATGTCGACGTGGCCGGGGTCCGGTACGAGCTCTCGGACGGGCGCGTGCTGCTCGACGAGGTCTCCTTCCGCGTGGGGGAAGGTGCCAAGGTCGCGCTGGTCGGTGCCAACGGCGCCGGCAAGACGACGCTCATGCGGATCGTCACCGGTGAGCTGACGCCGCACTCCGGCTCGGTGTCGCGCACGGGTGGGCTGGGCGTCATGCGCCAGCACGTGGGCGCCGCCCTCGGGGACCGACCCACGGTCGCCGACCTGCTCCTGTCGGTGTCGCCACCCGCCGTGCGCGACGCTGCGGCCGAGGTCGACCGGCTCGAGCTGGCCCTCATGGAGACGGAGGACGAGCGCACCCAGATGCGCTACGCCACGGCGCTGTCCGACTACGCGGACGCCGGAGGCTACGACCAAGAGGTCGTCTGGGACGTGTGCGCGACCGCGGCGCTGGGCGTCCCCTTCGAGCGGTGCCGGTACCGGGAGCTCAGCACGCTCTCCGGCGGCGAGCAGAAGCGGCTCGTCCTCGAGTACCTGCTGCGCGGTCCCGACGAGGTCCTGCTCCTCGACGAGCCGGACAACTACCTCGACGTGCCCGGCAAGATCTGGATGGAGGAGCAGATCCGCGAGAGCGCCAAGACGATCCTCTACATCAGCCACGACCGCGAGCTGCTCGCCAACACCGCCACGCGCGTCGTCACCGTCGAGCTCGGCAGTGCCGGCAACCGGGCGTGGACGCACCCCGGCGGCTTCGGCAGCTACCACGCGGCGCGGCAGGAGCGGTTCGCGCGCTTCGAGGAGCTGCGCAAGCGCTGGGACGAGGAGCACGCCAAGCTCAAGGCGCTCGTGCTCATGTACAAGCAGAAGTCGAAGTACAACTCCGACATGGCCACGCGGTACCAGTCCGCCCAGACCCGTCTGGCGCGCTTCGTCGCCGAGGGGCCACCGAGCGAGCAGCCGCGCGAGCAGAAGGTCACCATGCGCCTGCACGGCGGACGCACCGGCAAGCGCGCGGTCGTCTGCGAGCGGCTCGAGCTGACCGGCCTCATGCAGCCCTTCGACCTCGAGGTCTGGTACGGCGAGCGGGTCGCGGTCCTCGGGTCCAACGGCTCCGGCAAGTCGCACTTCCTGCGGCTGCTCGCCGCCGGTGGGAGCGACCCCGAGCCGGAGAACCTCCCCGTCGGCGAGGCCGTCATCGCGCCGGTCGAGCACAGCGGGCGGGCGCGTCTCGGTGCCCGCGTGCGGCCGGGCTGGTTCGTCCAGACGCACGAGCACCCCGAGCTCGTCGGCCGCACGCTCCTCGAGATCCTCCACCGCGGCGACGACCACCGCTCCGGCCTGGGGCGTGAGGCGGCCAGTCGCGTCCTCGACCGGTACGAGCTCGCGCACGCAGGTGAGCAGGCCTTCGAGTCGCTGTCGGGAGGGCAGCAGGCGCGGTTCCAGATCCTGCTGCTGGAGCTGTCGGGCGCCACCCTCCTGCTCCTCGACGAGCCGACGGACAACCTCGACGTCGAGTCCGCCGAGGCGCTGGAGGAGGGGCTCGATGCCTTCGAGGGGACCGTCCTCGCCGTCACGCACGACCGCTGGTTCGCCCGGGGCTTCGACCGCTTCCTCGTCTACGGGGCCGACGGCCGCGTGCGCGAGACGGATGGCCCCGTCTGGGACGAAGGGCGGGTCGCGCGCCAGCGCTGACGGCCTTCGCGCCGGCCTCAGAGCCCGGCCAGGTCGTCCATCATCTCGGTGGTCAGCCACGCCCGCGGGATCGCGAAGGCGTCGACGAGCGTGCCGGCGTGGGGGCGGACCTCGCCGAGCAGCTGGTTGGTCCGGGCGACGACCCCCTTCGCCTGGCTCGAGCTGAGGCGACCGTGCTCGATGTACCAGGCGCGGTGTGCCTCCACGGTGCTGAAGACGTAGAGGTCGCAGACGGTCGCGAGCAGCTCACGGGCCGGACCCTCCGGGGCGGTGTCGATCGCGGCGACGAAGGCCTCCAGCGCGATCCGGTCGACGTGGGCCCGGGCGGTCTCGAGCAGGTGGTCCTGTGCGTCGTTGAAGACCGCGAACTGGTCGGCCCCCTCGTCACCGGCCCGGCGCAGACGCATCGCGAGCGTCTCGGTCAGGTGCCGCTCCCGGTCCTCGAAGAGCGCGAGCTGACCGCCGCGGTCGTCGAGCGCGTCGTCCCCGTCCCTGCCCGGCGCGCCCGAGAGCAGGCGCTGGATGAGCGAGCCGCCGATGGTGTGCTCGATGACGGAGGTCGTCGCCTGCCGCGCACCGAAGAGGATCGCCCCACGGGTGTCGAGATCGGTGAACTCCGTCCTGTAGCTCGTGAGCATGCCCTTGGCGAGCAGCTGCAGCAGGACGGTGTTGTCGCCCTCGAAGGTCGTGAAGACATCCGTGTCGGCCTTGAGGTCGGCGAACCGGTTGAGGCTCATGTACCCCGCGCCGCCGCACGCCTCGCGGCAGGCCTGGATCGTGTCGGTGGCGTGCTCGGTGGTCATCGCCTTCAGGCCCGCCGCCCGCGACTCCAGCTCCCGCTGCTCCTGCTCGGAGTCGATCTCGCCGGAGGCGATGGCCGCCAGCTTCTCCACGAGCGCGTTCTGCGCGAGGGCCAGGGCGTAGGAGCGCGCCAGGCGGGGGAGGAGCTTGCGCTGGTGACCGCGGTAGTCGAGGATCGCGACCTCGCGCTCGCTGTCGGGGTGGTGGAACTGCGTGCGCTCGAGGCCGTACCGGACGGCGAGGGTGAGGGCGCTGCGCGTCGCAGCGCCGGCACCGCCACCGACCGTGACCCGGCCGCGCACGAGGGTGCCCAGCATCGTGAAGAAGCGGCGGTTGACGCTCTCGATCGGCGAGCTGTACGTCCCCTCGTCGTCGATCGCGCCGTATGTGTCGAGCAGGTTGTCGCGGGGGACGCGGACCCGGTCGAACATCAGCCGGCCGTTGTCGACGCCGCGCAGGCCCATCTTGGCGCCGCAGTCGCTGATGGTGACACCCGGCATCGGCTGCCCGTCCTCGTCCCGGATCGGGACGAGGACGCAGTGCACCCCCTGCCCCTCCCCGCCGACGACGAGCTGGGCGAAGACCGCGGCGAGCCGGGCGTCGCGGGCGGCCCCGCCGATGTAGTCCTTGCGGGCCGCGGGCGAAGGGGAGTGGACCACCAGCTCGTCGGTGGCCGGGTCGTACGTCGCCGTGGTGAGGATCGACTGGACGTCCGACCCGTGCCCGGTCTCGGTCATCGCGAAGCAGCCGGGCAGGGACAGGTCGGCGGCGCCGGGCAGGTACCGCTGGTGGTGCCGCTCGGTGCCGAGCGCGGCGATCGCGCCCCCGAAGAGGCCGAACTGCACGCCGGCCTTGACGAAGACCGACAGGTCGCCGTGGCCGATCATCTCCAGCCCCGTGACGGAGGCGCCGACGTCGCCCGCCCCGCCCACGGACTCGGGCAGTCCCGCACGGACGAGATCGCTGCCGCCCAACCGGGTGCACATCTCGAGCGTGCGCCGACGGTGCTCCTCCAGCCCGAGCTCGAGGGCCGGCACGGCGACGGGGAAGTCGGGGTCCGCCCGGAGCTGCTGCCGGACCCCCGCCCACCGACCGTCGAGGACGGTGCGGATCTGCTCGGCGACGGGGTCCAGGGTCTGCTCGGCGCTCATGCTCGGCACTCTTCCAGACCCACCGGGCCCGGGCAGTGGCGTGGCGCACCCTCGCGGCGGGTCACGTCATGCACCACAACCACGGTCTTGCTGCATCACGTGACCCTCTGCGGGGTGGGGAGGGGCGAAGGGGACGTCGCCGGCAGGCGGGAGAGAGCGACCGCGGCCAGCAGCGCGGACACCGAGCAGATCCCCCAGACGACGAGGTAGCCGGCCATGGGCGCGTGGCCGGTGGTCGGGTCGGAGATGCTGCCGGTCGACGCGAGGGCGACCGCGAAGAGGGCCGAGGCCAGGCAACCGCCGACCGTCTTGGTCGCGTTGGTCAGTCCCGCGGCCTCGGCGGTACCCCCGTGCTGTGCGGCCTGGGCCGCCGCAGCGGGCAGCGAGGCGACGAGCGCCCCGGACCCCACGCCGGCGAGGCCCATCGCCAGCATCGCGTGGACGAGCGCGTCGTGGAGTGGGATGAAGGTCCCGTAGCCGATCGCGACGAGCACCGCGGCGGTGACGAGCATCCACCGCACACCCAGCCGGCGGGCCGCCAGCGGCGAGAGCAGCGCGCCGATCGCCATGGCGACGACGTAGAGGCCGATGAGGTTGGCGATCGCGCCGGCGTCGACCCCGAGGCCGTAGCCGACCTCGGCCGGGTCGGTGCGGGCGAAGGTCGACCGTGGGATCTGGGCGCCGAGCACGCTCATGCCGAAGAGGACCGCGGCCAGCTGGACCGGCCACATGCCGGGCGCGGCGAGCGAGCGGACGTCGACCAGCGGCGAGTCGCTGGCGCGCTCGACCCGGACGAAGAGCGCCATGACCGCGAGTCCTGCGACGACGAGTGCCCAGGCGAGGAGGCTGGCCAGCCCCTGCAGCCGCACGACGACCAGGCCGCCCAGGACGAGCAGCAGGCCCACGCTGAGCAGCCCGGTCCCGGCGAGGTCGAGCCGGCCCGTGGCCGGGGCGGACTCGTCGCGCACCCCGAGGACGATGGCGACGAGGGCGATGGTCGTCGCCGCCGCGGGGATGGACAGGATCGCCGTCATGCCCCAGACCGGTTGCAGCGCACCGGCGCTCAGCGCGCCGACGATGACGCCGACCTCGAGCGCCAGGACGAGCAGGGCGGCGCCCCGGCGGACCAGGGCCGGGCGGTCGGGGGAGTCGCGCGATCGCTCGTGGAGGATCGCGATCTCCATCGGCAGCCAGACCGTGTAGGCGCCCTGCAGCCCCCAGCCGACGAGGAAGGTCCAGAAGCCTGGCGCGAGGGCGACGAGCCACCCGCCTGCGGCGGTGACGAGCGTGGCGATGATGAGCACCCGTCGGTGGCCGTGGAGGTCGCCGAGCCGGGACAGCACGGGCACCGCGAGTGCCGAGACGATGAGCTGCACCGCCTCGAACCAGTTGACGTCGCCGTCGGCGATCCGCAGGTGGTCGGCGATGTCGCTGTAGATCGGCGTGTAGTAGCCCTGCAGGATGCCCGACGCGATCTCGACGGCCGAAAGGAAGCCGACGAGGCGCCAGATCGTGGGACTCACCGGCCCGCCGCCACGTCGCCCAGACCCTCGAGCAGCGTGCGGTACCAACGGATCCCGTCGAGGAAGTCCGCCACGCCCAGCCGCTCGTCGTAGCCGTGGATCGCCTCACGCTGCTCGGCGTCCATCCGGAAGGGGGCGAAGCGGTAGACCCGCGGGCAGATCGTCGTGAAGTGTCGTGAGTCGGTCGCCGCGTACATGACGTACGGCACGGGCACGGCCTCCGGGAAGACGGTGGTCACGGTGCGCTCGAGGAGGGCGAAGGCCGGGTCGTCGACGGGGGAGACGGGGCTGGGGTCGTGCGCACCCTCGACGTCGACCTCGATCTCGGACCCGACGATGCGTCGCACCCGGGCGGTCGCGGCCGCCGCCGTCTCGCCGACCGCGATGCGCAGGTTGAGCCAGGCGCGCACGGAGGTCGGGCTGACGTTGATTGCCGGCGAGCCGGACAGCATCGTCACCGCCACCGTGGTGCGTGCGAGCGCCGCTGCCTCCGGTCCGGCGGCCACGAGGAGGCGTGCCAGCGCGCTCGGGAAGCGGTCGGCGTGCTCGGCGAGCGGCCGCACCGGCCGGGGCAGGTGCGGGGCCAGGCGCCGCAGCATCTCGAGGGCGGCGGGGGAGAGGCGCGCCGGGAAGGGGTACCGCTCGAGTCGAGTGATGGCGCCTGCGATGCGGGCGGCGGGACCCCCCTTCGCCGGGCGTGAAGCATGTCCTCCGCGACCGCTGGCGGTGAGGCGAAGGGAGAGGGTCCCCTTCTCGGAGACGCCCACGACCCCGAGCGGCCGGGTGACCCCGGGGAAGGCGTTGGAGGCGACGGCGCCCCCTTCGTCCAGCACGAACCACGGCGTGACGCCACGCGAGCTCAGGATCTCCACGGCCTGCTGCGCGCAGGAGCCCATGACCTCCTCGTCGCTGCCGAAGGAGAGCCAGACCTCCCGCGCCGGACGAAGACCGTCCGCCAGGAGCGACTCCACCGCCGCGATGACCGCGACGAGCTGCCCCTTGTCGTCGAGCGTCCCGCGACCCCAGATGACGCCGTCGACGACCTCGGCGGCGAGCGGTGGGTGCGTCCACCGCGACTCGTCGCCCAGGGGCACGACGTCCATGTGCGCCATGAGGACGACCGGGTCGGCGGACGCCGCGGGAGAGGCTGGGTCGGGCGGCACCCGGATCAGCAACCCGTGGGGCGGGACCTCGAGGACCTCGCCGACGGAGTGGGTGAGCGGGAAGTGCTCGCGCAGCAGCCGGTGCAGCTCGAGGAAGGGGGCTGCGTCGGTCTCGCCACCGTCGGGCGCCGCGACGGTGTGCAGCCTCAGGAGGTCGCGAAGGGCGGTGACGCTCGCGGGCTCGGACGCGGCCATGGGGAGGGACATGCGCAGACACTACGCACGGGGGTCAGTCGGCGGGGCGCTTCCAGGCGATCGCGATGCCGGACCACGCGAGGTCGCTGAGGTGCTCGGTCACCTGCTCCCGGCTGAAGTCGGCGGCGAGGCCGGCGAGCCAGGCATCGGCGCCGGCCCGCACGAGCCCGACGAGGGACTGGCCCCACAGGATCGCCGGTGCCGGGTCGTTGCCGCGGTCGACGAGGGCGGAGGAGATCAGCTCGCTGATCTGGCCGGCCATCTTGCCGGTCGCGCTCGCCACCGCCTCGGCGGCGTTGCCGGACGTCGAGGAGCCCACGATCGGCGCCGAGACGATGAAGCGGTAAAGCTCGGGGTCGCGCTCGACGAGGGCGAGGTAGGCATCGATCGCCGCCCGGATCACCGAGCGCGGGTCGAGGTCGAGGGCCCCGAGCCCGGTGCCCCTGGTGTTCTCGCCGAGGACGTTGCCGATGTCACGGATGATGAGCTCGTCGACGCGCTCGGCGACCGCCAGGTAGAGACCGCGGCGGTCGGTGAAGTGGCGGTAGAAGACGGTCTTGGAGGTCCCTGCCTCGGAGGCGAGCTCGTCCATGCCGACACCGGCGCCCCGGCTGCGGATGGTGCGCATCGCCGACTCGACGAGCTCCTTGCGTCGCTGCTGGCGATGCACCTCCCAGCGGGCGCTGCGGCCGTCGGTGGTGGTCCTCACAGCAGTGGACGGTAGCAGGTACTCGCGGTACCTGCTACCGTCCGTATCGCATAAGTGCAGACAACGATCCAGGAGACCTGTCGTGCCCAACAACCTGCCGCGTCGCGCCGCCGTCCTCGGTGGCAACCGCATCCCCTTCGCCCGCCAGTTCGGCCCGTACGCCGAGGCCTCCAACCAGGACATGTTCACCGCTGCCCTCGACGGGCTCGTCGCCCGGTACAACCTCAGCGGCAAGCACCTGGACGAGGTCGTCGGTGGGGCGGTCATCAAGCACTCCCGCGACTTCAACCTCACCCGCGAGTCGGTCCTCGGCTCCGCCCTGGCCCCGACCACCTCGGCCTACGACCTGCAGCAGGCCTGCGGCACCGGTCTCGAGGCCGCGATCCTCGTGTCCAACAAGATCAAGCTCGGCCAGATCGAGTCCGGTGCCGCCGGCGGCGTCGACACCGCCTCCGATGCGCCGATCATGGTCACCGAGTCGCTGCGCAAGAAGCTGCTGGGGGTCAACCGCGCGAAGGGGGGCAAGGCCCGGGCCCTCGCCCTGGCCAGGGTCCGCCCGACCGATCTGGGCATCTCCACGCCGGCCAACGTCGAGCCGCGCACCGGCCTGTCCATGGGGGAGCACATGGCCATCACCGCCAAGAAGTGGGGCATCACCCGCGAGGCGCAGGACCAGCTCGCGGTCAACAGCCACAAGAATCTCGCCCGCTCCTACGACGAGGGCTTCCACGACGACCTCGTCACCAGCTTCATGGGCCTGTCCAAGGACCAGAACCTGCGTCCCGACTCCTCCATGGAGAAGTTGGCGAGGCTCAATCCGGTCTTCGGCAAGGGCGACGGCGCGACGATGACCGCCGGCAACTCGACGCCGCTCACCGACGGCGCCTCCGTCGTGCTCCTGGGCTCCGAGGAGTGGGCCGCCGAGCAGGGCCTGACGCCCCTCGCGTGGTTCGTCGACGGCCAGGCCGCCGCGGTCGACTACGTGCACGGCGCCGAGGGCCTGCTCATGGCCCCCGCCTACGCCATCCCGCGCATGCTCGAGCGCAACGGCCTGACCCTGCAGGACTTCGACTACTACGAGATCCACGAGGCCTTCGCGGCCACGGTGCTCTCCACGCTCAAGGCCTGGGAGGACGAGGACTGGTGCCGCGAGAAGCTCGGTCGCGACTCCGCGCTCGGCTCGATCGACCGCGACAAGCTCAACGTCAACGGCTCCTCGCTGGCTGCCGGTCACCCCTTCGCCGCCACCGGCGGTCGCATCGTGGCATCCCTCGCCAAGACGCTCCACGCGAAGGGCCCGGGCAGCCGCGGCCTGATTTCCGTCTGCGCCGCCGGGGGACAGGGCGTCGTGGCCATCCTCGAGGGCGCCTGAGCCCTCCTCCACACCTGATCAAGGAGACCCTCATGGGATTCGAGTACGGCAAGTTCGTCAGCTCCGGCCTGGGCAAGCAGATGGCCAACACCCTCGGCCTGCCGCGGCCGACGACCCTGCGCCGCCACAAGGCCGGTGCCCCGCTCATCAACGGAGCGGTGCTCCTCGCCGGGCACGGTGAGGCCCCTGTCGCCGGGCTGCTCACCGAGGTCCTCTCGGCCGACGGCGTGCAGATCGCGACCTCCCCGTCGACCTCGGTCGCCGGTGTCGTCGTCGACATGACGCAGGCGAGGACCCCGGCCGACCTGGAGACCCTCCGCGGGATCCTCGCCCCGGCCCTGAAGACCCTCGCCCCCACGGGCCGGGTCATCGTCCTCGGTCGTCCGGTCGCGGACACCGACGACGTCGCCGAGGCCGCGGCCCGCCGCGCCCTCGAGGGCATCGTGCGCTCCGTCGGCAAGGAGATGCGCGCGGGTGGCACGGCCAACCTCGTGTACATCGCGGAGGACGCCGACGCCGACGCCGAGGCCACCATCCGCTTCTTCCTCTCCGGCCGCTCGGCCTACGTCTCGGGGCAGGTGGTGACCGTCGGCACGCCCGTCGGCGAGGTCGTCGCGCCCGCGAGCTGGGACGCCCCGCTCGAGGGCAAGGTCGCGGTCGTCACGGGTGCCGCGCGCGGCATCGGTGCGGCCATCGCCGAGGTCCTCGCCCGTGACGGCGCCACCGTCGTGTGCGTCGACATCCCGGCCGCCGGAGGACCCCTGGCCGACGTCGCCAACAAGCTCGGCGGGTCGGCCCTGCAGGTCGACGTCACCGCGGAGGACGCCGGCGCCAAGATCGTCGACCACGCGACCTCGCTCCACGGGGGCTTCGACATCGTCGTCCACAACGCCGGCATCACCCGCGACAAGCTGCTCGTCAACACCGACGCGGACCGGTGGGGCTCGGTGCTCAACGTCAACCTGCTGTCGATCCTCAGGATGAACGAGGTCCTCGTGCCCGCCATCAACGAGGGTGGCCACATCGTCAACGTCGCCTCGATCGCCGGTATCGCGGGCAACCGCGGCCAGGCCAACTACGGGGCCAGCAAGGCCGGCGTCATCGGCATGACCTCGAGCCTGGCCAAGGACCGGCAGGTCCTCGCCAAGGGGCTCACGGTCAATGCCGTCGCCCCCGGCTTCATCGAGACCGAGATGACCGCCAAGATCCCGCTCGCCACCCGCGAGATCGGCCGCCTGACCAACTCCCTCTCCCAGGGTGGTCTGCCGATCGACGTCGCCGAGACGATCGGCTGGTTCGCCTGGGACAGCAACCGTGCCGTCACGGGCAACACGGTCCGCGTCTGCGGCCAGATGATGCTGGGCGCCTGATGGCCGTCACGACCGTCACGAGCGTCCCGGCGCTCGGTCCGATCTACGCCCGCGCCGCGCTCCCGGGCAGGCGCACCGGCACGGAGCTCCCGGACCGTGTGCTGCGCCTCGAGGGCCACGCCGTCGACCGCGGCGACCTGCTCGAGTACCAGCGCATCTGCGGGTTCAACAACAGCGACGTGCTGCCGCACACCTACCCGCACGTCGTCGGGTTCCCGCTGCAGATGCAGCTCATGGCCGCGAAGGGGTTCCCGCTCCCGCTCATGGGTCTGGTGCACGTCGAGAACGTCATCACGGTCCACCGGGGGATCCGCTTCGACGAGCCGCTCGACATCACGGTCTCCGCGGAGCACCTGCGGGCCCACCCCAAGGGCAAGTCCGTCGACCTCGTCACCGAGGTGGACATCGCCGGTGAGCGCGTGTGGGAGGGTCGCTCGACCTACCTCGCCCGCGGTCGCGGCGACGCCGACGCCGAGCGCGGCGAACAACCGCCGGCGATCCCCACGGGTCAGGCTGTCGCGAGGTGGAGCCTGCCGAGCGACCTCGGTCGCACGTACGGCCTCGCCTCGGGCGACATCAACCCGATCCACATGAGCGCCGTCACGGCCAGGGTGATGGGCTTCCCGCGGGCCATCGCCCACGGCATGTGGACGTACGCCCGCGTGCTGGCGGCGATCGGTCCCGTCACGAGCGGGACCAGCACCAGCCACGTGTGGTTCAAGAAGCCGGTGCTGCTGCCCGGCAAGGTGGACTTCTTGATCGACAAGGGCGGCGACCAGGTGGTGGCTGGTCTGCGCAGCTCGCGCGGCCCGGAGACCGAGCACCTCGTGCTCACCCTGATCTGAGTCAAGGGTCGACCGTTCGCGTCATGGACGTGGCGGCCGTCACACCCCGGTGCCATGCTCGAGCCATGGCACACGGAGACATCACGCACATCGACATCCCGGTCACGGACCTGTCGGCGGCCACGAGCTTCTACAGCGGCCTGTTCGGCTGGCAGATCGCCGAGGTCCCCGGCTACGAGGGGTACCCCATGTGGCAGGCGCCCAACAGGATCAGCGGTGGCGGCCTCGCGCCACGCGGTGAGGGGTTCGAGCACCCTCGCTCCTACGTCGAGGTCGACTCGATCGACGAGGTCCTGGCCAAGGCCAAGGCCACTGGTGGCACCGTCCTGATGGAGAAGTCGCCGATCAGCGAGACGAGCTGGTTCGCCGTGCTGGGCGACCCCGACGGCAACCCCATCGGGATCTACGAGGGCATGACCGAGACCGGCTGACCGACCGCGACGTCGCCGGCGACGAGCACCTCGGCGTCGACGCCGAAGGGTAGCTCGCCCGTCGGGCGCGGCTGGTCCACGAGCGCGGCGAGATGGCGGGTGTCCATGACGCCTGTCGCCGGGTTGATGTCGATGACCCGGCAGCGGGGGATGCGCGCGCGCACCCGCAGCGTGGCGTCCCCGAGCCGCAGCACCGTGCCCGGCGCAGGGTCCTCGTCCGCGCGCAGGGTCAGGGTGGCGCGGAACCTGGCGTCCTCGGTCTCGCCGAGCCGGGCCAGGGCGCCCGTGGTGACGATGCTGACCGGCGCGCCGTAGACGACGGCGCCGGGGTCGACGAGCGCCAGCCGGACCCGGCGACCCAGGTGCGCGCCGAGCTGCGCGGCGTGCGGGGAGTCCAGCAGACGCAGGGTGACCTCCCGTCCCCAGTAGTCGGCGACGAGCTCCTCGCCGGTGGCGGCGGGCCGAGCGCTCACCCCGCACCCGTCGGGGGTGCGGGTCGTGAGCGTCGTGCCGTCCCACTGCGCGTCCACGAGCAGCATCCGGGGGTTCTCGACGGTACGCAGCACGCGTGCCTCTGCGTCGTCGACCAGGCACAGCGCGCGATCGCCGACGGGCCCGTCGCGCTCGAGGCGCACCCGCCGCAGGTCGCGGTGGCGGGCGCCCTTGAGCGGGGTCAGGCCGATCCGGGAGATGAGCACCCGGCCAGTCAACCAGTCGGCTGCTCGACGCATTGCCCTAGGGGAATGCAGAGTCAGGGGCTCGGGTCAGGGGGCGACGGAGCGAAGGGCGGTGCCCACCCGGTCGAAGGGTCCGGTGAGGTCGTGCTCGATGGCCATCCGGCTCATCGCGACCGGGTCGACGATGTCCGGCGGCAGGTGCAGGTCGAGGTCCCCGACCGGCACGTCGTGCGCGACCCGGACGACGAGCGGGGCCACGTCGAGGTAGGCGGCCGCCTCCTCGAGGCGGGCGCGGCGTGGCCCGCACTGCCGTCGACAAGGTGATGTGGAGCGTCGTCGCGGCCGACCGGCTGGACTGACCTCCCCTTCGCGTGCCTGGACCCGCATTGCCCTAGGGGAATGCAGATCTGAACCCGCATTGCCCTAGGGGAATGCAGACCTGAACCCGCGCTGCCAGGCTCAGGCGACGAACGAGTCGTACTCCCGGTCCCCGCGGAAGGGCATCAGGTGCTGGGCGAGTACGCCGCGGGGCACCGTCTCGAGCGTGAGCACCCCGTACTCCTGTGGCCAGCTGCCGTCGCGCGGGAGCCTGAAGCTGCCCATCAGCATGTCGACGACTGGCAGGTGGATCGCGTAGTTGCGGTCCCAGTAGTCGACGTGCCGGGCATGGTGCCAGTGGTGATAGCGGGGGAGCACCACGAGGTACTCGAGCCACCCGAGGCGCACCCCGATGTTGGCGTGGGCCACGACCGCCTGGAGCCCGACGATGATCACGTAGGCGTTGACCGCGGGCGTCGAGAAGCCCAGGACCATGAGCGGCAGCAGCACGATGCTGCGGGTGAGGACCGTCTCGGCGAGGTGGACACGTGACCCGGCCAGCCAGTCGAGGTCCCTGCTGGAGTGGTGCACCGCGTGGAACCTCCACAGCGTCCTGGTGCGGTGGTAGGTCCGGTGCAGGACGGCCTGGGCCAGATCGGCGACGAAGACGGCGACCAGGACCTGCACCCACAAGGGGAGGTCGACGACGCGTGACTGGACCCGGTCGATCGCGATGGCCGAGGCCACGGTCGTCGTGGACGCCGTCACGACGATGAGGATGAGCTGCACGAGCACGTGGCTGAGGAAGAAGTAGCAGACGTCCGTCCGCCAGCCGGTGCGCAGCACAGGGTGCCGGCGGTGCGCCAGGTAGTGCTCGAGGGGGATGAACACGAGTGCCGAGAAGACCAGCGAGAGGATGAACCAGTCGACGCCCAGCGAGTACGGGGTCGCCTCGATCGGGTCCATCGGCACGTCCGGGCCGCCGAGCAGGAGCGCCACCCCCGCTGCCACGAGGCCGATGATCGCGAGGCGGCGGTGCTGGCCGGCCAGCACGGCCAACGTGCCGACGACGAAGGTGGAGACGAGACCGAGGAGCAGCAGGCCGCGGGCGAAGTGCGAGGTGTACACGGTCCGGAACTCCTGGCTGGTGAGCAGCTCGGGGAAGTGGAAGCACAGGACGGCGAGCAGGCTGAGCGCGCCGAACCAGCAGGCGGTGTGGGGCAGGAGGCGTCGATCCGTGGCGAGCATGCCCCGACCCTAGGTTCGCGGGACAGCGCGGACCTGAGACGTCGTACTCAACGGATGTGGCGAAACGGCGTTGGGGTGGCCCTCACCGCGGGGATAGAGTTCGACGGGTGCCCGGCCGGGCACCGCGAACCGTCCCCCAGGAGCTCCACGTGTCTGCCCAGATCACCATCAACGTCGCCGGAGACGAGCGATCGGTGGACCCGGGCACCACCACGGCGGACCTCTTCGAGGGGGACCGCGCCGTGCTGGTCGCGCGGGTCAACGGCGAGCTGCGGGACCTCGCGCACGAGGTCGCCGAGGGTGACGTCGTCGAGCCGGTGACGGCCGCGGAGCAGGACGGTCTCGACGTCCTGCGCCACTCCACGGCCCATGTCCTCGCCCAGGCCGTCCAGCAGATCAACCCCACGGCCAAGCTCGGTATCGGCCCGCCGATCCGGGACGGCTTCTACTACGACTTCGACGTCGAGGAGCCCTTCACCCCTGAGGACCTCAAGGCCCTCGACAAGGCGATGCAACGGATCATCAACGAGGGCCAGACCTTCGTGCGCCGGGAGATCAGCGACGACGACGCACTCGTGGAGCTGGCCGACGAGCCGTACAAGTGCGAGCTCATCGGGCTCAAGGGCGGCGCCTCCGAGGAGGCCGCGGAGGGCGCGTCCGTCGAGGTCGGCGGTGCGCAGCTGACGATCTACGACAACGTCCGCCGCGACGGCACCCGGGCCTGGGGGGACCTGTGCCGCGGCCCGCACGTGCCGAGCACCAAGGTCATCGGCAACGCCTACAAGATCATGCGCAGCGCCGCCGCCTACTGGCGCGGCAGCGAGAAGAACCCGCAGCTGCAGCGCGTCTACGGGACGGCGTGGCCGAGCAAGGACGAGCTCAAGGCCTACCTCGACCGTCTCGCCGAGGCCGAGAAGCGGGACCACCGCAAGCTCGGTCGTGAGCTCGACCTGTACTCCTTCCCCGACGAGATCGGCTCCGGTCTGCCCGTCTTCCACCCGAAGGGTGGCGTCATCAAGCGCGAGATGGAGGACTACGTCCGCGCGCGGCACATCGAGGAGGGCTTCGAGTACGTCGGGACGCCGCACATCGCCAAGGAGGGGCTCTTCCACACCTCCGGGCACCTGCCCTACTACGGCGAGGGGATGTTCCCCGCCCTCGACGTCGACGGCATGGACTACCGCCTCAAGGCCATGAACTGCCCGATGCACAACCTCATCTACCGCTCCAGGCAGCGCTCCTACCGTGAGCTGCCGTTGCGCCTGTTCGAGTTCGGCCACGTCTACCGACACGAGAAGTCCGGTGTCATCCACGGCCTGACCCGGGTTCGCGGCTTCGCCCAGGACGACAGCCACTCCTATGTCACCAAGGAGCAGGCGCCCGACGAGATCCGCCACCTGCTCGACTTCGTCCTCGGGCTGCTGCGCGACTTCGGGCTCGACGACTTCTACCTCGAGCTGTCCACCCGCGACGAGGAGGGCGACAAGAGCGCCAAGTTCATCGGCTCCGACGAGGACTGGGCGGAGGCGACCAGGGTCCTGGAGGAGGTCTGCACCGAGACCGGTCTCGAGCTCGTGCCGGACCCGGGCGGCGCCGCCTACTACGGTCCCAAGGTCTCCGTGCAGGCCCGGGACGCCATCGGTCGCACCTGGCAGATGAGCACGATCCAGTACGACTTCAACCAGCCCTCGCCCGACCGGTTCGCGCTGGAGTACCAGGCCGCGGACGGCTCGCGCCAGCAGCCGGTGATGATCCACTCGGCCAAGTTCGGCTCGATCGAGCGGTTCATCGGCGTGCTCGTGGAGCACTATGCCGGCGCCTTCCCCGTGTGGCTCAGCCCCGTCCAGGTCCTCGGCGTCCCGGTCGCGGAGGAGTACAACGACTACCTGTGGGAGGTGCTCCAGCGGATGCGGGCGAAGGGGATCCGCGTCGAGCTCGACGAGAGCGACGACCGCTTCCCCAAGAAGATCCGCAACGCCAGCAAGTCCAAGGTGCCGTTCACCCTCATCGCCGGCGAGGAGGACCGCAGCAACGGCGCGGTCTCCTTCCGCTACCGCGACGGGTCCCAGGAGAACGGGCTGCCGATCGAGACCGCCATCGAGCGCGTGCTCGAGGCGATCTCGACCAAGGCCCAGGTCATCGGTGCGCCGAGCCTGGTCAACCCGGGACCGTCGGCGGGGACCGACCCGGCCTGACCCCCGCCCGACCCCGGTAGGTTGCGGTCATGGACACGCGGATCCGGCCCGTCGAGCGGGACGACGCCTTCGCCCTCGCGGCGCTGCGGGTGCAGCAGGACCGGGAGCGCGGGCACGCCCCGCGCGACGGGTTCCTGCTGGCCTACGCCGACGCCTTCCTCGCCGACTTCGCGTCGTACCGCGGGTGGATCGCCGAGCAGGGCGACGGCCGCCCGGTCGGCTGCGTGCTCGCGCTGCGCGTGCGCAAGCTGCCGACGCTCGGCCTGCCCGGGCGCCCGGAGTGGTGGTACGTCCAGCAGGTCTACGTCTCGGCGGACCTGCGGCGAAGGGGGGTGGCCACCCGTCTCGTGCACGCGGTCCAGGAGGCCGCCGCGGCCGAGCGGGTGCGCTGGGTGCGCCTCAACGCGAGCGACGCGGGCCGTCCGTTCTTCGACGCGATGGGCTTCACGGCGCCGCGGGACCGGCTGCGTGAGTGGCTCCCTTCGTCGTGACAGGATCGGGGACATGACCCACTCCCACGACCGACCGCTCGAGGACGAGCGCTCCTTCGCGGGGGTGCCGGACGGCTTCGACCGGCTGTGGACGCCGCACCGCATGGCCTACGTGACCGGGGAGCGGCCGAGCGACGAGGCCGGTGACGGCTGCCCCTTCTGCGCTGCGCCCGACAAGGACGACGCCGAGGGGCTCGTCGTGCACCGCGGCGAGACCTGCTTCGTCGTGATGAACCTCTTCCCGTACAACGCCGGTCACGTGCTCGTCTGCCCCTACCGCCACGTCTCGCTCTACGTCGACCTCACCGACGAGGAGACGGCGGAGTTCACCGCGCTGACCAAGACCGCGATCCGGGTCCTGCAGACGACGTCCAGCCCGCACGGCTTCAACCTCGGCATGAACCAGGGCGCGGTCGCCGGTGCCGGCGTCGCGGCCCACCTGCACCAGCACGTCATCCCCCGCTGGGGCGGCGACATGAACTTCCTGCCGATCATCGCCCAGACGAAGGCGCTGCCGATCCTGCTCGAGGACGCGCGCGCCGCTCTCGTCGACGCGTGGCCCACGGACTGATCCGCTCCAGCGGCGCGAAGGCGGTCAGGCACACCACGAGCGGCAGGAAGTGGATGTGCAGCAGGTAGAGCGTCATGACGTGGAATCCGACGAAGAGTCCCACGCCGAGCGCGAGGAACCGGCCACGCAGCCACATCAGGAGCGGTGAGGCGAGCTCCAGCCCGAGCAGCGCCCACTGGCTGGCGTGGACGAGCCACGGGTAGCCGGCCATCCACTGCGCCAACCAGTTGCCGCGACGGCTGAAGGCCCACACGAAGGTCGCGCCGTTGGCCCAGCCCCACCCGCCGAAACGGAACTTCGCGAGCGCCGAGAGGAAGTAGACCGAGACCGCGCCCGCCTGGATCATCCGGACCGCCCAGCCGGCTGCCCGGCTCGTCACGTCGACCTCGGCCGTCGACGCGCGCCCCACGGTCGGCAGGACGAAGAGCGCGACCATGAGCGCGAAGTGGTCGTGGTCGACCTTGCTGTAGGAGAAGGCGTTGGACACCCAGTCGAGCATCCCGAAGGCGCAGACCCATCCGGCCAGGCGCGGCGCGCGACCCGTCATCGCCACGAGGGCGGCGACGAGGACCACCACCCTCAGAGCCTCGACGTACAGCGGCGTCGGTGCCGGCAGGTGCAGCAGCTCGCGCACGACGAGCGGCCGGTAGAGGTCGGCCGGCACGTCGCCGTGGGGGATGGGGTCCGTGACGTTGACGAGCACGTCGAAGACGACGAAGGCGTAGACGAACCGACGCAGCCACGCGACCCGGGCGAGCGGGACCTGCGGCATGAGCTGGTCCCACAGCCAGCGGCTCACAACCCCTGCTCCGGGTCCTGCGGGGAGCGGACCCGCCAGCGGGCGAGCAGCTCGTCGGTCTCCGTGCGCTCGGCCCCGAGCACGATGCGCCGGGTGCGCACCTCGACGAGTGCCCAGCGCGGCTCGTCGGGGCGGCGGCGCTGGTGGAGGACGGCGACGGCCTGCAGCTTCGACGGGTCGGCGACGATCGAGCCGAGCTGGCCCTCGATCTCGCTGCGCTCGATGCCGAGGGCCTCGCGGCTCAGCTCGACGCGGACCCGATCACCGTCCGTGGTCTCGGCGACCATGTACGGGGAGTCGATGACACCCCCTTCGTCGTCCACCGAGAAGGCGTACTGCGACATCGGGGCCATCGGCCACCACTGGTCGTCGCCGACGAGCGTCCCCGCGGCCACACCCCCGAGCACGAGGCCCCCGACGACGAGGCGCCACATCCGGGACGCCGGGGTCAGGTGCACCCGTTCACCCAACCGGAGTCGTTCGCCTTGGGCAAGCCCCACGCCGGTTACGCTGTCTCCCGAGATGCTCAATCGATACGCACGCGCCGCCGTCACCCGGATCCTGACCCCGGTGGCGAGACTGCTCATCCGCCTGGGCATCAGCCCCGACGTCGTGACCATCGTGGGCACGATCGGTGTCTGCCTCGGCGCCCTCGTCTTCTTCCCCCGCGGGGAGCTGCTCGTCGGCGTCCTCGTCATCACCGCCTTCGTCTTCTCCGACACCATCGACGGCGTCATGGCCCGCCTGCAGGGCCGCACGAGCAAGTGGGGGGCCTTCCTCGACTCGACGCTCGACCGCATCGGTGACGCGGCGATCTTCTCCGGCCTGGCGATCTGGTTCTTCCAGGGCGGCGACGACCGTGTCATGGCCTGGCTGGCGCTGGCCTGCCTCGTCCTCGGCAGCGTCGTCTCCTACGCCCGGGCACGCGCCGAGGGCCTCGGCATGACCGCCAGCGTCGGGATCGCCGAGCGCGCCGACCGGCTCGTCGCCGCACTCGTGACGACCGGTCTCGTCGGCCTCGGCCTGCCGGAGATCGTGCTCAAGGTCGTGCTCGCGGTGCTCGCCGTCGCCAGCGTCGTCACGATCCTCCAACGGGTGCTCTTCGTCCGCCAGCAGTGCATCGCCGCAGAGTCCGCCGACTCCACACCCGCGTCCTCGTGACCCGGCTGCGTCGACGGGTCACGGTCTGGGCCTTCCTCCTGGCGTGGCGGGTCCTGCGGGTCCTGCCGACGGGCGTGGCCTACCGGGTCTTCGACCTCGCCGCCGACCGCACGTACGCCGGCAACGGCACGTCGGTGCAGCGGCTGCGCGCCAACTACGCACGGGTGCGCCCTGAGCTGACCCCCGAGCAGCTCGAGGAGCTCGTGGCGAAGGGGGTCCGGGCCGCCCTGCGCTACTACGTCGAGGCTTTCCGCCTCCCCGCGGTCCGCGGGGACCGCGTCGACTCGATCGTCAGGTACGAGGGCGCGATGCCCGAGCTGAAGTCGCACCTGCTCGCCGGCCGCCCCGTCCTGTGCTTCCTCGGCCACACCGGCAACTGGGACCTCGCCGGCGTGTGGTGCGCCCGCCACCTCGGGACCGTCGTCACCGTCGCCGAGCGCCTGGAGCCGGAGGAGATGTTCCGCGCCTTCCTCGACTACCGCGAGGGCCTGGGCATGGTGATCCACCCGGCGGAGCGAGGCACCTTCGCCAAGCTGCGCGCCCAGCTCGAGACGGGGGACCCGGTCGTCATGCCGTTGCTGGCCGACCGTGACCTGTCCTCGAGCGGCATCGAGGTCGACCTGTGCGGGCACCGCGCCCGGGTGGCCGCCGGCCCCGCCGCGCTGGCGGTCGAGAGCGGCTACCCGCTCTACCCCGTGACGCTGCGCCACGAGCGCGTCGGCCGCACCTGGGGCATGGTCGTGACGATCCACGAGGCCGTCGACGTCCCTCCGCCCGGCGACCCGGGTGCCGTGGCCCGCGCGACCCAGGCCTGCGCCGACGCCTTCGGGCGGGCGATCACGGAGCACACGCAGGACTGGCACATGATGCAGCGCGTCTTCGTCGAGGATCTCGACCCCGCGCGCCCGGCCGCCCGCGAGGAGGCCGCATGAGGATCGGGCTCGTCAGCCCCTACTCCTTCGATGTGCCGGGTGGGGTGCAGTTCCACATCCGGGACCTCGCCGAGTACCTCATCGCCCACGGCCACCACGCGTCCGTCCTGGCGCCCGCCGACGAGGGGACGGTCCTCCCTTCGTACGTCGTGCCCGCGGGCCGGGCGGTGCCGATCCGCTACAACGGCTCGACCGCCCGGCTGCTCTTCGGCCCGGTGGCGGCCGCCCGCGTCGGCCGGTGGCTCGACGAGGGCGACTTCGACGTCGTGCACATCCACGAGCCGCTCGCCCCGAGCCTGTCGATTCTCGCGCTGTGGGCCGCCACGAGCCCGGTCGTCGCGACCTTCCACACGTCCAACGTCCGCTCGCGCGTCATGCAGGCGGCGTACCCGCTGCTGCGCCCGTCGCTGGAGAAGATCCACGGTCGGATCGCCGTCTCGGAGGACGCCCGCCGGACGGTGACGACCCACATCGGTGGCGACGCGGTCGTCATCCCCAACGGTGTCGACACCCGGGCCTTCGCGCAGGCCACCCGCGACCCGCGGTGGACCGGTGCTCCCGGCCGCCCGACCCTCGTCTTCCTCGGCCGGATCGACGAGCCGCGCAAGGGCCTGCAGGTCCTCGCGGCCGCGATGCCGGCGATCCTCGACGAGGTGCCCGGCGCACGGCTGCTCGTCGTCGGCCCGGGGTCCCTCGACGCGGCCAGGGCGCGGCTGACCGAGCGGGTGCTCGCCGCGACGGAGTTCCTCGGGGCGCTCTCCGACGAGGACAAGGCGGCCGCCCTCGCCTCGGCCGACCTCTACATCGCGCCGCACACCGGGGGCGAGAGCTTCGGGATCGTCCTCGTCGAGGCGATGGCTGCCGGGGCGCCCGTGCTCGCCAGCGACCTCGCCGCCTTCCAGCGGGTCCTCGACGGTGGCCGCTCGGGGATGGCCGGGGCCACCTTCGCCAACGAGCGCCCCGAGGACCTCGCCGCCCGCGCGGTCGAGCTGCTCCGCGACCCGGCGCGCCTGCGGGCACTGTCCGAGCTCGGGCAGGAGCGGGCGCGGGTCTTCGACTGGCAGGTCGTCGCCAAGGAGATCCTGGCCGTCTACGAGACGGTCCTCGACGCACGTCCCGCGCCGCGAGCCGTCACCCGCCTGCGGCCGGGGCTCGGCGGTGACCGCGCATGACCGCGCTCAGCTGGGTCGCCGTCGTCGTCTGCGTGCTCCTCGTGCTCGCCTGGTACCTCTCCTACAGCGCCGCGCGCCTCGACCGGCTGCACGCCAAGGTCGAGGGGGCCCTGTCCGCGCTCGACGCCCACGTGGTGCGTCGCGCCGAGGCGAGCCTCGAGCTGGCCAACAGCGGGGCGCTCGACCCGGCGAGCGGCTTCCTGCTCGCGGCCGCCGCGAGCCAGTCGCTGGAGCTGGTCAACGAGCGCACCTTCGAGTCCGACCTCCTCGAGGGCCAGCACTTCGCGGGCCGCGAGAGCGTCGAGAGCGAGCTGACCGAGATCCTCCACGCGGCCCTCCCGCCGGAGGTCACCCGCGAGATCCGGGCGAAGGGGGATCCCGGCGCGGCCACGCTCGAGCGGGTCCGCGAGGCGAGCCTGCGCGTGCAGCTCGCTCGCCGCTTCCACAACGAGGCGGTCAAGGAGGTCCAACGGGTGCGCACCAAGCGCGTCGTGGGCCTCTTCCGGCTCGCCGGCCACGCCGACCTGCCGCAGACCGTGGAGTTCGACGACACCCTGCCGGGGGAGTGACCCCCACCGCTCCCCAGCCGGCCGGTGACGGGGCATGATCGACCCATGACTCCGGCGGACCTGACCCTCGTCGCCCCCATCAACGAGCTGCTGACGCTCTCCGGACTGCCGCGCATCGGGCTGGGGCACCTCCTGGGTGCCCAGCTCGTCGTGCTGCTCGGGGACCAGGCGCTGAGCGCGGTGCCTGCCGCCAGGCGCCGTCGGCGGCGCCGACGCCGTGGCGGAGGTGGGTTCGGCTTCCTCCTGCTGCTGTGCTGCCTCCTGCCGCTCGCGGCCCTCGCGGTCGTGGCCTACCTCGTCTGGAACCGCCGTCGTGGCGGTGGCGGTGGCGGTGGCGGAGGGACGCCTCCCTTCGGGGGCGGGTCGGGACACCAGCCGCCCCCGTCGACCGGGACGCAGCTGCCGCCGCCCGCGCCGGGTGCGCCGGGGACGCCCCCGCCGCCCCCGAGCGGTCCGGGGCACCCACTGCCGTAGGCGCTCAGCCGCTCTCGTGGACGGCAGCGACGATGTCCGTGGCCAGCGTCGCCGCGTCCTCGTCGTCGAGGTCGTGCACGGTGAGGCGCAGGTGGCGCGAGGGCTCGTCGGTCTCCTCGAGACGGAAGTCGTCACCGGTGCGCACCAGCCAGCCCCGCCGGGTCAGCCGCTCGGCGACCTCGCGAGCGGCGACGGGCAGGCCGACCCACAGGCTCATCCCGTCGCCGGCCGCCGTCGCCAGACCCCGCTCGGTGAGCAGCGCTGCGAAGGCGGCATTGCGCTGCGCGTAGTGCGAGCTCGCGCGGTCGATGAGGGCCAGGGCGGCCTCGTCCGTCATGACCGAGTGGGTGATGCGTTGCAGCAGGTGGCTGACCCACGTGGTGCCGGGGCTGAGGCGCATCTCCAGCCGTGAGGCCGTGTCGGCGTCGCACGCCGTCACGGCGAGGCACATGTCCGGTCCGGCGAACTTCGAGACCGAGCGCACGAGCGCCCAGCGCTGGTGCTCCGGCCCGATGATCGAGTGGAAGGGCCGGCGGGACAGGTAGGAGAAGTAGTCGTCCTGCACGACGAGGACGTAGGGATGCGCGGCCAGCACGGCCCGCAGGGCCTCGGCGCGGCGGGCGCTCAGCGACGCGCCGGTCGGGTTCTGGGCCCGGGGCGTGCACACCACCGCCCGCGCCCCCTGCTCCAGGGCGCGGCGCAGTCCGTCGACGGTCATCCCCTCCGCGTCGACGGGGACGGGAACGGCGCGGTAGCCCCCGAGCTGGGCGAGGTGGATGCTCGCGAGGAAGCAGGGGTCCTCGAGCGCGACCGTGTCGTCGCGCAGGAGTGCCTGGGCGAGGAGCCGCTCGACGGCGTCGACCGCACCGCTGGTGAGCGTGAGGCGCAGCTCGTCGGCGTCCGCCGGCACGTCCGGCGCCATCCACTCGCGGGCCCAGGCCAGCAGGTCGCGGTCGATCGTCGGTTCGCCGTAGAGCACGTGCCGTCCGGCAGCGGCCGCCAGGGCCGGACCGAGGTCGGGGATCAGGCGGGGGTCTGGGTTGCCGGTCCCGACGTCGCGCAGGGAGCCCGCGGCCGCGAAGCCCTCCTGCGGCACCCGGGAGCGCCGGGCGACGCGGGTGCCGGCACGGCCCTGGGAGACGACGACACCCGAGCGGGCGAGCACGCGGTAGGCGGCCACTGCCGTGTTGCGGTTGACGCCGAGCTGCTCGGCCAGGGCACGCACCGGCGGGAGGACCTCGCCGGGGGAGAGGTGGCCGCGCTCGACGAGACCCCGCACGCTGTCGGCGATCTCGGCGGCCGTGCCACCCGTGATCAGTGCTGCCTCGGTACCCACGCCCGCAGTCTAGGTGTGGTTCCCACGCCGCGGACGGTCAGGCCTGGTTTGACCTGTGCCGTGCTAGTTTCTGGCCTAGATCAAACAATCGGCCTGCGTGCCGGGCCACGGACGAGGGAGAAGACCATGGGCAACGAGACGACCGAGACCGGGACCGCGCGGGTCAAGCGCGGCATGGCCGAGATGCTCAAGGGCGGCGTCATCATGGACGTCGTCACCCCGGACCAGGCGAAGATCGCCGAGGACGCGGGCGCGGTCGCCGTGATGGCCCTCGAGCGTGTCCCGGCCGACATCCGTGCCCAGGGTGGTGTCTCGCGGATGAGCGACCCGGACATGATCGATGGGATCATCGAGGCCGTCTCGATCCCGGTCATGGCCAAGGCGCGCATCGGGCACTTCGTCGAGGCGCAGGTCCTGCAGGCCCTCGGCGTCGACTACATCGACGAGTCCGAGGTGCTCACCCCGGCCGACTACGCCAACCACATCGACAAGTGGAACTTCACCGTCCCCTTCGTCTGTGGTGCGACCAACCTCGGGGAGGCGCTGCGGCGTATCACCGAGGGCGCGGCGATGATCCGCTCCAAGGGTGAGGCCGGCACCGGCGACGTCTCCAACGCCACCACGCACATGCGCCAGATCCGCCAGCAGATCCGCCATCTCCAGGGTCTGCCCGAGGACGAGCTCTACGTCGCAGCCAAGGAGCTGCAGGCGCCGTACGAGCTCGTCAAGGAGGTCGCGACCGCGGGCAAGCTGCCGGTCGTGCTCTTCACCGCTGGTGGGATCGCGACCCCGGCCGACGCCGCGATGATGATGCAGCTCGGCGCCGAGGGCGTCTTCGTCGGCTCCGGCATCTTCAAGTCCGGCAACCCGGCGCAGCGCGCCGAGGCGATCGTCAAGGCGACGACCTTCTACGACGACCCCGACACCCTGGCCAAGGTCTCCCGCGGCCTCGGCGAGGCGATGGTCGGCATCAACGTCGACGAGATCCCGCAACCGCACCGCCTCGCCGAGCGCGGTTGGTGACGACGGGCCGAGCGACGACGCCGGCCGGGACGTGCTGTCCCGGCCGGCGTCGGCGTGCGCCCTGCGTCCCGGGCATCAGGCGAAGGTGCCCCCGCCGGGCGTGTCGCTCCCCGTGGTGGGGCGGTGGACATCGCCCACGCCCATCGTGCCCGTGCCCGGGGTCGGGCTCGTCGTGGTCCCCGAGGAGTCGCCTCCCGTGTGCTCCTTGACCTTCGACGTGACCTTCTCCTCGGCCTTGTGACCCAGGCCGACGGCAGCCTCCTGGGCCTGACCGGCCTTGCGCTGCACCTTCGGGTCACGCCAGACGCGCTTGGCCTGCGTGCTCAGCTTGTCGTACTGCTCGCGGCCGGCTCGGGTACCGAGCACATAGCCCACGGCTCCTGCGGCCAGCATCGTGATCTTGCCCATGACGTCCTCCAGAGGGGTTGGTGTGGGGTGGTGCGCCCTGTCGCTACCCGACGTCACCGACCTCAAACGGTTACATTCCGCCCATGACAGACCGCACCCGTCCCGTCATCGGCGTCCTGGCCGTCCAGGGCGACGTCCGGGAGCACCTGGCCGCGCTGGAGGGGGCAGGCGCGCAGGCCCTCGCGGTCCGTCGCCGCGAGGAGCTGGCGAGCGTGGACGCGCTCGTCCTGCCCGGCGGCGAGTCGACCACGATCGACAAGCTGACCCGCATCTTCGACCTGCGCGACCCCCTTCGCTCCCGCATCGCGGAGGGGATGCCGGTCTACGGCAGCTGCGCCGGGATGATCCTGCTCGCCGACCGCATCCTGGACGGGCACCGGGACCAGCAGACCCTTGGGGGCATCGACATCACGGTGCGGCGCAATGCCTTCGGGCGTCAGGTGGACTCCTACGAGACCGACCTCGACGTCGTCGGCGTCGACGGCGGTCCGGTGCGTGCGGTGTTCATCCGCGCCCCGTGGGTGGAGGAGGCCGGGCCGGGAGTGGAGGTGCTCGCGTCCGTCGAGGCGAAGGGGGAGACCCACCCCGTCGTCGTCCGGCAGGGCCGTCTGCTCGCCACGAGCTTCCACCCCGAGGTCACCGGTGACCACCGCGTGCACCGTCTCTTCGTCCAGATGGTGCACGGCTCCGCGTAGGATCGATCCTCGGACTACCTGCCAGCCAGTACGAGGAGACCAACGTGTCCGGCCACTCCAAATGGGCAACCACGAAGCACAAGAAGGCGGCGATCGACGCCAAGCGCGGCAAGCTCTTCGCCAAGCTCATCAAGAACATCGAGGTGGCCGCCCGCACGGGCGGTGGTGACCTCTCCGGCAACCCCACGCTCTACGACGCGGTCCAGAAGGCGAAGAAGAGCTCGGTCCCCAACGACAACATCGACCGCGCGGTCAAGCGCGGCTCCGGGGCCGAGGCCGGCGGCGCCGACTGGGAGAACATCACCTACGAGGGATACGCACCGGGCGGGGTCGCGATCCTCATCGAGTGCCTCACCGACAACAAGAACCGCGCGGCGACCGAGGTGCGGACCGCGCTGTCCCGCAACGGCGGCAACCTCGCCGACCCCAACTCCGTCGCCTACCTCTTCAACCGCAAGGGCGTCGTCATGGTGCCCAAGACGGAGAAGAGCGAGGACGACCTGCTCGAGATCGTGCTCGAGGCAGGCGCCGAGGAGATCAACGACTTCGGCGAGTCCTGGCAGATCGTCTCGGAGGCGACCGACTTCGTCGCGGTGCGCACCGCGCTGCAGGAGGCCGGCGTCGACTACGACTCCGCCGAGGCCTCCTTCCTGCCGAGCATGCAGGTGCCTCTCGACAAGGAGGGCGCGAAGAAGATGATGCGCGTCATCGACGCCCTCGAGGACAGCGACGACGTGCAGGACGTGTACACCAACGGTGACGTGTCCGACGAGGTCCTCGCCGAGCTCGAGGCCGAAGCCGAGTGACCCCGGCGTGTCGACGGCGCCGCCTGCGCCGTCGACACGTAGTCTCGAGTAGAACAGGTGTTCTAGTCGACGACAGGAGGGTGCACGTGCGCGTGCTTGCCGTGGACCCCGGCCTCACCCGGTGCGGCCTCGGCGTGGTCGAAGGTGAGGCCCGGGCCCTGCGCATGGTGGCCGTGGGCGTCGTGCGCACCTCCAGCGACCGCGACACCGGGGACCGGCTCGCGTACGTCCAGGACGAGCTCGATGCCTGGCTGGACCGCTTCGACCCGGACGCGATCGCGCTCGAGCGGGTCTACGCCGCCGACCACGTGCCGACCGTCATGACCACCGCCCAGGTGAGCGGGCTCGTGCTCCTCGCCGGTGCCCGCCGCGGCCTGCCGGTGGCGCTGCACACCCCGACCGAGGTCAAGGCCGCCGTCACCGGCTCCGGGCGGGCCGACAAGAGCCAGGTGACCTCGATGGTCACGCGCATCCTGTCGCTGCCCGAGGCCCCCACCCCGGCCGATGCCGCCGACGCGCTCGCCCTGGCGATCTGCCACCAGTGGCGTGGGGCCGGCTCCGCCCGGCGCGAGCTCGCGGCGGCCAGCGAGCGGGCACGGCTGCGGGCGGTGGCCGGCCCGTGATCGCCTCCGTCACCGGCACCGCCCGGCACGTCGGGCTCGACCGGGTCGTCGTCGACGTCCACGGCGTCGGCCTGCTCGTGCACACCCCGCCGTCGGTCGCCGCCGGCTGCCGCACCGGAGCCCCGGTCGAGCTCGCGACGACCATGGTCGTGCGCGAGGACTCGATGACCCTCTACGGCTTCGCGACCGTGGGGGAGAGGGACACCTTCGAGCTGGCGCAGACCGTGAGCGGGGTCGGGCCGCGCGTCGCGCTGGCGATCCTGTCCGTGCTCAGCCCCGACGACCTCGCCGCGGCCGTGGCCGGCGACGACATCGCGACCCTGACCAAGGTGCCCGGCATCGGCAAGAAGGGCGCCGAGCGCATCGCCCTCGAGCTGCGCGACAAGCTCCCGCAGGTGCCCGGCGGCGGGGCCGGCCCCGGGGCGGGCGCCCCCGTCGGCTCCTGGCAGGACCAGGTGGTCGAGGCCCTCGTCGGCCTGGGCTACTCGGTGAAGCAGTCCGCCGACGCCGTGGCCAGGGTGGCGGACGACCACGCCGGAGGCGATGTCTCCAGCGCCCTGCGCGCGGCCCTGCAGGTGCTCGCCCGATGAGCGGCTTCAGCTCCGAGATCAAGGTGGCCGACGAGGACCCGCGGCAGGGCGACGGCTCCTTCGACGCGACCGCCCGCATCGTCGACGCCGGCGGGACCGACGAGGACACGACCGTCGAGGCGGCCCTGCGCCCGAGACGGCTCTCCGAGTTCCCCGGCCAGCCCAAGGTGCGAGACCAGCTCGGCCTCGTCCTCGAGGCCGCCCGCCGGCGGGGGTCCCCGCCGGACCACGTGCTGCTGTCCGGCCCGCCGGGGCTCGGCAAGACGACCCTGGCGATGATCGTCGCCGCCGAGCTCGAGCAGCCGATCAGGGTCACCTCGGGCCCGGCGATCCAGCACGCGGGCGACCTGGCCTCGGTGCTGTCCTCGCTCGCGGAGGGCGAGGTGCTGTTCCTCGACGAGATCCACCGCATGTCCCGGCCGGCCGAGGAGATGCTCTACCTCGCCATGGAGGACTTCCGCGTCGACGTCATCGTCGGCAAGGGGCCCGGGGCGACGGCCATCCCGCTCGAGCTGCCCCCCTTCACCGTGGTCGGCGCCACCACGCGTGCCGGGCTGCTGCCCGCGCCGCTGCGCGACCGCTTCGGCTTCACCGGCCACCTCGACTTCTACGAGGTCGCCGACCTCGAGCGGATCCTCGCCCGCAGCGCGCGCCTGCTCGGCGTCGTCGCCGACGAGGACTCGCTCGCCGAGATCGCCACCCGGTCGCGGGGCACGCCACGCATCGCCAACCGGCTGCTGCGTCGGGTGCGCGACTGGGCGCAGGTCCACGGCAGCGGTCAGGTCGACCTCGACGCGGCCCGGGCTGCCCTCACGCTCTTCGACGTCGACGCCGCCGGGCTCGACCGGCTCGACCGGGCCGTGCTGGACGCGCTCTGCCGACGCTTCGGCGGGGGACCGGTCGGTCTGTCGACGCTCTCGGTCGCGGTCGGCGAGGAGACCGACACCGTCGAGACCGTCGCCGAGCCCTACCTCGTGCGACAGGGGTACATCGTGCGCAGCCCCCGCGGGCGCATCGCGACCGCGACGGCGTGGGAGCACCTGGGCCTCACCGCACCGGCGGGCGAGCAGGCCCCCCTTCGCCTCGACGACGGGCCGGAGACCGGGCGGCTGGGCTGATCCCGAACCGGAACCGGACGGGGTCGCGTGTCCGTTGGTGAGGGCAACGGCGCTGACCTAGACTCGGCCACTGGCTCGGGCCTCCCCGAGCCACTGCGACGTCGTGCCGACCGACCAGTCCCGACCCAGGAAGTCCTCCTCATGAACCAAGGCTCGCAGACCGCCAGCCTGCTCCTCCTCGTCCTGCCGCTGGTCCTCATCGGATTCATGCTCTGGTCCGCGCGCAGGCGGCAGAAGACCATGGCGGAGTTCTCCGCCTCGCTGCAGGTGGGGGACGAGATCTTCACGACCTCCGGGATCCTCGGTCGGATCACCGAGCTGGACACGGACCGGGTGCGCCTCGAGGTCGCGCCGGGCACCGTGCTCACGCTCGACCGTCGCGCCGTGGGCATGAAGGCGGAGCCGACCGGGCCGACCGGGCCGGTCGACGACCAGGCCGGGCAGGGCTGACATGGCGGAGCGTCGACGCACGCGGGACGTGGCCCGCAAGGACCACGCCAAGCGCACCCTGATGTGGCTGTTCGCCATGGTCGTCGTCATGACCGGTGCCCTGGGCTACGGCGTCCTGCAGAAGGACGCGAGCTGGGCCCCGCGCCTCGGACTCGACCTCGCAGGGGGCACCCAGATCGTCCTCGAGCCCCGCGTCGGCGGCGGCGGGTCGGTCTCCCAGGAGCAGCTCGCCGAGGCGCGCGACATCATCGTGCAGCGCATCGACTCGCAGGGCACCACCGGCGCCGAGGTCACCACGCAGGGTGACTCCAACATCGTCGTCGCGATGCCCGGCACCCCGACCAAGGAGCAGGAGGACGCCATCGCGGCGTCCTCGCAGATGCAGTTCCGCCCGGTCCTGGCCACCGACATCGGCAGCCCTGAGCTCCTCCAGCCGCAGCCCTCCGCGACCGGCTCCGGCTCTTCGAGCCCGACATCGGGTGCCGCGGAGCCGAGCGGGAGCTCGACCTCCCCGCGGCCCAGCGCCAGCCGCAGCAGCGAGACCTCTGCATCCCGCGACCGTGCCCGCACCGCGGCGACGACGTCCCCGAGCACCAGTCCCAAGAGCACCAGCAGCAAGAGCACCAGCAGCAAGAGCACCAGCGCCGCGCCCACCGAGGCGCCCACGCAGGGCTGGACGCCGTCCGGCAAGCCCACCGGCCCATTGGACCCCAACAACATCACCCCCGAGGTCTGGAAGCAGTTCCAGGAGCTCGACTGCTCCAAGCCGCCGGAGCAGCGTCCCGACACCAAGACCACCGAGCCGATCGTCGCCTGCAAGCAGGACGGCTCGCTGAAGTACGTGCTCGGCCCGGTCGTCGTGGCCGGTACCGAGATCGCCGACGCCGAGGCCGGCTACCGGGTCGGCCCGCAGGGCCAGCAGACCAACGAGCCCGAGATCTCCCTGACCCTCACGAGCAAGGGTCGCGGCGAGTACGGGGACATCTCCACGAAGATGGTCCAGCTGCCCGGGCTGTCCCCGGCCTCCCCGACCAACCCGCCCGGCTCCTACAACGCCCTCGCGGCGGTCCTCGACTCGCAGGTCCTCATCGACCCCGGCTTCAACGAGGCGATCCCCAACGGGCAGGCGAGCATCTCCGGCTTCCCGATCGAGGAGGCGCGCGCCCTCGCCAAGTCGCTGAAGTTCGGCGCACTGCCGCTCTCCTTCGACGTGCAGACCCGTCAGGAGATCAGCCCGACGCTCGGCTCCGAGCAGCTGCGCTACGGCGTCATCGCCGGCATCATCGGCCTCTTCGTCGTGCTGCTGTACTCGCTGCTGCAGTACCGCGCGCTGTCGGTCGTCGTCATGGGGTCGATGCTCATCGCCTTCGGCATGACGTACCTGTCGATCGCCCTGTTGGCGTGGGGGTACAACTACCGTCTCGACATGGCCGGCGTGACCGGCCTGATCATCGCCATCGGTGTCACCGCCGACAGCTTCATCGTCTACTTCGAACGGGTGAGGGACGAGCTGCGCGAGGGACGCAACCTGCGCGCCGCCGTCGAGGCCGGCTGGGCCCGCGCCAAGGGCACGATCCTCGTGGCCGACGGCGTCAACCTCATCGCCGCCGTCGTCCTCTACGTCCTCGCGAGCTCGGGCGTGCGTGGCTTCGCCTTCACGCTCGGCCTCACGACGCTCATCGACCTCATCGTCTTCTGGCTCTTCACGCACCCGCTGCTGACGATCCTCGCGCGCAACAAGTTCTTCGCGTCCGGTCACGCGTGGTCCGGCTTCGACGTCGACACCCTGCGTGAGGTCAAGCTGCGCTACCGCGGCCGGGGGCAGGTGGACGTCCCGCCCGCAGTGTCCGCCGCCGAGGGGAGCGTGTCATGAGCAGTCGGATGGCCCAGTGGGGCAACGACCTGTACACCGGCGACCGGTCGATCAACTTCGTCGGCAAGTCCAGGACCTGGTACATCATCTCGGCCGTGATCATGGCCGTCGCCGCCCTCGGGTTCCTCGTGCAGGGGCTCAACCTCAGCCTCGAGTTCACCGGTGGCTCGGAGTTCCGCGTCGCCACCTCGGGTGCCCCGGCCGACTACGAGGACGAGGCGACCGCCGCGGTCCGCGAGGTCGCCGGCAACGCCGCCTCTGCCAACGTCTCCACCCTCGGCGGGACGACGATCCGCGTCCAGACCGAGGAGCTCGACGGTGACCAGGCGCGCGAGGTCGCGCAGCAGCTCGCCACGACCTTCGGGGTCGAGAGCAACAAGGTCAGCTCCAGCTTCATCGGCCCCTCGTGGGGTGCCTCGGTGAGCCAGCAGGCCCTGCGCGCGCTCGTCGTCTTCATCATCATCACGACGGCGCTCATGGCGCTGTACTACCGCAACTGGAAGATGGCCCTCGCCTCGATGGTCGCCCTCGCCCACGACATGCTCATCACGGTGGGCATCTACACGTGGACCGGCTTCGAGGTCTCGCCGGCGACGCTCATCGGCTTCCTGACCGTCCTCGGCTACTCGCTCTACGACACGGTGGTCGTCTTCGACCACGTCAAGGAGAACACCCGAGCGGCCTTCCAGAACAAGCGCTCGACCTTCGCGAACGCGGCCAACCTCGCCGTCAACCAGACGCTCGTCCGCTCGGTCAACACCACGGTCATCGCCGTGCTGCCGATCCTCGCGGTCCTGGTCATCGGGTTCGCCAAGCTCGGTCCGGGCACCCTCCTCGACCTCTCGCTCGCGCTGTTCATCGGCATGACCGTGGGCGCCTTCTCCTCGGTCTTCATCGCGACCCCGCTCCTGGTGGACCTGCGGCGCAAGGACCCGGAGGTCCTCGCCCTCGACAAGGCCGCGGCCAAGCAGCCGGTGCGGACCCCCCTTCGCGAGTCCGTGCCCGCCGGCGCCGCGCCCACGACGACGAAGGGGGCGACCCCCGCCGCCTCCACGTCGGCGCCGAGCACGTCGGTCTCGTCGAGAGATGCGGAGCCGGTCGCCGGGGAGACCCCGCAGACCGTCACCGGTCGCGCCGTGCACAAGTACGCCCAGTCGGCCGGTCCGCGCAACCAGCCGAAGAAGACGCCGCGCAACCGACGGGGCAGCCGGTGAGCCGGACCCCGATGGAGCAGCGGATCCTCGTCGCGCTGCGGGACGTGCCCGACTTCCCCGAGCCGGGCGTGACCTTCAAGGACATCACCCCGCTGCTCGCGGACGCGGCGCTCTTCGCGGACGTCGTGCGGGCGCACGCGCGGCCTTGGCACGGCCGGGTCGACCTCGTCGCCGGTCTCGAGGCCCGTGGCTTCATCTTCGGGGCCGCGGTGGCCCTCGAGCTGGGCGTCGGGTTCGTGCCGGTGCGCAAGGCGGGGAAGCTGCCGGGGACCACCGTGGGGCTCGACTACGCGCTCGAGTACGGCTCGGCCCGGATCGAGGTCCACGAGGACGCGGTCGCCGCGGGCTCGCGGGTCCTCGTCGTCGACGACGTGCTCGCGACCGGGGGCACCGCGCGCGCGGCGTGCGAGCTCCTCGAGTCCTGCGGGGCGGTCGTGCCGGCGGTGGAGATCCTCGTGGAGATCGCGGTCCTCGACGGGCGGGCAGCCCTCGCGGGGCGTGACGTCCGGGCGCTGGTCACGGTCTAGGCTCACTCCATGAGCGAGCGCAGCACGGGCAGCGGAGGCGGGTTCTCACCCCGCTCGCTGGCGCGCGCCTCGCTCGCACGCATCGGCAGTGGTCGCGCCCCGACACCCGGTGTCCTCGACCCGCTGCTGACGATCGTGCGGCAGTCGCACCCCAAGAGCGACCTGTCGATCATCGAGCGCGCCTACGAGGTCGCGGAGCGCGCCCACCGTGGCCAGGTGCGCAAGAGCGGTGACCCCTACATCACCCACCCGCTTGCGGTGACGACGATCCTCGCCGAGCTCGGCATGACGCCGGTGACCCTGGCCGCTGCCCTCCTGCACGACACGGTCGAGGACACCGACTACAGCCTCGACGACCTCGAGGCCGAGTTCGGCGCCGAGGTGGCCAAGCTCGTCGACGGCGTGACCAAGCTCGACAAGGTCACCTACGGGGAGAGCGCCCAGGCCGAGACCGTGCGCAAGATGATCGTCGCGATGGCCCGCGACATCCGCGTCCTCGTCATCAAGCTCGCCGACCGGCTCCACAACGCCCGGACCTGGCGCTACGTCTCGGCGGCGTCGGCGCAGCGCAAGGCGCAGGAGACCCTCGAGATCTACGCGCCGCTGGCGCACCGCCTCGGCATGAACACCATCAAGTGGGAGCTGGAGGACCTGTCCTTCGCCACCCTGTACCCCAAGGTCTACGAGGAGATCGTCCGCCTCGTCGCCGAGCGTGCCCCGGCCCGCGAGGAGTACCTCGCGACGGTCCGCGCCCAGGTCGTGCTGGACCTGCGGGAGGCGCGGATCAAGGCGACGGTGACCGGCCGCCCCAAGCACTACTACTCCGTGTACCAGAAGATGATCGTCGGGGGTCGGGAGTTCGGGGAGATCTACGACCTCGTCGCGGTCCGGGTGCTCGTCGACACCGTCCGTGACTGCTACGCGGCCCTCGGGGCGCTGCACGCGCGGTGGAACCCGCTGCCCGGGCGCTTCAAGGACTACATCTCCCTGCCGAAGTTCAACATGTACCAGTCCCTGCACACGACCGTGATCGGTCCGCAGGGCAAGCCGGTCGAGATCCAGATCCGCACCCACCAGATGCACCGCCGCGCCGAGTACGGCGTCGCCGCGCACTGGAAGTACAAGGACCAGGCGCGAGCCGACGGCGGCAAGGTCGACGACGGCCAGATGGGGGAGATGGCCTGGCTGCGCCAGCTGCTCGACTGGCAGAAGGAGACTTCCGACCCGAGCGAGTTCCTCGACTCGCTGCGCTACGAGATCAAGACCCAAGAGGTCTACGCCTTCACGCCCAAGGGGCAGGTTATCGCCCTGCCTGCGGGCTCGACCGCCGTGGACTTCGCTTACGCGGTGCACACCGAGGTCGGGCACCGGTGCATCGGTGCCCGGATCAACGGCCGCCTCGTGCCCCTGGACTCGCCGCTCGAGAACGGTGACGCCGTCGAGGTCCTGACGTCCAAGGCCGAGGGCGCCGGGCCGTCGCGGGACTGGCTGAACTTCGTGCGCTCGGCGCGCGCCCGCAACAAGATCAAGCAGTGGTTCACCAAGGAACGCCGCGAGGAGATGATCGACTCCGGCAAGGAGGCCATCGCCAAGGTCGTGCGCAAGCAGAACCTCCCGCTCCACCGGCTGGTCACCGTCGAGAGCCTCACGGCGGTCGCGAGCGAGCTGCGCCGCCAGGACGTCGACGGCCTCTACGCCGCGGTCGGCGAGGGGCACGTCTCCGCCCAGCACGTCGTCGAGCGGCTCATCGCCGCGGCCGGCGGCAAGGAGGGGGCGACGGAGGACCTCGCCGAGGCCACGCTGCCGGGACCGGTCGGGCAGCGCCGCAGCCACGGTGACCCGGGCGTCGTCGTCAAGGGCATGGACGACCTGTGGGTCAAGCTGGCGCGCTGCTGCACGCCCGTGCCCGGCGACGAGATCATGGGCTTCATCACCCGCGGCAACGGCGTGTCCGTCCACCGGGTCGACTGCCCCAATGCCGGCTCCCTGCAGAAGGAGTCGGAGCGGCTCATCGAGGTCGAGTGGGCGCCGAGCAGCTCGAGCCTCTTCCTCGTGCAGATCCAGGTCGAGGCGCTCGACCGCGCGGGGCTGCTGTCGGACGTGACCCGGGTCCTGTCGGAGTCCGGGGTCAACATCCTCTCGGCGGCCGTGCACACCTCGCGCGACCGGGTGGCCGTGCTGCGGTTCACCTTCGAGATGGGCGAGGTGGCGCACCTCAGCCACGTGATGCAGCAGGTGAAGCGGATCGAGTCGGTCTTCGACACCTTCCGCATCACCGGAGGCAGCTCCAAGGGCTGAGGGGCGCGTCAGCCGCCGAACTCGTCCAGGCCCTTGCGTGCCTGGTCCAACCACGCCTGCTGGGCGTCGATCTGCTCCTGGATCTTCGCGGCGCGGGAGGTATCCCCCTTCGCCTCTGCCGTGGCGAGGTCGTCACGCAGGTCGGTGACCCTGGACTCGAGCTGGGCGACCATCGAGGCGGCGCGGGCGGACAGCTCCGGGTTGGACTGCGACCACTTCTTGTCCTCGGCGTCGCGCACCGTCTGCTCGATGCGTCGCATGCCCTTCTCCATCCGGTCGATGTCGGCACGCGGGACCTTGCCCGCGGCCTCCCACCGCTCCTGGATGTCGCGCAGTGCGGCCTTGGTCTTCTCGAGGTCCTTGACCGGCAGCAGCGCCTCGGCCTCGGCGAGGATCGCCTCCTTGACCTGGAGGTTGCCGCGGTGGGCCTCGTCCTCCTTGGCCGCCTCGGCGTCCTTGGCGTTGAAAAAGGTGTCCTGGGCGCTGCGGAAGCGCTCCCACAGGCGGTCGTCGTCGGCACGGCCGGCGCGGCCGGCCCGGCGCCACTCGTCCATCAGGCGCTTGTAGGCACCGGCGGTGGCATTCCAGTCGGTGGAGGTGGAGAGACGCTCGGCCTCGGTGGCCAGCTCCTCCTTCGTCGCCTTGGCGTCGCCACGGGTCTGCTCGACGTGCGCGAAGTGGGAGCGACGCGCCTTGTCGAAGCCGTTGCGGGCCTTGGAGAACCGCTGCCACAGGGCGCCCTCGACGTCCTTGTCCAGACGGACCTTGCCGCGCTGGTGGGCCTTCCACTCGTCGAGGAGAGCGCGCATGCGGGCGGTGGACTGCTTCCACTGCACCTTGTCGACGGGCTGGGCGGCGATCTGCTCTGCCTCGGCGACGAGCGCCTCGCGCTCCAGCGCTGCGGCCTTCTTGGCCTCGGCGCGCACGGCGGACTCGGCCTCGCGCTTGGCGGCCAGGCCCTCCTCCAGCTCGGCGATGAGGGCGGCGAGGGCCGGCAGGTCACCGACGACGTTGGGTTCCTGCGCGTGCTCACGCAGGGACTTCAGGCCGTCGGCCAGCTCCTTGGCGGAGACGTCGGGGGAGTCCAGGCGGTGGCGCAGGAGGGTGGCGGAGGCGAAGAGCTCGTCGTACTTGCGGGCGAAGTACTGCAGGGCCTCGTCCGGCGTCGCACCGGGGTAGGAGCCGACCTCGCGCTCGCCCTCGCCGTCCTTGACGAAGACCCTGCCCTCCTCGTCCGCGCGGCCGAAGGCGGCCGACGCCGAGTGGTCGGTGGTCACCGTGGGGACCTCCGCAGCGGGGGTCGCGGGCGGCCGGGGAGCCATGCGGGCCAGGGCCGCAGGCGAGGGCGCCGAAGGGCGCGGGGCGTTGGTCTCGTCACTCACAGGCTCGAGGTTACCCATTCGCGGGGGAGGAGCGGGGGCGCACGTAGGGTTGGACCGTGCTGACCATCTCGTTCCCGGCGCAGGCGTTCGGGACCAACTGCTATGTCCTGGCGGATGCTCCCGGTGAGGAGTGCCTCATCGTCGACCCCGGGATCGGGATCGAGGAGACGCTGCGCGAGGTGCTCACGGAGCACCGGCTGAAGCCCGCGGCCGTGCTCCTCACCCACGGGCACGTCGACCATGTCTTCTCCGTGACGCCGGTCTGCGGCGGTGAGCTCGCGGCCTACATCCACCGTGACGACCGCTACCGGCTCGTCGACCCGCTCGGTGGTTCGTCGCTCGGCCCGCAGCTGACGGGGATGCTCGAGCAGCAGTTCGGCAAGCGGGTCACCTGGCGCGAGCCCGAGCGTGTCGTGGAGGTCACCGACAGCGAGACCGTGACGGTCGCCGGCCTCGACCTCGAGGTCGTGCACGCGCCAGGCCACACGGAGGGCTCGGTCATGTTCGCGACGGGCCGGGTGCCCGAGGGCGTCCCCGCAGAGGCGGAGGTGGACCGCACGCTCATCACGGGCGACGTGCTCTTCGCCGGGTCGATCGGCCGCACCGACCTGCCGGGCGGGTCGCACGAGGCGATGCAGGACTCCCTTCGTCGGGCCGTGCATCCGCGCCCCGACTCCAGCCTCGTCCTGCCCGGACACGGACCCGCGACGACGCTGGGCCGTGAAAAGGCGACCAACCCGTACCTGCAAGGACTGTCATGAGCACCCCCCGCGCCACCAAGGTCACCCCGCTGTCGGGCTTCCCCGAGTACCTGCCCGAGCAGCGGGTCGTCGAGCAGCACTTCATCGACGTCATCCGCAGCACCTTCGAGCTGCACGGCTTCCCGTCGATCGAGACCCGCGCGGTCGAGCCGGTCGAGCGCCTGCTCGGCAAGGGCGGCGACGCGGACAAGGAGATCTACGGGATCCACCGCCTTGCGGACGACGAAGGGGGTGCCCCCGGTCGCGAGTCCGAGCTGGGGCTGCACTTCGACCTCACCGTGCCCTTCGCGCGCTACGTGGTCGAGAACGCCGGCCGCCTGAACTTCCCGTTTCGGCGCCACCAGATCCAGAAGGTCTGGCGCGGCGAGCGCCCGCAGGAGGGGCGCTACCGCGAGTTCACCCAGTGCGACATCGACGTCGTCGACGTGGGGGAGCTGGCGCCGCACTTCGAGGCGGAGATGCCGCTCGTGATGGCGGAGATCTTCGCGAAGCTGCCGATCCCGCCCATGGTCATCCAGGTGAACAACCGCAAGATCCCGGAGGGCTTCTACCGCGGCCTGGGCATCGAGGACGTCGCGGGGACGCTGCGCACCGTCGACAAGCTGGACAAGATCGGCCCGGACAAGGTCGCCGCCCTCCTCGTGGAGGCCGGGCGGACGACAAAGCAGGCGCAGGCCGTGCTGGCGCTGGCCGAGATCCGCACGCAGGACACCTCCTTCGTCGAGCGCGTCCGCGCGCTCGGGGTCGAGCACCCGCTGCTCGACGAGGGTCTGGAGGCCCTCGCCGCCGTGATCGACACGGGGGCGGCCGCCGCGCCCGGCGCGATGGTCGCGGACCTGCGCATCGCCCGCGGTCTCGACTACTACACGGGTACGGTCTACGAGACCCAGCTCGTCGGGTACGAGTCGTGGGGTTCCTTCTGCTCCGGCGGCCGCTACGACGAGCTGGCGAGCGACGGCAAGAACACCTATCCCGGCGTCGGCATCTCCATCGGCCTCTCGCGCCTGCTGGGGCTGCTCCTCGGCAAGGGTCTGGTCGGCGCCAGCCGCAAGTCGCCCTCCGCGGTCCTCGTGGCCGTGACGGACGAAGGGAGCCGCCCCGCCTCCGTCGCGGTCGCCACGGCGCTGCGTGCCCGCGGGATCCCCTGCGAGGTCGCTCCGGCCGCGGCGAAGTTCGGCAAGCAGATCCGCTTCGCCGAGCGGCGCGGGATCCCGTACGTGTGGTTCCCCGGCGCCGGTGAGGGAGACGGCGACCAGGTCAAGGACATCCGCTCGGGCGAGCAGGTCGACGCGGACGCCGCGGCCTGGGAGTGCCCGGCGGCGGACCTGCGCCCCCAGGTCGTCGCGCTGGGGGAGTAACCGATCGCTCCTCCGCATTCCCCTAGGGGAATGCCGCTCGGGGGCGACCGCTCGTCCGCATTCCCCTAGGGGAATGCCGCTCGGGGGCGACCGCTCGTCCGCATTCCCCTAGGGGAATGACGATGAGGGGGTCAGCTGGTGGCGTCCGGGGGACGGAGGCCGCAGGCGGCGAGCTCGAGGCCGGCGAGCTCGCGGATCGTCTCGGTGTCGCCGCGGCGCCAGGCGCCGGCGGGGTCGGGGCTGATCCGCGCGAGGCGTTGGAGCGGCTGGTTGGCCATCGCCCGCAGGGCGAAGAGGTCGAGGTCGTTCACGGAGTCGACGAGCGACTGTGCGGCGGTCGCGCGGCGCACGAAGCGCAGGCGCGCGGCGAACCAGAACGCACCGACGATGACGACCGGGGTGAGAGCGGTGACCCATCCCAGGGTCGTGGCGAGCCGCTCGACGGCGTCGACGAGGTCGCGCCCGGCGTCCTCGATGCTTGTCCCGGCGCCGGCCGCGTCCCGGAACGGCTCGGCCACCCGGTCGTCGAGGAGCGGCAGGTCGTCCACACCCTCGCCCGCGGTCTTCAGCCGTTCACGGAAACTGCTGCCCGCATCCTGGAGCCGGTGGCCCGGCTCGGCGAGGGACAGGGCCGAGTCGTGGACGGCGTGACCGACCTTGGCCCACAACAGGATCCACGCGACCATCAGCAGGTCGGCGAGGACCTGACCACGACGACGGGCCGGGAGATCCGCATAAAGCTTCATGCGGGCCATTACACTTGCCCGCAGTGGCCCAGGCCACCCGTGGGCACAACGGCGTGCCCGCGGTTCAACACCCACCGCGCCACACCACACCGCCCCGATGGAGGCCACGGCCCCGTGAGCACGACGCCGATGGAGCGCGCCGTGCGGACCTGGCTGACCCAGATCGACGTCGAGCGAGGGGTCTCCGCGCACACACTCTCCGCCTACCGCCGCGACGCCGGACGGTACGTCGAGCACCTCGCGGGGCACGGCATCACCAGTCCCGAGGACGTCACCGAGCTGCACGTGTCCGGCTTCCTGGCGGCGCTGCGCACCGGTGACGACGCCCACCCTCCGCTTGCCGCGAGCTCCGCGGCTCGCACGCTCGTCGCCATCCGCGGGCTCCACAAGTTCCTCGCCCTCGAGGGTGAGACCACGCACGACCCGGCCGAGGACGTGGCGCCGCCGGCACCCCCTTCGCGCCTGCCCAAGGCTATCGCCCTCGACGAGGTGATCCGGCTGATCGACTCTGCCGGGCTCGGCGACGGACCCGCACCGCTGCGCGACCGCGCGCTCCTGGAGGTCCTCTACGGCACCGGCGCCCGCATCTCCGAGGCCGTCGGGCTCGACATCGACGACCTCGACCTCGACGTCGGTGCCGCCCGCCTGCTCGGCAAGGGCGGCAAGGAGCGGGTCGTCCCGCTCGGCTCCTACGCGGTGGAGTCCGTGCGCGCGTGGCTCGTGCGCGGCCGGCCGACGCTGTCGGCCAAGGGGAAGGCCGGCCCGGCGGTCTTCCTCAACCAGCGCGGCGCCCGGCTCTCCCGGCAGAGCGCCTGGGGCGTCATCACCGCCGCCGCCGGCCGCGCGGGCCTCGAGGGTCACGTCTCGCCGCACACGCTGCGGCACTCCTTCGCGACCCACCTCCTCGAGGGCGGCGCGGACGTGCGGGTGGTGCAGGAGCTGCTCGGGCACGCCTCGGTGACGACCACGCAGATCTACACGATGGTCACCGTGCAGCAGCTGCGCGAGGTCTACGCGCAGAGCCACCCCCGTGCCCGCTGATAGGGTCGTCGCTGATCAGCGAGAGGCTGACCGACCGCAGACCCGATGGAGTGATCCGACCTTGGCATCCGAGGTGACGCCACAGCTCGACATCGAGCACGACCAGGCACAGCCCGGTCCCACCGGCCGACCCCTGCCCACCTTCCCGGAGCCGCCGCCGCTGGCGTCGCACGGCCCGGCCCGCATCATCGCGATGTGCAACCAGAAGGGTGGGGTCGGCAAGACGACGACCACGATCAACCTCGGCGCCGCCCTGGCGGAGGCCGGGCGCAAGGTGCTGCTCGTCGACTTCGACCCGCAGGGCGCGCTGTCCGTGGGCCTCGGGGTCCCCACCCACACGCTCGACCTGACGATCTACGACCTGCTGGTCACCCGCGGGCACCAGATCACCGAGATCATCCAGCGCACCTCGGTCCCCGGGCTCCACGTCGCCCCGGCCAACATCGACCTCTCCGCCGCCGAGGTCCAGCTCGTCGGCGAGGTCGCCCGCGAGCAGATCCTGGCGCGCGTGCTCCGCCCGGTCCTCGACGACTACGACGTCATCCTCATCGACTGCCAGCCCTCCCTCGGCCTGTTGACCGTCAACGCGCTCACCGCGGCGCACGGCGTGGTCATCCCGCTCGAGACCGAGTACTTCGCCATGCGCGGCGTCGCCCTGCTCGTGGAGACGATCGACAAGATCACCGACCGCCTCAACCCGGGCCTCGTCGTCGACGGCATCCTCGCCACGATGTACGACGGCCGCACGCTGCACAGCCGCGAGGTCGTCGGCTCGGTCGTCGACCACTTCGGCGACAAGGTCTTCCACACGGTCATCTCGCGCACCGTGAAGTTCCCCGACGCGACCCTCGCCGCGGAGCCGATCACGACCTACGCGACCGGCCACTCCGGCGCCAACGCCTACCGACAGCTGGCCCGCGAGCTCATCTCGCGCGGCGGTGCTCCCTGACGACCGTGGAGGGGACTGACACCGCCGTCCCCGGTGGCGTCATCACCAAGCGGGGCGCAGAGCAGGCCTTCACCGTCCACCTGGACAACTTCGAGGGACCCTTCGACCTGCTGCTGGGTCTGATCAGCAAGCACCAGCTGGACATCACCGAGATCGCACTGGCCAGGGTCACCGACGAGTTCATCGCCCACCTGCGCGCCCTGCAGGCGAGCGACCCGGCGTGGGACCTCGGCCAGACCAGCGAGTTCCTCCTCGTCGCCGCGACGCTGCTCGACATCAAGGCCGCCCGGCTCCTGCCCGACATGCGGGAGACCGACGAGGACGACCTCGAGCTCATCGAGGCGCGGGACCTGCTCTTCGCGCGCCTGCTCCAGTACCGCGCCTTCAAGGACGTCGCGGCGCACTTCGGCGAGACGATGGCGACGACCGGTCGCATGACCCCGCGGCAGGCCGGTCTGGAGCCGCACCTGGCCTCGCTGCTGCCCGAGCTGGTCATCAGCGTCACCCCCGAGCAGCTGGCCATGGTCGCCGCGCGGGCCCTGACCCCCCGGGAGCCCGAGACCGTCGGTCTGGCCCACCTGCACGCGCCCGCGGTGAGCGTGCGCGAGCAGGCCGTCATCGTCGTCGACCGCCTGCGGGAGCAGGGCGCGCTCTCCTTCCGCGAGCTCGTCCGCGACGCGGACTCGACGCTCGTGGTCGTGGCGCGGTTCCTCGCCCTGCTCGAGCTCTTCCGCGACCGGCAGGTCGTCTTCGACCAGCCGGAGGCGCTCGGTGACCTCGAGGTCAGCTGGACCGGCAGCGAGGAGGGCACCGTCGACGTCGGTGCCGAGTTCGACGAAGGGGAGGACCCCCCTTCGTCCGATGAGGAGGATGACGATGAGTGAGCCGCCCCCGGAGCCCGAGGTGGAGGGCGACGACGTCCAGGTCGCCTTCGACGTGGGCGACCTGCCCGGCGGTGCGCGCGGGGCGATCGAGGCCGTGCTGATGATCGTCGAGGAGCCGGTCACCGACCACGCCCTCTCCTCCGCGCTCGAACTGCCCGTGGAGGAGATCCGTGAGCACCTCGCCGCGATCGAGTCCGCCTACGCGGACGGCACGCACGGGTTCACGGTGCGCAACGTCGGTGGGGGATGGCGCTTCTACAGCCACCACGCGTACGCGCCGGTCGTCGAGCGGTTCGTCCTCGACGGCCAGCAGTCCCGCCTGACGACGGCCTCCCTCGAGACGCTCGCCGTCGTCGCCTACCGCCAACCGATCTCGCGGGCGCGGATCGGCGCCGTCCGCGGCGTCAACGTCGACGGCGTCGTCCGCACGCTCCTCACCCGCGGCCTCATCACCGAGGTCACCAAGGACGAGGAGTCGGGTGCGACCCTGTACGGGACGACGCCCTACTTCCTGGAGCGGATGGGTCTGAACTCGCTCGACGACCTGCCCGCCCTCGCCCCCTATCTCCCCGATGCAGCACTACTCGACGATCTCGTGAATGAGGCCCGGCCATGACCCCTCCCACCAACCGCCGACCCGGAGGCCCCCAGGGCGCCCCCCGGGGCAAGGGACCCCGCAAGCCCCCGCGGCCCGGCCGCCGCAACCAGCCGGAGCGCGGCACGACCGGACGCAGCCGCCAGGGCCAGCCCGACCTCGCACCCGAGCCGCCGCAGGCCCCGACGATCGACGTCCACGACCCCGAGGGCACCCGCCTGCAGAAGGTCCTCGCCGCCGCAGGCATCGGCTCCCGCCGAGCCTGCGAGCTGCTCATCCAGGAGGGCCGCGTCGAGGTCGACGGGCAGGTCGTCACCGAGCTCGGCCTGCGCGTGGACCCCCTTCGCCAGACCGTGCACGTCGACGGTGAGCGCGTCCACCTCGACGAGTCGCGCGTCTACCTCGCCTTCAACAAGCCCATCGGCGTCGTCACGACGATGTCCGACGAGCTCGGCCGGCTGAGCATCGGCGACTACGTCGCCGGGCGCCCCGAGCGGCTCTTCCACGTCGGTCGCCTCGACGCCGACACGGAGGGTCTGCTCATCCTCACCAACGACGGCGACCTCGCGCACCGGCTGCAGCACCCGGCGCACGGCGTGCTCAAGACGTACATCGCCGAGATCCCCGGGCCCGTGCCCAAGGACCTCGGCAAGCGCCTGCGCGAAGGCGTCCAGCTCGAGGACGGCCCCGTCGCCGTCGACTCCTTCCGGGTCGTCGACTCCCGCCCGGGCAAGGCGATCGTCGAGGTGATCCTCCACGAGGGCCGCAAGCACATCGTGCGGCGCATGCTCGAGCACGTCGGCCACCCGGTCCTCTCGCTCGTGCGCACCCAGGTCGGACCCATCACGCTCGGCACGACCAAGTCCGGCCGGTGGCGCGCCCTCAGCCGGGCGGAGATCGCGGACCTGTACAAGGCCGCGGGTCTGTGACGGCGACCTCCGAGGCGAAGGGGGCCGCGGCCGCCCTCCCACCCGTGCACGTCATCGGGACGGGCCTCATCGGGACGAGCATCGGGCTGGCCCTGACGTCCGTCGGCGTCGACGTCACCCTCGAGGACCAGTCCGAGACCTCGGCCGCGCTGGCGCGCGACCTCGGGGCGGGGCGCACCACGGGGGAGGTGCGACCGGGCATCGTCGTCGTCGCCGGGCCGCCGGACGTCTCGCCCCGCCTCGTGCTCGGCGCCCTCGAGCGCTGGCCCGAGGCCGTCGTCACCGACGTCACCTCCGTCAAGCAGGTGGTCCTCCTCGACCTCATCCGGTCCGGGGTGCCGATCGACCGCTACCTCGGCAGCCACCCGATGGCCGGCCGCGAGCGCTCGGGCGCGATCAGTGCCCGGGCCGACCTCTTCACCGGCCGCGCGTGGGTCCTCTGCCCGCACGACGGCAGCGACCCGAGCGCGACGGCGCTCGTCGCCCGGCTCGCGCAGGCCACCGGCGCCGCGGTCACGACGCTCAGCCCGCAGGAGCACGACGAGGCGGTCGCCGCGGTCTCCCACGTGCCCCAGGTGGCGGCCTCGCTCGTCGCCGCCCGGCTGGAGCACCTCAGCGACCACGCCATCGGCCTGGCCGGCCCGGGCGTACGGGACGTGACCCGCATCGCGGCCAGCGACCCCGGCCTGTGGACCCAGATCCTCTCGGGCAACGCACCGGCCGTCGCCGCCGTCCTGCGTGACGTCGCTGCCGACCTGGGCCGCGTCGTCGACGCCCTCGAGGCGCTCGGCGCGGGGGAGGACGACGTCGCCGACGCCCCCGGCGCGCGTGCCGTGCTCGCCCGCAGCATCGCCGACGGCAACGCCGGCCACGCCCGCATCCCCGGCAAGCACGGTGCCCCGCCCGCGACCTACGCGGTCGTCAGCGTGGTCGTCGACGACCGGCCCGGCGAGGTCGCCCGACTGCTCACCGACATCGGCTCGGCGGGGGTCAACATGGAGGACCTGCGCCTCGACCACGGGCTGGGCCTCCCCTTCGGCCTGGCGGAGGTCTCCGTCCTCCCGGCGGCCGCCGGACCGCTCACCGAGGCGCTCACGGCACGTGGGTGGCGGATCCACAGCTGAGCGACGACTAGGCTGACCCCTCGTGACCAGCCAGCCCGCCCCCTTCGTCATCGCCATCGACGGACCCTCGGGATCCGGCAAGTCCAGCGTCTCGCGCGCCGTGGCCACCCAGCTCGGCGCCGGCTACCTCGACACCGGGGCCATGTACCGGGCCCTCACGTGGTGGTGCCGGCACACCGAGGTCGACCTCGAGGACCCGGCCGCGATCGCCCACGCGGCCCGCGAGCTGCCGCTGCACATCGGTGACGACCCGCAGGCCCCGACGGTGCGCGTCGCCGACATCGACGTCGCCGAAGGGATCCGCACGAGCGAGATCTCCGCGCTCGTCTCGACCGTCGCGACCGTCCCGGACGTGCGCACCGAGATGCAGCAGCGCCAGCGCGAGCTCATCGCCGACATCGCGGGCCGCCACGGTGCCTGCGTCGCGGAGGGGCGTGATGTCACGACCGTCGTCGCCCCCGAGGCACCCGTGCGGATCCTGCTCACCGCGAGCGAGGAGGCCCGGCTGCGCCGCCGCTCGCTCGAGGTGCACGGCACGAGCGACGCGGCAGCGATCGACGCGACCCGCGACCAGGTCGTGCGCCGGGACCGGGACGACTCGACGGTCTCCCAGTTCACCGTCGCCGCGGACGGGGTCGTCGTCGTCGACACCTCTGACCTCGACTTCGACGGGTCGGTCGACGCGGTGATGGCCGTCGTCATCGCCGCGCGCACGAGCTGACCCACCACGCGGCCCCGGCCGCTGACGGCTGCGACAATGGCCGTGACCACCCCACAGACCAGGAGCATCGTGGACACCACCCCTGACCCCACCGACCCCACCGGGACGCAGGCCCCGGACGCCGAGGGCGTCGAGCGGGTGCTGCGCGCCGGTCTCGAGGACTTCGAGCTGACGCCGGAGGACCGGGCGATCATCGACGGCTTCCAGGAGGACGCGGACGAGACGCCCGCCGGCCCCTTGCCGGTCGTCGCGATCGTCGGGCGGCCCAATGTCGGCAAGTCGACCTTCGTCAACCGCGTGCTGCGGCGTCGCGAGGCCGTCGTCGAGGACACCCCCGGTGTCACGCGAGACCGCGTCGCCTACGACGCCGAGTGGTCCGGTCGCCGGTTCACCCTGCTCGACACCGGTGGCTGGGAGATCGGCGCCGAGGGCATCCACCTGCGCGTCGCCGAGCAGGCCGAGGTCGCGATCGAGATGGCCGACGTCGTCGTCTTCGTCGTCGACGCCATCGTCGGCGCGACCGATGACGACGAGGCCGTGGTCAAGCTGCTGCGCAAGTCGGGCAAGCCCGTCGTGCTCGTCGCCAACAAGGTCGACGACCAGCGCTTCGAGGCCGACGCGTCCGCCCTGTGGAACCTCGGTCTGGGCGAGCCCCTGCCCGTCTCCGCGCTGCACGGGCGGGGGAGCGGCGACGCCCTCGACGCGATCCTCGACGTCATGCCGGATGTCTCCGCGAGCGGCAAGGCACAGCCCGAAGGGGGTCCGCGCCGCGTGGCCCTCATCGGCCGCCCCAACGTCGGCAAGTCGAGCCTGCTCAACAAGCTCGCGGGGGAGGAGCGGGTCGTCGTCGACGACGTGGCGGGGACCACGCGCGACCCCGTCGACGAGATCATCGAGCTGGGCGGGCGTCCCTGGCGCTTCGTCGACACCGCCGGCATCCGACGCCGCGTGCACCAGACGCGCGGAGCCGACTTCTACGCGTCCCTGCGCACGCAGGCGGCCCTGGAGAAGGCCGAGGTCGCAGTCGTCCTCATCGACACCCACGAGCCGATCACCGAGCAGGACCTGCGGATCATCAGCCAGGTCACCGAGGCCGGCCGCGCGCTCGTCATCGGGTACAACAAGTGGGACCTGATCGACGAGGAGCGTCGCTTCTACCTCGAGCGGGAGATCGAGCGCGACCTCGTCCAGGTGACGTGGGCGCCGCGGGTCAACCTCTCGGCCCACACGGGCCGGCACGTCGACCGGCTCACCCCGGCCCTCGACACCGCTCTCGACTCCTGGGACCGCCGCGTGCCGACCTCCCGGCTCAACTCCGTCCTCGGCGAGATCGCCTCGGCGCACCCGCACCCGATCCGGGGCGGCAAGCAGCCCCGGATCCTCTTCGCGACGCAGGCCTCGACGCGCCCGCCGCGCTTCGTCATCTTCGCCTCGGGGTTCATCGAGGCGGGCTACCGACGCTTCCTCGAGCGCCGGCTGCGCGAGGAGTTCGGCTTCGAGGGCACGCCCATCGAGATCAGCGTCCGGGTGCGCGAGAAGCGCGGTCGTCGCTCGTGATCCGGTGTGCCGGGGGCCGATTCGGCACCTGTGGCTGGCGTGGGATAAGGTGACGTTCGCTCCTGAGGGAGCAGCCACGGGCTGTGGCGCAGCTTGGTAGCGCACTTGACTGGGGGTCAAGGGGTCGCAGGTTCAAATCCTGTCAGCCCGACCATTGTCCTGAGTCGCGACATCGTTGACACGGTGTCGCGGCTCAGGACTTTTTTTGTAGGTTCGCGGGCTTCTCGTCGATGTCGCGACTCACCGGGTCGACCATCAACTGGGTTCGGGCCATGGCCCCGGGTGCCGCGGTGCGCACCGCGAAGCTCGACCTGGTCCGCTCGCTCGGGGCCGACCATGCGATCGACCACACACAGCAGGACTGGGCAGACGGCACCCAGCGCTACGACCTCATTCTCGACATCACCGGAAACCCGAGCCTGAGTCGACTGCGACGCGCCCTCGCACCGGCAGGCACGCTCGTCCTGGTCGGCGGCGAGGATGGCGGCAACCTCACCGGCGGAATGAACCGGCAGCTACGGGCACTCCTGCTGTCCCCGTTCGTGGGACAACGATTCACCATGCTCATCGCCAAGGAGGCTGCCAGTGATCTCGAGCGACTCGCTCAGTTCATCGAGGCCGGCACCGTGACTCCGACCGTCGACCGCACCTACCCCCTCGACCAGGTTCCTGAGGCGATGCGCCACCTCGCGGCCGGCAAGGTCCGGGGCAAGGTCGCCATCATCACCCTCTGAACCGTTCAACCGCGTCCCTCCCGGGCACTCCGACCCGGGCCGGCCGACTGTGCGCACAGGTGTCCTGGCGACCAGACCGGTGACGAGCGGGCCCGCCGTCCGGCCACGGCCCGATGTGAAGCACTCTCACCTCGGCCGGTGGGTCGTGGCGGTCGGGATCATGGGAGTCCTCCTGTCCGCTCCAGTGCGCAGCGGTCCCAGTCGTCGGCGATCGCTGCGGCCTCGTAGCTCGCGCTGGACGAGTCCCACGTCTCAAGCCGGTGTTCCGCGGACAGTGCGACGACCTTGTCGACCCGACATGTCCGGACCCGCTCTGCACGACGACAGGCGACGACACGCCCCCACCCGACGGGTGCGATCGAAGTACTGGGGCAGGGCCGGGCGCATATGCAAGGGTCTTGCCGTGCGTGCTTTCGGAATCTCACGACGGACTCGCACCAGGAGCCGACGAAGGTCTGGCTGTTGATGTGTGCGGCATCAGGCGAGTCATGCTCGGTCCTGTCTGTCGGTCATCGTGGCGAGGCCGCGCTCACCTTCGGAGGGCCAGCCGACTCGTCTGCCGCAACGGCATCGATCTCGACGACCAGCCGGGCGAACTCCTCGTCGTCCACCGTGACGCCCGCGGCGTCGAGCCCCTCGCGCAGCTTGTCGTCGATCTTCGCCTCACCCGCGCTGTAGTCCCACGACGTCGCCGTGTCGACGGCCTTCTGCGCGGCCTCGCGGGCGGCGTCCTTCTCCTCTGCTGAGTACTGGGTCATCGGTAGTTCCTTTCTCTCGTCGAGCGGTCGCTCCCGGTCTACCCCCGCCCTCGCGGACCATGCACCCCTGCCGCGGGCAGATCCGCTGTCAGCAGAGGGGGCTAGCCTCGGTGCGGTGAGCACCTCGACTGCCGCCCCGACCATCTCGACCGTCGGTGGGCTGCGTGCCGCCGGCCACGTCGCCAAGCCCCTGCGGGTGGAGCTGCGCGACAACCTCCTCGCGCGCCTGCGCGCCGGCGAGGACCCGTGGCCCGGGCTGCACGGGTACGCGGACACCGTCATCCCGCAGGTCGAGCGGGCCCTGCTCGCCGGGCACGACATCGTGCTCCTCGGCGAGCGCGGCCAGGGCAAGACCCGGTTGCTGCGCACGATCGCCGGGCTGCTCGACGAGTGGACGCCGGTCATCGAGGGCTCCGAGCTCGCGGAGCACCCCTTCGAGCCGATCACCCACGCCTCCCGGCGACGCGCGGAGGAGCTGGGTGACTCCCTTCCCGTCGTGTGGCGCCACCGCGACGAGCGCTATGTCGAAAAGCTGGCCACCCCCGACACATCCGTCGCCGACCTCATCGGTGACGTCGACCCTATGAAGGTCGCCGAGGGCCGTGCCCTCGGCGACCCCGAGACGATCCACTTCGGGCTCATCCCGCGCAGCCACCGCGGCATCGTGACGATCAACGAGCTGCCCGACCTCGCCGAGCGCATCCAGGTCGCGATGCTCAACGTCATGGAGGAGCGCGACATCCAGGTCCGCGGGTACGTCCTGCGTCTGCCTCTCGACGTGCTCGTCCTGGCCAGCGCCAACCCCGAGGACTACACCAACCGCGGGCGGATCATCACGCCGCTCAAGGACCGCTTCGGGGCCGAGATCCGCACGCACTACCCGCGCGAGCTCGAGTCGGAGATCGCGGTGACCCGGCAGGAGGCCCACCTCGTCGCGCACGTGCCCGACCACCTCCTCGAGGTCCTCGCCCGGTTCACCCGCAACCTGCGCGAGTCCTCGGCCGTCGACCAGCGCAGCGGGGTGAGCGCGAGGTTCACGATCGCCGGGGCGGAGACCGTCGCCGCGTCCGCCCTGCACCGGGCAGCCCGGCAGGACGAAGGGGAGGCGGTCGCCCGGGTCGTCGACCTCGAGACCGCGGTCGAGGTCCTCGGCGGCAAGATCGAGTTCGAGAGCGGGGAGGAGGGGCGTGAGCACGAGATCCTCACCCACCTGCTCCGGACCGCGGTCGCCGACACCGTGCGTCACCTCGTGCGGGGGATCGACTTCGGGCCGCTCGTGCGCGCCGTCGAGGAGGGGGCCGAGATCGCCACCGGTGAGCAGGTGACCGCCCACGACTTCCTCGACGGGCTGCCCGCGCTCGGGGAGTCCGATCTCTACGACGAGGTCTTCGAGCGACTGGGCTCCGACTCCGAGGGGGAGCGTGCAGCGGCCCTCGAGCTGGCCCTCGAGGGGCTGTACCTCGCCCGCAAGATCGGCAAGGACACGGCGGGGGGCGAGACCGTGTATGGCCAGTAGCAGTCGATTCCGCCGCTACGACGGCGGCGACCCGCTCGCCCCGCCCGTCGACATCGCCGAGGCCCTCGACGCCATCGGCGACCGGGTCATGGGCGGCTCCTCGCCCGAGCGCGCCCTGCAGGAGTTCCTGCGCCGTGGCGGGAGTGGCCGGACGGGGCTGGACGACCTGGCGCGACGGGTCAACGAGCGCCGGCGCGAGCTCCTCCAGCAGCACGGCCTCGACGGCACCCTGCGCGAGGTCCGCGAGCTGCTCGACCGCGCGGTCCTCGAGGAGCGCAAGCAGCTGGCCCGCGACGCGCACCTCGACGACCTCGAGCGCGGCTTCGCCCAGATGCGCCTGGACAACCTCCCCTCCTCGACGGCCGCAGCAGTGGGCGAGCTGCAGGACTACCCGTGGCAGTCCTCGCAGGCACGAGCCGACTACGAGCGGATCAAGGACCTGCTCGGCCGCGAGGTCCTCGACCAGCGGTTCGCGGGGATGAAGCAGGCGCTCGAGGGCGCCACCGACGAGGACCGGGCGGCGATCGACGCGATGCTGCGCGACCTCAACGAGCTGCTCGAGAAGCACGCCCGCGGCGAGGACACCCCGGAGGACTTCGCGCAGTTCATGGACCGGCACGGGGACTTCTTCCCGGAGGGGCCGCAGGACGTCGAGGAACTGATCGACGCCATGGCGCAGCGGGCCGCCGCAGGCCAGCGCTTGCTCAACTCGATGACCCCTGAGCAGCGCGAGGAGCTCATGCAGCTCTCGGCACAGGCCTTCGGGTCGCCGGCGCTCATGGATTCGTTGAGCCGGCTCGACGGCAACCTCCGGGCCCTGCGACCCGGTGAGGACTGGGGTGGCGCCGAGCAGCTGTCCGGCGACGAGGGCCTCGGGCTTGGCGACGGCACGGGTCTCCTCCAGGACATCGCTCGGCTCGACGCGCTGGGTGAGCAGCTCTCCCAGTCCTACGGCGGTGCCCGGCTCGACGACATCGACCTCGACGAGCTGGCCCGGCAGCTGGGCGAGCAGGCGGCCGTCGACGCGCGTGCCCTCCGCGACCTCGAGCAGGCCCTGCGGACGAGCGGCTCCGTGCGCCGGGACTCGCAGGGGCAGCTGCGCCTCACCCCCAAGGCGATGCGCCAGCTCGGCAGGTCGCTCCTGCGTGACATCGCCCAGCGCATGTCCGGGCGCCAGGGTCAGCGTGACCTGCGTCAGGCCGGCGCGGCAGGGGAGCGGTCGGGGGCGACCCGTCCGTGGGAGTTCGGCGACACCGAGCCGTGGGACATCCCCCGCACGGTGCTCAACGGGGTCCTGCGCCGGGCTGCCGACGGCGGCACCCGGGCGATCACCACCGACGACATCGAGGTCTCCGAGACCGAGGCCCGCACGCAGGCAGCCGTCGCGCTGCTCGTCGACACCTCCTTCTCCATGGCGATGGACGGGCGCTGGGTCCCGATGAAGCGCACGGCACTTGCGCTGCACACGCTCATCCGCACCCGTTTCCGCGGGGACCACCTGCAGCTCATCGGCTTCGGCCGGTACGCCTCGGTCATGGACGTCGAGGAGCTCACGGAGCTCGATGCCTTCTGGGACAAGGGGACCAACCTCCACCATGCGCTGCTGCTCGCCAACCGTCACTTCCGCAAGCACCCGTCGGCGCAGCCGGTCCTGCTCGTGGTCACCGACGGTGAGCCGACCGCGCACCTCGAGCCGGGCGGTGAGACCTTCTTCGACTACCCGCCGCACCCGCTGACGATCGCCGTCACCGTCCGCGAGCTCGACAACGCCGCGCGTCTCGGCGCCCAGACGACCTTCTTCCGCCTCGGCGAGGACCCGGGACTGGCACGGTTCGTCGAGACCCTCGCGCGGCGCGCCGGTGGTCGGGTGGTCGCCCCGGAGCTCGACGACCTCGGGGCGGCCGTCGTCGGCTCCTACCTCGGCTCGCGCCGTCCGGGCGGCGCCGACGAGTCGAGGTACGGGGACTGGTTCGGCGGACGCGGGTTCTGGTTCGGGACCTGACCTCTTGTCACGGCACCAGGTAGTCGCTGTCCCGCGCGTCGGTGATCGCCATCATGCCGGGGGCGTGACCGATGGCGAAGGGGGGTCGCGACTGCATGACCGCCGCCTGCGGGGTGACCCCGCAGGCCCAGAAGACGGGGATCTCGCCCTCGCGGACGGGCACCGCGTCACCGAAGTCGGGCCGGCCCAGGTCGGCGATGCCGAGCGCGCCGGGGTCGCCGATGTGCACGGGCGCGCCGTGGACGGCCGGGTAGCGGGAGGTGACCCGGACGGCGGTCGCGACCCGGTCGGCGGGCATCGGCCGCATCGAGACGACGAGGGGTCCGCCGATGGTGCCGGCCGGCCGGCACGGCCGGTTGGTCCGGTACATCGGGACGTTGCTGCCGACCTCGACGTCGCGCACGGGTGCCCCGGCCTCCAGGAGCGCGGCCTCGAAGGTGAAGCTGCACCCGATGAGGAAGGCCACCAGGTCCTCGCGCCAGACGTCGCGCACGTCGGGCACCTCGGCGACGAGCTCGCCGTGCTCGTAGACGCGGTACGCGGGCAGGTCGGTGCGCAGGTCGCCGTCGAAGATGCCGCACGAGAGCTCGCCGGGCTCGGTGACGTCGAGCACCGGGCAGGACTTGGGGTTGCGCTGGGCGAAGAGCAGGACGTCGTAGGCCCGGTCGCGGGGCACGGCGATGAGGTTGGCCTGGGTCCAGCCCGCGCTCCAGCCGGACGTCGGCGTCACCAGGCCGTCGCGGAACCGGGTGCGGGCCTCGACGGGGGAGAGCGACGCGTGGTCGATGACGGGATCAGCCACGCGAGCCACCTCCGCTGAGGACGAAGCGCAGGTGCTGGCCGGGCTGCGCCTGGGCGGCCAGACCGATGTCCTCACTGAGGACGACGCCGATGACGGGATAGCCCCCGGTGACCGGGTGGTCGGCGAGGAAGAGCGTCGGTTGCCCCGTCGGGGGGACCTGCAGTGCGCCGGGCACCATCCCCTCACTCTTGAGCTCCTCGGTGCGCGCGCGCTCGAGGACCGGCCCGGCGAGCCTCATGCCCACCCGGTTGCTCTCGGCCGTCACCTCGTAGGTGCCGCCGGTGAGCACGTCGAGGGCGCTGGCGACGAACCAGTCGGTCCGGGGTCCCGGAGCCACCCTGAGCCGGACCAGCCCGGTGCTCGGGTACCGCACCGGGGCCAGGTCCACCAGGAGCGGCGTGGTCGGTGCCGGGCCGACCGGCAGGAGGTCGCCGGGGGCGGGCACGGCTGGGCCGAGCACGGCCATCGTGTCGGTGGACCGCGAGCGGAGCACCGGCGCGACCGCGATGCCCCCGCGGACGCCGAGATAGCTACGCAGACCCGCCGTCGCGGGCGCCAGACGAAGGGAGGACCCGTCCGGGACCCAGCTCACGGCCGCGTGGCCCACGGGCCGCCCGTCGACGGTCAGGGGTGTCGTGGCGCCGGTGACGGTCACCCACATCCCGCCGCGCGCACGCAGCTCCAGGCCGCCGAAGGTCACCTCGAGCGCGGCTGTCCCCTCGGGGTTGCCGAGGAGCCGGTTGGCCAGCCGCAGGGACAGCGCGTCCGCGGCCCCGGAGCGACCGACCCCGAGGCCGGCGAGTCCCTCACGTCCGAGGTCCTGCACGGTCGTCTGTGGTCCCGTCGCCACGACCTCGAGGGCGCGCGGGCGGCTCATGACCGGGCCTTCACGTACCGCACGACGGTTCCGGGCACGAGCAGCGCCGGCGGTTCCCGGTGGATGTCCCACACCTGGAGGGTCGTGCGCCCGATGAGCTGCCAGCCACCGGGGGACTCGCGGGGGTAGACGCTGGTGAACTCGCCGGCGAGCGCGACGGAGCCGGGCGGGACCCGGGTGCGGGGGTTGGCGTGCCGGGGCACCTGCAGCCGCGGGTCGCCGCCGACCATGTAGCCGAAACCGGGCGCGAAGCCGCAGAAGGCAACCGTCCACGGGGTCCCGGTGTGGGCCTCGATGACGCCGCGCTCGTCCAGTCCGGTGAGCCGCGCCACCTCGGCGAGGTCCTCCCCGTCGTACACGACGGGGATCTCGACCTCGCCGGTCGTGGCCCGTTCGTGGGTCCCCACGGTGATCGTCGAGATCTCGCGGGAGAGCCGCGCGACGTCCGTGCGCGAGCGGTCGATCGTGATGAGGAGCGTCGTCGCGGCGGGGACCATGTCGACGACGCCGTCCGGCAGGTCCTCGTCGAGGCGGGCGTAGAGGGCCAGCACCTCGTCCATGTCTGCCATCTCGACGAGGACGCCGGAGTCGGCGCAGGGCATGATCCTCACGTCGCCTCCCCGACGAAGGGGGTGAGCTCCACCCCGGCTTCGTCCAGGCCCGCCCGGACCTGTCGGGCGATCTCCACGGCTCCCGGGCTGTCCCCGTGCACGCACAGCGAGCCGGCCGGCGCGGCGACGACCGTCCCGTCCACGGCGACGACCTCCCCCTTCGTCGCGATGCGCACGCAGCGCCGGGCGATCTCGGCGGGGTCGTGGAGGACGGCTCCGGGCTCGCGGCGGGACACGAGGGTGCCCTCGGGCGTGTACGCACGGTCGGCGAAGGCCTCACCCACCGTGGTCAGCCCGGCCTCCTGTGCGAGGCGCAACCAGACCGACCCGGGCAGGCCCATGACGGGCAGCGTCCGATCGTAGGCGAGCACGGCCTCGACGACCGCGGCCGCCTGTGCCTCGTGGTGGACGATCGCGTTGTAGAGGGCACCGTGCGGCTTGACGTACCGCACGCGGGTCCCGGCGACGCGGGCGAAACCCTCAAGAGCACCGATCTGGTAGATCACGTCGGCCGTGAGCTCGGCCGGCGCGACGTCGATGAAGCGGCGACCGAACCCCGGCAGGTCCCGGTACCCGACCTGGGCCCCGATGGCGACGCCCTGGGCCGCGGCCTGCTCGCAGCTGTGCCGCAGCACCGACGGGTCTCCCGCGTGGAAGCCGCAGGCGACGTTGGCGCTCGTCACCACCTCGAGCATCGCGTCGTCATCACCGAGGGTCCATCTGCCGAAGCTCTCGCCGAGGTCGGCGTTGAGGTCGATCTGCATCACTGCTCCTGTCGTCGGGGTTGGTGGAGAGGTCTACGTCCAGAGGTCGACGCTGCCGCTAGCACCCACCATCGCGGTGGCGCCGAGCCCGGTCCCGCCGATGACCCGCCAGTCGTTCCGAGGAGAGCGCGCCTGCCCGGGATACCTCATTGTGCGCCTGGCGATCACGGTAGTGATTGTTCAACAATCCCGCAATCTCCATTCGATAGGGTCGGTCCACTGGACACGAAGGGTGGTCGCCATGGGGCGGGACTGGATCGCGGCGCTCGAGGGCGAGCGCGCGACGATGGGGCGCACGAGCGCGAGCGAGAAGGTCGCGGATGCGCTGCGCACCCGCATCATCGAGGGCGACCTGCGGCCCGGGACGCGCCTGTCGGAGGAGCGCATCGGCGCAGCGCTCGGCGTCTCCCGCAACACCCTCCGCGAGGCCTTCCACCTCCTCGGGCACGAGCGTCTCGTCGTCCACGAGTTCAACCGCGGGGTCTTCGTGCGGGCCCTCGGCGAGGACGACGTCCGCGACCTCTACCGCTTCCGGCGCATCCTCGAGACCGCGGGGGTGCGACGGTGCGCGATCGAGTCGCCGGACCTGCGGGGACTGCGGTCCGCGGTGGACGAAGGGAGAGTCGCCGCGGGCGCCGAGGACTGGCTGGCCCTCGGCTCGGCCAACATGCACTTCCACCTGGGGCTGGCCGCCCTGGCCGGCAGCCGACGGGTCGACGAGGCGATGCGTCAGGTCCTCGCGGAGATGCGCCTCGTCTTCGCGATGATGGCCGACCCGCGGACCTTCCACGAGCCGTACCTGGCCGGCAACGCCGAGCTGGTGTCGCTCCTGGCCGCCGGCGACCACGTGGGTGCAGAGGACACACTGCTCGCCTACCTCGATCGCGCCGAGGCCCAGCTGCTCGACGCGATGAGCGCACCTGCCGTTTGACCACCTGCCTCGGGGGTAGTCCCGCTCGGACCACCCCACGACAGCAGGAGCGTGCCATGAGCGAGTCCGATCTGAGCGTCCGCGCCGCCCGGATGGCCACCGGCCCCGACGGCGGGTTCCCGGCGCAGCAGCAGTCCCTCCCGGGATCGACCGAGCGCATGGACCCGGTACCCGACCACGGCGAGGACACGTGGGTGGGGTCCGGGCGCCTCGAGGGCCTGCGTGCCCTGATCACCGGCGGTGACTCCGGCATCGGTCGGGCCGTCGCCATCGCCTTCGCCCGCGAGGGCGCCGACGTGGCCATCGGGTACCTGCCCGAGGAGCAGCAGGACGCGGAGACGACGGCCGGCTGGGTCCGCGACGCCGGGCGCACGGCCGTGCTGTGCCCGGGTGACCTGAGCGAGCGCACCACGTGCACCGACGTCCTCGATGCCGCCGTCCAGGGTCTCGGCGGTCTCGACGTCCTCGTCAACAACGCCGGGGTGCAGATGGCCCGTGACGAGGGCCTGGAGGACATGAGCGACGAGCGCATCGAGCGGGTGCTGCGCACCAACCTGCACGCGCTCTTCTGGCTGACCCGTGCGGCCCTGCCGCACCTCGGCAGCGGCTCCAGCATCATCAACGTCAGCTCGATCCAGGCCTACCAACCTTCGACCTCGCTGCTGGACTACGCGTCGACCAAGGCCGCCATCAACAACTTCACCGTGAACCTCGCCGCCGAGCTCGGCCCGCGCGGGGTGCGGGTCAACGCCGTGGCACCCGGGCCGATCTGGACACCCCTGCAGCCGGCCACCCAGCACGAGGACAAGATCGAGGCCTTCGGCGCCGACACCCCCCTCGGCAGGGCCGGCCAGCCGGGGGAGTGCGCGGGGGCCTTCGTCTTCCTCGCCTCACCTCGCGAGGCGAGCTACGTCTCGGGCACGGTGCTCGGCGTGACGGGCGGCAAGCCCGTCTTCTGACAGCGGGTCAGGCGGCGGTCGCACCCGCCGGCTGGGCCCGTCGGCTGCGCATGGCCAGCAGCGCCCCCCCGACGAGCGCGGAGACGAGCGAGCCGAGGAGGACGCCGATCTTGACGTGCTCGTCGGCGACGCTGGCGGCGCCGTAGGAGAGCTCACCCACGAGGAGCGAGACGGTGAACCCCACACCGGCGACGAAGCCCATGCCGATGATGTCCGGCCAGCGGAGCGACTCGTCGAGCTGGAAGGCCGGCAGCCGGCTGAGGACGTAGGTCGTCGTCGTGATGCCGATCGGCTTGCCGATGAACAGGCCGGCGATGATCCCGAGGGTGATCGGGTCCTGCAGGGCGGCGCGGAACCCGTCGAGGCCCCCCACGGTCACGCCGGCGGAGAAGAAGGCGAAGACCGGCACGGCGATGAGCGTGGTGAAGACGCCCCACTGGTCCGCCAGGTGTGCGGCGATCCCGTCGTAGACCGGTGTCCCGTCCTCGTCGGTCGACGCCAGGACGCGCGCCCGCTCGCTGGCGACGACCGGCACGGTGAACCCCAGGAGGACCCCTGCCACCGTCGCGTGGATCCCGGAGGCATGGACGAGCGCCCAGGTGAGCACGCCGAGGGGGACGAGCAGCCACCAGCTGATGACGCCCCGCTGGACGAGGACGGCGAAGAGCGCGAGCGGGACGAGCGCGAGCAGCAGCCACTGCAGCTGCAGGCCCTCGGTGTAGACGATCGCGATGATCGTGATGGCGATGAAGTCGTCGACGATCGCCAGCGTCAGCAGGAAGACCCGCAGTGCAGGTGGCAGGAAGCGTCCGACGACGGCGAGCACGGCGACGGCGAAGGCGATGTCGGTGGCCGTCGGGATGGCCCAGCCGCGCAGCGCGCCCTCGGAGTCGGAGGCAAGTGCGATGGCCGTGAAGATCAGCGCGGGGACCACGACACCACCGAAGGCGGCCGCGATGGGCAGCGCCGCCTGGCGCGGGTTGCGCAGCTTGCCGGCGACGAACTCCTCCTTGAGCTCCAGGCCGACGACGAAGAAGAAGATCGCGAGGAGCCCGTCGGCGGCCCACTCGCCGACGGTGAGGTCGAGGTGGACCGCGTGCGGGCCGAGGGTGAAGTCGCGGACGGAGGTGTAGAGGTCCGCGAGGCCGGAGTTGGCGAGCACGAGCGCGACGACGGTGGCACCGAGCAGGAGCGCACCGCCGACGGCGTCGCTCTGCGCCGTCGCGTGGACACCGCGCCAGATCTCGTGGGGAGCCAGCCGGCTGGGGGTCTGGGAGGACTGGGACATGCGTGACGACCTTGTCTGGGGAGGGGAGTGGCTGCCCGGGAGGCGCCGCCGTCGGCGGGGCCTCAGCCGGAGGGTGGCGGGCAGCCGGCGATCTCCCCGTGGGCATTGGTGCCCCAGGTGCTGATCCAGCCGTTGGTCCCCGGGTGGCGCACGGTGCGCATGTGCACGCGCATGCGTGCGGCCTCCGCCAGCAGGCGGGGATGCGCAGCGGTGCGCGTCGTGGGACCGGTCACCCGACGAGTGTAGGGACATGGCGAAGGGGGGTGAGCACGGTGTCCGCGCTCGCCCCCCTTCGTCCGCGCCCGCCGGATCAGCGGCCGGCCGCGTCCATCGCCGCGGCCTCGTCGGCGATCGCGTCCGAGCCGTAGTCCTCGGGCTCGGACTGCGGGACGTGGGTGCCGTGCAGCGACGCCCCCGCGGTCTCCTTGAGGAAGAGGAGGGCGACCATGCCGATGACGCAGGCGATCATCATGTAGACGGCCGGGAACTCGAGGAAGCCGGTCCGGCCGACCACCGCCTCGTTGACCGGTGCCGCCGTGCCACCGAAGGCCGCCGTGAAGACGTTGTACGTCACCGCGAACCCGGCAAACCGTACATGGGCCGGGAACATCGCCGGGAAGGTCGCCGAGATCGTCGACAGCTGCGGGATGTAGAGCAGGCCGAGCACGGCGAAGCCGATCAGCGCGCCGACGAAGCTGCGGCCCATGAGCCAGTACATCGGGACCGCGAAGACGAAGAGCCCGATCATCGAGAACCACCACATCCTGCGGCGTCCGATGATGTCGGAGTAGTGCCCGCAGAAGGGCAGCAGGGCCATCATGAACAGCTCGCCGACGAGGATGACGATGAGCGACTTGTTGGCGTCCAGGCCGATCTTCGTCTCGAGGTAGGTCGGCATGTACGTCAGCAGGGTGTAGTTCACGACGTTGAGCGGGACGACCAGCCCGGCCATCGTGAGCATGGGCTTCCAGTACTCGACCATGAGGTCACGCAGTCCGTGCGCGGCGGACTGCTCGCTCTGGCCCGACTCCTCGAGGTCGGCGAAGACCGGCGTCTCGTCGAGCTGCGAACGCAGGTAGAGGCCGATGGCGCCGAGCGGGCCGGCGACGAAGAACGGGATGCGCCAGCCCCAGTCCTCCATGGCGGCCTCGCCGAGAAGGACCTGCAGGACGAGCACGACGGCCGTACCGAGGGCGAAGCCGCCCAGGGTGCCGAACTCGAGGAAGCTGCCGTAGAGGCCGCGACGCTTGTCGGGCGCGTACTCCGCCATGAAGGTCGCGGCGCCGCCGTACTCACCGCCGGTGGAGAAACCCTGGACGAGGCGCAGGACGACCAGGAGCGCGGGCGCCCAGAGGCCGATCGACTCGTAGGTCGGCAGCAGGCCGATGCAGAAGGTCGCGGCCGACATCAGGATGATCGTCAGCGCGAGGACGCCCTTGCGCCCGAGCCGGTCACCGAGCGGCCCCCAGAAGAAGCCACCGAAGGGTCGGGCGACGAAGGACACCGCCAGGGTCGCGAGGGTCAGCAGGGTCGCGTGCTCACCGGGGAAGAAGTGGCTGCCGATGTACGTCGCGACGACCGCGTAGGCGCCGTAGTCGTACCACTCGGTCGCATTGCCCATCGCCGACGCGGCGACGGCCTGCTTGATCGTCCGGCGCGGCGGCAGGTCCTCGAAGGCCGTGCCTGCAGCGCCTGCTGCGGGCGCACCCGCAGGGGTGTGCGTGCTCATGGATCTCCTTGGGGTCGAACGTCTCCCGCGTGCGGACGCGGCTTTGCACGTCAGGCGACGTTACGTAGATCCACCGGCACTCGCCATCCGAGACGCGCGCGCCCGGGTTTTGCGACTCTTGTCTCATTCCTCGGATCGGGGCGGTCGACCGCCGACGACGAAGGGGAGGAGCACCAGCGACCCCAGGACGAGCAGCACCATGGCACCGCCGACGACGAAGGCGGCTCCGCGCCCGACCACGACGTCGAAGACGAAGGTCGCGATACCGGTGACGAGGAGCGAGACGAGCGCCAGGACGATCCTCGCGATGGTGTGCCCGGCCGCGACGAGCCGATCCTTGCGCTGCCATCGGAAGACGCGGCGGTGCACGGCGATCGGGGCGACGAGGAGCGTCGTGGTGACGGTCGCGAGGAGCACGAGCCCGAGGTAGAGGTTGCGTTGGAAGGAGTCGAGGTCGGCGAAGGCGGACTGGAAGGGCAGCGTCAGCAGGAAGCCGCCGAGCACCTGGACCCCGGTCTGGAGGACGCGGAACTCCTGCAGCAGGTCGTTCCAGTTGCGGTCGGCGCGCTCGGACGCCGTCTCGTCCCTGTCGGTGGGGCCGTCGTGATCGCTCATCCGGCCATCCTGCCCGCTGCGGACCGTGCATGGGGCGCGTGTGCGGGGGTAGGGCGCCGGGGACAGACACCCCGACGACAGGAGCAGACCATGGCGTCCACCGACGACCGGACCACTCGCCGCATCGCGGTGCTCGTGGCCATGGAGGGCATCGAGCAGGTCGAGCTGACCAGCCCGTGGAAGGCCTTGGAGGAGGCGGGCTGGCAGCCCGTGCTCGTCGCCCCGGAGCAGGGCGAGGTCCAGGCCTTCGAGCACCTCGACAAGGCGGACAGCTTCCCGGTGGACCGCACCGTCGCCGATGTCTCCGCCACGGACTTCGCGGGGCTCCTCCTGCCCGGCGGTGTGGCCAACCCCGACGCGCTGCGCCTGGATGCCGGAGCGGTCGGCCTGGTGCGCGACTTCGTGCAGGGCGGCCGCCCCGTCGCCGCGATCTGCCACGCCATCTGGCTGCTCGTGGAGGCGGACGTCGTGCGCGACCGCACGGTGACCTCGTGGCCGAGCCTGCAGACGGACGTGCGCAACGCCGGGGGCACGTGGGTGGACCAGGAGGTCGTCACGGACGGGATGCTCGTGACGAGCCGCAAGCCCGACGACCTGCCCGCCTTCAACGCCGCTGTGCTCGCCGTCCTGGGCGCCACCGGCTGACGCTCACCGGGCGTCCTCGGTGACCATGCTGGTGACCCGGCACAGGGCATCGGCGGACAGCACCGGGAAGCGGTACTCGTCGCGCAGGGTGTCCAGGGTCAGCTCGTGCAGCTCGGGGCGGTGCGAGGCGATGGCGTCACGCACGAGCACGACCTCGAGGTCGACCGCGAAGGCGTGGGCCGCGGTGAGCAGCACGCACGAGTGCGTCGAGACGCCGATGACGACGAGCGCCTCGACGCCGAGCCCGCGCAGGGTTTCCTCGAGGTCGGTGCCGACGAAGGCGTCGTCGCGGGTCTTGACGACCTGCGTGGCCGCCGAGAGGTCGAGCTCGTCGAGACACGCCGTGTGGTCGTCGCCCTCGAAGAGGTACCCCTGGTCGTCCTCGAGCATGGTGATCGTCCACGTCGACCGGTCGCGCTGGTGGACGGTGCGCACCGTGACCACCGGCAGCTGCTCGCGCTCGGCCCACCGCAGGACCTGGCGGCACCGGGCGACGAGCGTCTCCCGGCGCGCGGCGAGGGACGGGTCCTCGAAGAAGGCCTCCTGCAGGTCGATGGCGAGCACGGCCGTGCGCTGCAGGGGCGCGCGCCACGGCGCGCGGTCGCGTTGCGGCTCTGGGGTCGGGGTGTCCATGAGGGCCCATCTACCCCGTGGGAGGAGAAAACATGTCTCTCGGCCGATGCATGCAGCCAACGGGCGGGGGTAGGGCCCAGCCACCTGACGACGAGAGGAGCACGTCATGCCTGAGCGCAAGCCGGGACCGAGCGTCAAGGACGCCGAGCTCTACGAGGAGCTGCGCGACGACGGCGCCAGCAAGGAGAAGGCGGCGCGCATCGCCAACGCCGCTGCCAACACCTCCCGCTCCGAGGTCGGCCGGCGGGGTGGTGAGTCCGGCTCGTACGACGACTGGACCGTCGACGAGCTGCGGGAGCGCGCCAAGGAGCTGGAGATCGAGGGGCGGTCGTCGATGGACAAGGCCGAGCTGATCGACGCGTTGCGCAACCACTGACGTCGCGTACCCGCCACGCGATGACGAAGGGGGGCGGACCAGCCGGTCCGCCCCCCTTCGTCCTCGTGGTGCTCAGTCCTCGGTGAGGACCGGGTACACGCCGTTCTCGTCGTGCACCTCACGGCCGGTGACCGGCGGGTTGAACACGCACGCGCAGTGGATGTCCTCCTCGACGGTCACGGTGTGCTTGTCCGCGTCGTCGAGCATGTACATGACGCCCGGCTCGAGGACGAACTCCTCGCCGGTGTCGCGGTCGAGGAGCGTGCCCTTGCCCTGGTAGACGTAGACCGCCTCGACGTGGTTGGCGTACCAGAACTCCGAGGACGTCCCGGCCTTGAGGATGGTGATGTGGAAGCTGAAGCCGACCTTGTCCTTGGCGAGGACCATCCGGCGGCTCTGCCAGTTGCCGTGCTGGACGTCGTACTCGGTGCCGTCCAGGTCGTTGACGTTCAGGACCTTCATGTGGGTCTCCTTGTCGTGTCGGGTGCGGTGGAGCGAAGGGGGATCAGGCGCCGGCGCGTGCGGGTGCGCCGAGCACCTCGCGGACCGCGTCCTCGAGCTGGTCGAGACCGGCCGCCAGCTCCTCCTCGGTGATGGTGAGGGGCGGCATAATCTTCACGACCTCGCTGGACGGCCCGGAGGTCTCGACGAGCAGCTTCCTGGCGAAGGCCGCCTTCGCGATCTTCTCGGCCGCCTCCTTGTCCGCGAAGGCGACGCCGGCGAGGAGGCCTCGGCCGCGGACCTCGCTGCCCTCGGCGAGACCGGCGAAGAGCTCGAGGCGCTCGTGGAGCTGGGCGGCCCGGGCCGCGACGTCCTGCTGCAGGGCGTCGTCGGACCAGTAGGTGCGCAGCGCCGTGGTCGCGGTGACGAAGGCCGGGTTGTGGCCGCGGAAGGTGCCGTTGTGCTCGCCCGGCTCCCAGTCGTCCACCTCGGGCTTCATCAGGGTCAGCGCCATCGGCAGGCCGTAGCCGGAGATCGACTTGCTGATCGTGATGATGTCGGGGTCGAGGCCGAAGGGCTCGAAGGAGAAGAAGGTCCCGGTGCGGCCGCAGCCGGCCTGGACGTCGTCGACGATCAGGAGCACGCCGTGCTCGCGGCACAGCTCCTGCAGCTCCTTCAGCCACTCGCCGCGCGCGGCGTTGAGGCCGCCCTCGCCCTGGACGGTCTCGACGATGACCGCGGCAGGCAGGTTGTGGCCGGAGCCGCTGTCGGCCCAGATGCGCTTGAGCCAGGCGAAGTCCGAGGTCTCGCCGACGATGTAGTCGTCGTACGGGGCGGACGTGGCGTGGTAGAGCGGCGTCCCTGCCCCGGCCCGCTTGAAGGCGTTGCCGGTGACGGCGAGCGCGCCGAGCGTCATGCCGTGGAAGGCGTTGGTGAAGGAGACGATCTCCTCGCGGCCGGTCACCTTGCGCGCGGTCTTGAGCGCGGTCTCGACCGCGTTGGTCCCGGTCGGCCCGGGGAACTGGATCTTGTGCGTCATGCCGCGCGGCTGGAGGATCAGCTCGGTGAAGGTCTCGAGGAACTCGCGCTTGGCCTTGGTGTGCATGTCCATCGAGTGGGTGACGCCGTCGCGCGAGATGTACTCGACGAGCGCCTCCTTGAGCACGTCGTTGTTGTGCCCGTAGTTGAGCGCACCGGCGCCGGAGAAGAAGTCGGTGTAGCGCTCGCCGTCCTCGGTCGTCTGGTACACGCCCTTCGCGGTGTCGAAGACGACGGGCCAGTTGCGGCAGTAGCTGCGCACCTCGGACTCGCGCTCGGTGAAGATGTCGGTGGCGGGGTTGCTCATGGGGTGGTCCTTCCGTGGAGGGATCTGCAGGGGTGGTCTCTCGTGGCGGCCGGGTCAGAACGGTCCGATGCGGTGCAGCACCTCCGGCTCGTGCCCTTCGTCGGGGAACTGCTCGAAGAGCGCCAGCTCCTCGTGGTGGGCGTCGCGCGTCCGGGCGAACCGGGCGAAGAGCGCCCGGGAGGCGGCGTTGTCCTCGGTGATCGTCGTCTCGAGCATCGTCACGCCGGGCACGGACCGCGCCAGGTGGTCGAGCATGCGGGCGGCGAGGCCGTGGCCGCGCTGGTCGGCGTCGACGGCCACCTGCCAGACCATGAGGGTCTCGGGTGCCCGTGGCCGCAGGTACCCGCTGACGAACCCCACGACCCTGCCCTCGCGCTCGGCGACGACGCTCGTTGCGGCGAAGTCGCGCGCCCACAGCAGGTAGGCGTACGAGGAGTTGAGGTCGAGGGTCTGCGAGTCCCTGGCCACGCGCCACATGTCGCCGCCGTCGGCGACGTCGGGGTGACGGAGTGTGAACGGGGACTGCTGGCTCTGGTCGGGCATCTCTGGGTCGGCGATCACCTGTTTCAACCTAACGTGACCAGCGTGGAGATCAAATCGCCGTCCACGCCGGGTGGCCGATTCCGTTGTGGCGCAAGGGGATTCAGCCCAAAGTGAGACATCCCACTAGACGGACCGGGCGATCCTGGTCACCGCCTCGGTGAGGATCTGCGGCGACGTGGCGAAGTTCAACCGGGCGTACCCCGTACCCGCCCCGAAGGGGGGTCCGGGGGAGAGGGCGACCCGCGCGACCTCACGCAGGTGGTGGGCCGGGTCGTCGCCCAGATCGAGCTCGCGCAGGTCCAGCCACGCGAGGTAGGTCGCCTCCACGGTCTGCCAGCGCACCCTCGGCAGGTGCTCGGCCAGCAGCCCGGCGAGCAGCGTGCGGTTGGCGTCGAGGTCGAGCACGAGGTCCGCCAGCCAGTCCCGAGCACCGACCAGGGCCGCGGTGTGGAGGCGCACGCCCAGGTGGCTCGTCGTGTACTCCAGACCCGGCGGCAGCGCGCGCATCGCCGCCGCTGCCTCCGACCCGCCCATGAGGACCGCCGACTTCGCCCCGGCGAGGTTCCATCCCTTCGCGGGGGAGAAGACCGCGAGCCCGGACTGGCCCTCCGGCAGGGAGAGCAGAGGGGTGAAGTCCGCGCCGGGCAGCACGAGCGGGGCGTGGATCTCGTCGCTGACGATCCGCACGCCGTGGCGGGCGGCAGCCCTCGCGACGTCGGCGAGCTCCTCGCGCGTCGGGACCGTACCGGTCGGGTTGTGGGGGTTGGACAGCAGCAGCGCGCCGCGGCCGCCCTCGACGAACGCGGCCTCGAGAGCGGCTGCGTCGAGGCGCCCGGCGGGTCCGAGCGGGACCGGCACGAGCCGGCGGCCGACCTCGTGCGCGGCCGCGTGGAAGGGAGGGTAGACGGGCACGGTGATGTACACCGGGTCGTCCGGCCCGGTGAGCACGGCGAGCCCGGCGCGGACCCCCGACATGACGTCGGCCACGGGGCGGGCGCGGGACGGCTCGACCTGCGCACCCCACTCGGCGTACAGGGCCACCACGGCCTCGACGTACGGCTGCGTCACCGGGTACCCGAGGTCCCCGTCGCGGGCGATCCGGTGCAGCTCGTCGACCACGGCGGGTGCCGGCACGACGTCCATCTCGGCGATCCACAGCGGCAGCACGTCGGGGTCGTGGAGCCGCCACTTGATGCTCGTGCGCCGCCGCAGGGCGGCTTCGTCCAGGGTGAGGACACGTCGTTGCATGCCTCCACTCTGGCAGGACGCCCAGCGCCTACGCTGGAGATCCACCCCCTCGGCAGGAAGGAGCAGGCCCGTGCGTCCCGACGACGACGAGCACCCCCGGCGCGACCGGCCGGCGAGCCTGCGCGAGGAGGACCTCGGCGAGGACGAGGCGGACTACGCCGACGCCAAGGGCGTGGCCCACCCGCGACGACGGCCCGACGCGTCGATGACCCTGCTCACCTCGATGCTCGAGCGACCGCTCGACCCCGGTTATGCCGCGGCCGCGGAGAAGCGCCTGGCCGCCGGCCAGCCCGCCTCCAGCGGCACCCGGCGCCCGCTCCTCATCGTCTGGCTGCTCATCATCGGCCTCGTCATCGGCGTGAGCACCGCCGAGTTGCGCGGCCGCGACGGCGCACGCAACGAGGCCCGCCGGGACCTCATCACGCAGATCGAGGCGCGCCAGCAGACCGTCGACGAGCGCGACACGCAGGTGCGCTCCCTGCAGCGCGAGATCGACGCCGTCACCGCGCGGCTCGACCCTGAGCTGGTGGGTACACGAGCGGCGGAGCTGGACTCCCTTCGCGTCAGCAGCGGCCTCGCGGCCGTCACCGGGCCCGGTCTGCGGATCACGCTCGACGACGCCGCCGGCACGCGCACGTCCGCCGACGGCGATCCCCGCACGGGCGCCTCCTCGGAGGGGCGTGTGCAGTCCAAGGACATGCAGATCCTCGCCAACGGCCTGTGGGACGCCGGCGCCGAGGCGATCAGCATCAACGGGCAGCGACTCACCTCGCGCACCGCCATCCGCTTCGCCGGCGAGGCGATCCTCGTCAACTTCCGCCCGCTCACCCGGCCGTACACGATCGAGGCGATCGGCGACCCGGCCGCCATGCAGACCCGCTTCGCCGAGGGGACCGCCGGGTCCTACCTCACGGGGCTGCGGAGCAACTACGGCATCGAGACCTCGTTGACGACGCAGGACGAGCTGACGCTCCCCAGCGCCGTCAACGTCAGCACCCGAGAGGCGCAGGTCGTCCCCCCGGGGGCCGCCCTGCCGCGGGTCACCCCGTTGGACAAGGAGAACTCATGATCCCCGCCCTGGGGCTCGTCGTCGGGGTCATCCTCGGCCTCGTGCTGCAACCGGACGTCCCGATCTGGTTGCAGCCCTACCTGCCGATCGCGGTCATCGCCGCCCTCGACGCCGTCTTCGGCGCCGTGCGCGCGACGCTCGACGGGATCTTCGACGACAAGGTCTTCGTCGTCAGCTTCCTGTCGAACGTCGTCGTCGCGGCCTTCATCGTCTTCCTCGGTGACCAGCTCGGCGTCGGCTCGCAGCTGTCGACCGGTGTCGTCGTCGTCCTCGGCGTGCGGATCTTCTCCAACGTGGCCTCGATCCGCCGCCACCTCTTCAAGGCATGAGCGCGCAGGGCGGCGGTCCGGAGCCGCGGGAGAGCCCGGAGGAGACGAGCGCCTGGCGGCGTGTGTACCTCATGGCGCGGCCCCGGGCGACCCGCGCGAACGGGTTCGCCCTGCTGCTCGCCTGCCTCCTCGGCTTCGCCATCGCGACCCAGGTGCGCCAGACGCAGTCCCAGGGGCTGGAGGACCTGCGCCAGGACGAGCTCGTGCGCATCCTCGACGACGTGACGCAGAACGGCACCCGCCTCGACGACGAGATCGCGGAGCTGGAGACCACCCGCGACGGCCTGGCCAACAGCGAGGACAACTCGCCCGAGGCGATCGCCGCCGCGCAGGAACGGGCGGACACCCTCGGGATCCTCGCCGGTACCCAGCGGGCCACCGGCCCGGGCATCCGGCTGACGATCGACGACGCCGACGGCCAGGTCGACGCGGCCGCGCTGCTCGACGCGGTGCAGGAGCTGCGTGACGCCGGCGCCGAGGCGATGCAGGTCGGCGACGTGCGCGTCGTCGCGAGCACCTGGTTCCGCGACGGCGAGCGCGGAGTCGAGGCGGACGGCCAGCAGCTGGAGCAGCCGTACGAGTTCATCGTCATCGGCGACCCCCAGACGATGAGCTCCGCGATGGAGATCCCGGGCGGCGTGTCGGAGTCCGTGCGCAGCAAGGGGGGCGAGGTGACGATCAAGGAGTACGCGTCGATCAACGTGGACGCGTTGCACACCGATTCACCCCCTCGTTACGCTCAGCCCGTCCCGGAGCCGACAGACGGCTCGAAGTGATCCGGGCTCGATGAGGAGAGAGATGAGCGACGCGACCTACCCCGAGGACCTGAGGTACACCACCGACCACGAGTGGGTGCGTGAGATGGACGGCGGCTCGGTGCGCGTGGGCATCACCCACTACGCCCAGGAGGCCCTCGGCGATGTCGTCTACGTCAGCCTCCCGACCGTCGGTGACACGATCGACTCCGGCGACTCGTGCGGGGAGGTCGAGTCGACCAAGTCGGTCAGCGACCTGTACGCGCCCCTCGCCGGCAACGTCACGGCGGTCAACGAGGCCCTCGACGCCACGCCGGAGCTGGTGAACTCCGACCCCTATGGTGAGGGCTGGATGTACGAGCTCGAGCTCGCCGAGGGCACCGACCTCTCCGGGCTGCTGGACGCCGCGGCGTACCAGTCGGAGATCGGCTGACGCACCGCCCAAGGACAGACCGTGACCGGCCCGATGTGGGGCCGGTCACGTAGGCTTGACACGGACACGACAGGAGGGAGCGTCGGATGAACGGCGACGACCAGGAGCGCCCCGGGCGGCAGGACCCCGCCACCCAGCAGTTCACGGGGATCGGGGCCAATGTCCCCGGGGACATCTCGGAATCCGACTACCACCTGACGCGGGACGAGCAGGCGACCGTCGATGCCCTGCACCCGGGCACCGCGCTGCTCATCGTGCTCCGTGGACCCAACACCGGCGCCCGCTTCCTGCTCGACGACGCCGAGGTCACGACCGGCCGCGGCCCGGAGAGCGACATCTTCCTCGACGACGTCACCGTCTCGCGCAAGCACGCCGTCTTCTCCCGGGAGGAGCACGGCTTCGGGGTGCGCGACGTGGGCTCGCTCAACGGCACCTACGTCAACAAGGAGCGCATCGACCAGACGGCGCTGCGGACCGGCGACGAGGTGCAGATCGGCAAGTTCCGCCTCGTGTACTACGCCAGCTCCGCGGCCTGACGGGCCGCGCGAGTCGCCGTGCCTGACGACCGCATCGGGATCGGAGCCCTCATCGCCCGGCTCGAGGGCGAGTTCCCCGAGGTGACGATCAGCAAGGTGAGATTCCTCGAGAGCGAGGGTCTGATCACCCCCGCCCGCACCGCATCCGGGTACCGCCGGTACGCGCCCTCTGACGTGGAGCGGCTGCGGTTCGTCCTCGCGGCCCAGCGCGACCGCTTCTGGCCGCTCAAGGTCATCCGTGAGCGGTTGGACGCGCTCGACCGGGGCCTCGAGGTCGACGGCGACGGTGCAGCGGTCGCCCCCACGCGACCCGAGGCGGAGGAGGGGCGACTGGCGGCGCGGGGGCGGACCCCCCTTCGCCTCACCGCGATCGAGCTGCAGCAGGCCGCGGACATCGACACCACGACCTTCCGCGAGCTCGTGTCGTACGGGCTGCTGCCCAAGGCCCGCGAGCACTTCGACGCCGACGACCTCGAGGTGGCGAGGGCCTGCGGCTCACTGGTCGACGCGGGGATTGACGTGCGCCACCTGCGGCCCTTCAAGAGCGCCGCCGAGCGCGAGGTCGGGCTGGCCGAGCACGTCCTCGGGCAGCGGTCGCTGCGCGGGCGGGCCGAGGCCGCGGAGGGACTCGACGACGACGCCGTGCAGCGGCAGGTCCTCGAGGACTGCCTGGGGCTGCACGAGGCCCTGCTCCGGCGGGCTCTGGGCGCCACCTCCTGACCGGGGCCCGGCCGGCGGGATACGGTAGGAGGGTGAAGCCGCTCGACGTCCTCGGGGTCCGGGTGGAGATGCCCACCTCCCAGCCCATCGTGCTCCTGCGGGAGCGTGATGGTGGCCGGCACGTGCCGATCTGGATCGGTGCCGCCGAGGCCACCGCTATCGCCTACGCGCAGGAGGGGGTCCAGCCGCCCCGGCCGCTGACCCACGACCTCCTCGTCGACGTGCTCGAGGCACTCGGCCGCACCCTGACGACCGTGCGGATCGACGCCGTGCTCGAGGGCGTCTTCCACGCCACCCTCGTCCTCGACGACAGCACCGAGATCTCAGCGCGCACCTCCGACGGCATCGCCCTGGCCCTGCGCACCGACGCCGAGATCCTCGCCACGGACGAGGTGCTCGACGAGGTCGGGATCGAGTCCTCGGACGAGGAGGAGGACGAGGTCGCCAAGTTCAAGGAGTTCCTCGACGAGGTCTCCCCGGAGGACTTCGAGGCGCCCGACGAGGGCCCCTCCGCGACCTGATCGTTACCGACACGCGTCGGGCCACCCCGCGCGGGGTGTTTGACGACCCCCTCGGACCGCCGTAGCGTCGAAGACATCACCGGAGCACACCGGTGTCATTCCCATCCGCTCGGGATGGGGCGACAGCGAAGCAGGAGGGCGCAGTGGACGCCACCAACGACGAGGGCCCGGTGACCGGCCGCGCCCAGGGCGTGCTCTTCGACGACGACCTGCCCGAGCTGTCCGAGGACATCGGGTACCGGGGCCCGGCCGCGTGCAGCGCCGCCGGCATCACCTACCGCCAGCTCGACTACTGGGCCCGCACCGGTCTCGTCGAGCCCTCGCTCCGGGGTGCTGCCGGCTCCGGCAGCCAGCGGCTCTACGGCTTCCGCGACATCCTCGTCCTCAAGGTCGTCAAGCGCCTGCTCGACACCGGAGTCTCCCTGCAGCAGATCCGCGTGGCCATCGCCCACCTGCGGGAGCGCGGTGTCGAGGACCTGGCCCAGATCACCCTGATGAGCGACGGAGCCAGCGTCTACGAGTGCACCTCCGCCGACGAGGTCATCGACCTCGTCCAGGGCGGTCAGGGCGTCTTCGGCATCGCCGTGGGCCGGGTCTGGCGCGAGGTCGAGGGTTCTCTGCTCGAGATCCCGAGCGAGCGCCTCGGAGGCGACACCGAGGGCGGTTCGCCCACCGAGCTGCCGGGCGACGAGCTGTCGGCCCGACGCCGCGCCAAGCTGGCCTGAGTCCCTGCCGGGTCGCCCGGCGCTGATAGCCTGTGGCCGCTGCTCACCCCATGGGGGAGAGTCCTCGCGCACCGCGCGAGGCGCCGAAGGGGCAAACTCCCCGGAACCTCTCAGGCGCCAGGACCTCGTGGATCAGGCACCTCTGGAGCGCTCCCGCGTGACAGAAGGGGAGGCTGGCTTTGTGTCCACCCACGCCCAAGGGAGCCTCATGAGCGCCTCGTCCCCCCTGTCCGAGTTCGTCGGTCGTCACGTCGGTCCCCGCGAGGACGACGTCGAGCAGATGCTGGCCGCGATCGGCCAGCCCAGCCTCGAGGCCCTCTGCGACGCCGCCGTCCCGGGCGCGATCCGGCAGACCGACGCACTGCAGATCCCGGCCTCGCCGAGCGAGCTCGCCACCATCGAGGAGCTGCGCGCCCTCGCCTCCCGAAACACCGTGCTGACGTCGATGATCGGCCTGGGCTACTACGGGACCATCACCCCGTCGGTCATCCAGCGCAATGTCCTGGAGAACCCGGCCTGGTACACGGCGTACACGCCCTACCAGCCCGAGATCAGCCAGGGCCGCCTCGAGGCACTGCTCAACTTCCAGACGATGGTCGCCGACCTCACCGGCCTGCAGACCTCCGGCTCCTCGCTCCTCGACGAGGGCACGGCGGCCGCGGAGGCGATGACCGTCATGCGGCGCTCGAGCAAGGTGGCCAAGGACGCCGTCCTCGTCCTCGACACCAACACCTTCCCGCAGACCCAGGCCGTGATCCGCACCCGTGCCGTGCCGCTCGGGCTCGACGTCGTCGTGGCCGACCTCTCCGGCGTGGGCTCCGCGGCCGAGCTGCGGGCCGCTGCCGGCGACCGCGAGGTCTTCGGCGTCCTCGTGCAGTACCCGGGCGCCGACGGCATCATCACCGACTGGCGGGCGCTGACGGAGGCGGCCCACGAGGTCGGGGCCCTGGTGACCGCCGCCGCGGACCTGCTCGCACTCACGCTGCTCACCTCGCCGGGGGAGTGGGGCGCGGACGTCGCAGTCGGCACGACCCAGCGCTTCGGTGTCCCGATGGCCTTCGGTGGCCCCCATGCGGGCTACATGGCCGTGCGCGAGGGCCTCGAGCGCACCCTGCCCGGGCGCCTCGTCGGCGTCTCGGTCGACGCCGCCGGTCGTCCCGCCTACCGCCTCGCTCTGCAGACGCGCGAGCAGCACATCCGCCGTGACAAGGCGACGAGCAACATCTGCACGGCGCAGGTGCTGCTCGCGGTCATGGCATCGATGTACGCCGTCTACCACGGTCCCGACGGGCTCCGGGCGATCGCCGAGCGCGTGCACGGCACCGCGGTGAGCCTGGCCGACAAGCTGCGTGCGGCCGGCCTCGAGGTCGCCGACGGACCGTGGTTCGACACGCTGCGGGTCACCGTGGCCGGTGGCGCGGACGCCGCCGTCGCCGCGGCACTCGAGGCGGGCGTCAACATCTGGAAGCACGACGAGCAGACCGTCCTGCTGTCCATCGACGAGACGACGGACCCGGGCGAGGTGGCCGCGGTGGAGCGGGCCCTCGGCGCGACCACCGACTCCGTGGACCCGCTCGAGGTCGACGGCTCCCACGCCCCCCGGGTCACCCCCGACTGGCCCAGCCAGCTGCTGCGCACGAGCGAGTACCTCACCCACCCGGTGTTCCACGCGCACCGCAGCGAGACGGCGATGCTGCGCTACCTGCGTCGCCTGTCCGACCGGGACTTCGCCCTCGACCGCGGCATGATCCCGCTCGGTTCGTGCACGATGAAGCTCAACGCGACGACCGAGATGGTCTCGATCACGTGGCCGGAATTCGCCGGGCTGCACCCCTTCGCTCCCGACGACCAGACGGTCGGGATCCGTGAGCTCATCGCTCAGCTGAGCGGCTGGCTGAGCGAGGTGACGGGCTACCACTCGGTCTCCCTCCAGCCCAATGCCGGCTCCCAGGGCGAGCTCGCTGGCCTCCTCGCCATCCGGGCGCACCACGCGGCCAACGGGCAGGAGCAGCGCACCATCTGCCTCATCCCGGCAAGTGCGCACGGCACCAACGCCGCGTCGGCGGTGATGGCGGGCATGAAGGTCGTCGTCGTCAAGACGGCCGACGGCGGCGACGTCGACATGGACGACCTGCGGGCCAAGATCGACAAGCACCGGGACGAGCTCGCGGCCATCATGGTCACCTACCCGAGCACGCATGGCGTCTTCGAGGACACCATCAGCGAGCTCTGCGCCCTCGTCCACGACGCGGGCGGCCAGGTCTACGTCGACGGTGCCAACCTCAACGCGCTCGTCGGGCTCGCCCAGCCCGGCAAGTTCGGTGCCGACGTCAGCCACCTCAACCTGCACAAGACCTTCTGCATCCCCCACGGCGGCGGCGGTCCGGGCGTGGGTCCGGTGGGGGTGCGCGAGCACCTCGCGCCGTACCTGCCCAACCACCCGCTCGCGCCCGCTGCGGGCCCCGGGACGGGCGTGGGTCCGATCAGCGCCGCGCCGTACGGGTCCGCGGGCATCCTGCCGATCTCGTGGGCGTACGTGCGCCTCATGGGCGGCGCGGGTCTCTCCCGCGCGACGCAGGTGGCCGTGCTCAACGCCAACTACATCGCCCACCGCCTCGGCGACGCCTACCCGGTCCTCTACACCGGTCCGGGCGGCGTCGTCGCGCACGAGTGCATCCTCGACCTGCGCGGCCTCACCAAGGAGTCCGGCGTGAGCGTCGACGACGTCGCCAAGCGCCTCATCGACTACGGCTTCCACGCGCCGACGATGAGCTTCCCCGTGGCGGGCACCCTCATGGTCGAGCCGACGGAGTCGGAGGACAAGGGCGAGATCGACCGGTTCTGCGACGCGATGATCGCCATCCGCGGCGAGATCGATGCCGTCGCGGCCTCGGGGGACGTCGAGTCCTCCGTGCTGCGCCACGCACCGCACACCGCCGCCGAGATCGCGGGGGAGTGGACGCACGGGTACGACCGCGCGACCGCGGTCTTCCCCGTCGGTGTCGACGCTGCCGACAAGTACTGGCCGCCGGTGGCCCGCATCGACGGCGCCTACGGCGACCGCAACCTCGTCTGCTCGTGCCCCCCGCCGGAGTCCTTCGAGCAGGACTGACCGGCAGGTCCTGCGGGTCGAGGTATGAGCGTCCGGCTATCCGGTCGTTCACACCTCGACCCGGTCGTCAGGCGACGTCGGCGGCAGGCACGCCCTCGACGCTGATGCTCGAGCCGTGAGCGGTCTTGTCGACCCGTACCCGGGTGGCGATGCGGGAGCGCATCTCACCGACGTGGCTCACGACGCCGACGGCACGACCACCGTCGCGGAGTCGGTCGAGGACGTCGAGGACCTGCTCGAGCGAGTCCTGGTCGAGGCTGCCGAAGCCTTCGTCGACGAAGAGCGTGCCGAACTCCTGCCCGCCCGACTCCTCGCGGATCGCGTCGGCCAGACCGAGGGCGAGGGCGAGCGAGGTCGTGAAGGACTCCCCGCCCGAGAGGGTGCTCGTAGGGCGTTCACGGCCGGTCCACAGGTCCCGGACGAGCAGACCGAGCCCTCCGCGGCGCTGGCCGCGGGCCGAGGCGTCGTCGTGGACGAGCTCGTACCGGCCATCGGCCATGACGGCCAGGCGCTCGTTGGCCAGCTCGGCGATGCGCTCGAGGCGGGCCGCGAGCACGTAGGTCGACAGGCGCATCCGCTTGTCGTTGTCGCTGCTCGTGCCGGTCACGAGGTCGGCCATGCGGCGCACGAGGGCCGCCTCCTCGATGGAGGGGCCGAGCGCGGCGCACTCGTCGCGGATGACCTGGGCCAGCCGGTCGAAGCGACGCGTGGTCGCCTCCCACGTCGCCTGGCGGCGTGCGGCCGCGTCGGCCACCTGGCGGGCGGTGCGGGAGGCGACCTCCAGGGACTCCAGGTCGGGCTCGTCGTCGGCGAGTGCGGCGACGACGTCCTCGTCCTCGAGCACCCCGCGCTCCGTGGCCAACCGCTGCTCGTGCTCCGCGACACGATGCTCCAGGATCGCCAGCTCGTCGCGGGGGAGGGCAGCGGCGAGCGCCGCGTCGATGTCGTCGAACGCCTGCTCCGTGAGCGCGGCCGCGAGCAGCTCGGCCGCCTCGGCCAGGGCGTCCTGGCGGAGCGCGTGGGCCCGGCTCACGTCGGCGAGCCGGTGGACCGACCCCACCACGTCCGCGTGGTGCCTCACCCGGACCCCGATCTCGCGCTCGGTCGTCGGGTCGTCCGTCGTCGGGTCGTCCGTCGCCGGGTCCTCGGCTTCCAGCTCGACGAGGGCACAGGGGCAGCCGTCGGCGTCCGCGGTGAGCAGCTCGCGGATCCGCTCGCAGCCCGCGGCGAGCTGCTCGGCGATGGCGTCCCGGCGGGAGACCAGCGAGCCCCGGGCCTGCTCCGCCGCCGCGACGGCGTGCTCGGCGGCCTTGACCGCGGTCTCGCTCCTGTCGGCGGCGTCATCGACCTCCTCGGCGAGGGCGATGACGCCGTGGAGGGCATCGCGCTCGACGGTCAGCGCGGCCACGAGGTCGGCCAGATCGGTGGTGGCCGGGGTTGCCTCGCCGGCCTCCTCTGCGTCGGCGGCGACCGCGTCGGCCAGCTCGACGACCTCTGCCTGCACGATCTCCACCCGGGTCGCGAGCTCGGCCCGGTCGGACTGCACCCTCTCGAGGCGGGCCCGGGCCAGCTCGGCCACCTGCTGGGCCACCTCGATCTCCTCGGGCGTGACGACGCGGGCGGAGCGTGCCGGGCGCGGGTGCTCCAGGGATCCGCAGACGGCGCACTCCTCACCCGCCCGGAGTCGTCCGGCCAGCTCGCCGGCCATGTTGTCCAGCCGTGCGGTGACGAGGGCCTGCACCTCGTCGCGACGGTCCTGGGCGATCTCGCGCTCGTCCTGGGCCAGGTCGGTCGCGTCCCTGAGCTCGCGGGTCAGGACCGACTCGCGCGCGAGCGCCTGCTGAAGGCGCTGGAGTTGCTGCAGGCGGGGGGCGACCCGGCCCAGCGTGGTGCGGGCACGATCGACACCCGTGGCGAGCGCCTCCACCCGGACGGCCTCGGCGCGAGCACGCGCGAGCTCCTCCGCACGCTGCTCGTCGAGCGCGACGTGGCGCTCCAGCCGGCGGTCGAGGCCGGCGGCCTCGTCGCGCAGGCGGGCGAGCGACTCGGCCTCGTGCACCGCCCGGTCGAGGCACGCGCCGTGGGCCTCGGCCGCATCACGGCAGTCCTGCGCGTCGAGCCCCCGCGCACCGGCGGGCACGGCTGCGGTGGCGGCCGCGACGTCCTGCGCGGCGGCCTCCAGCGCGCGCCGGGCACGGGCGTGCGCCTCGACGTGCGGCATGACGAGCGCGGCGGACCGCGCTGCGGCCAGCAGCTCCCGCCGTGCGAAGTGGTCGACAGACCCGCCCTCGAGGGCCTCGACGGCCGCTGCGGCCCGACGCCCGCGCCGCCGCAGCGCATCGACGCGCCGCCCCTCGTCGAGAGCCGAGCGCGCTGTCGTGTCGGCGGACCGGGAGGCGTCCACGTCCGCCAGCACCTCGCCCGCGTGGGTCGACAGGGCCGTGGCGACCTCGGTGAGCGCGGGGTCGAGTGCCGAAGGGGTCAGCTCGGACCAAGGGCGATCGACGGCAGCCAGCTCGACGTCGAGGCCGGTGAGATGGTCCACGAGGTGGCCGACGTGCCCGGCGAGACGCGCTCGGCCCTGGCTCACCGCGGCCTCGGCGCGCTGGCGTCGCTCCACGAGGTGCGACTCCACGCCGGTGTAGGCGGTGATGTCGAAGAGCCGCTCGAGGACCTCCCGGCGCTCCTCGTCGGTCGCCCGGAGGAAGGCGGCGAAGTCGCCCTGGGGGAGCAGGACGACCCGGCGGAACTGGTCGAGCCCCATCCCGAGGAGGTCGTCGAGCACCTGCGCGGACTCGTCGATGCGCGTGCTGACGGTCTCCCAGCGCCCACCCGATCGCTCCTCGAGCTCGACCCTGGCCTGGTCCGTCGTCGTGCCCGAGCCGCGACGCTTGGGACGCTCGTGAGCGGGATGCCGGGTGACCCGCAGGCGTCGCCCACCGAGCGTCAGCTCAAGGCGCACGCGGGTGCGCACGTCGTCGGCCGCATGCTGGCTGCGCAGCGTGGCGGTCATCCGGTCGCCCGGCACGTTGGCGTAGAGGGCGTAGCAGATCGCGTCGAGCAGGCTCGTCTTGCCGGACCCCGTCGGACCGTGGATGAGGAAGAGGCCGGCCGACCCCAGGTGGTCCAGGTCGAGGTCGACGTCGTCGGCGAAGGGACCGAAGGCCGTGGCCGTCAGGCGGTGCAACCTCATGCCGCGCCCCGTCGACGCGTGCGGCCGAGGTCCTCGGCGACGTCCTGCCGGCGCCGGCCGGCCTCGAGGGCCGCGGTGAGGAGGTCGCGCTCCGCCTGCTCGGGCTCGTGGCCGCGGCGCACGTCGGCGACGAAGTCGCAGCAGACGTCGATCGGCGCCCGACGCTCGACCCGCGAGGCGTAGGTCCGCACCGGTGTGGCGGCGCCCACGGGGTCGAAGCGCAGCTGCAGCAGGTGCGGGAAGCGCTCCCGAAGCCGGTCGAGGGCGCCCACGGGACGCACGGGGTCGGTGAGGGTGGCCTGGACCCAGGCGGACTCGGCGGCCTCGTGGGCCCGCGAGCCGAGCAGGTCCGCCAGGTCACCCCGCAGCACCGCGAGCTCGCGGTGGACGGGCGCCATGACCTGCTCCACGTGGACGGAGCCGTCCTCTGCCAGGTCGACGAGCAAGGAGCCCTTGCGGTGGCCGGCCTCGCTGAAGGACATCGCGACCGGGGAGCCGCTGTACCGCACCGTCGGCGCGACCTGCTGAGGGCGGTGGAGGTGCCCCAGGGCCGCGTAGGCGACGCCGTCGAACACCTCGGCGGGCACCATCGAGACGCCACCGGTCGTGATGTCGCGCTCGGAGTCACTCGTGAGGCCGCCACCGGCGAAGCAGTGCGCCATGACGACGGTGCGCGGGCCCCGCGCTGCGGCGTCGGCACGGACCCGCTCCATCGCGGCGCCGAGGACGGCCTCGTGCGTGCGCCGCTCGACACCCAGCTCGTCGGTCACCGTGGCGGCCGCCGGCTCGAGGTAGGGGAGCGGGTAGACCGCGGCGTCGTCGAGGAGCACGGGTCGTCCGACGGAGGAGACCTCGCAGCGGATGTGCAGTCCGGCCCGGGAGAGCAGGTCGGAGGCGAAGCCGAGCCGGATCGCGGAGTCGTGGTTTCCGCTGGAGAGCACGACCTGCGCCCCGGCGTCGATGACCCGGGTGACCGCGTCGGAGAGCAGCGCCACCGCGTCGGGGGAGGGCAGGGCCCGGTCGTAGACGTCGCCCGAGACCAGCACGGCGGCGACCCCCTCCGACCGCACGACCTCGACGAGGTGGTCCACGTACTCCGCCTGGGCTCCGAGGAGCCCCACTCCGTGGAAGGAGCGGCCCAGGTGCCAGTCGGAGGTGTGCAGCAGCTTCATGGCCCCCACGCTACGAGCGGGCACCGACAACGCGGCGGCGCGACACCCCCTTCGCCCGACGCACGGGACTCCCGGATCGTCCGGCGGTCTGACAGGGTGTGCCCATGGGCAAGGAAGTCGCCGCGCAGAGCTACTCCCGCGAAGAACGTCAGCGCTACCGCGAGAAGGTGCGCCAGAACCTCGACGTCTTCGAGCGGATGCTCAAGGAGCGCGCCTTCGACGAGGACGTGCCGCTCACCGGCCTGGAGATCGAGCTCAACCTCATCGACGATGAGCAGCAGCCCGCCTTCGTCAACAAGGAGGTGCTCCGGGCGATCGCCGACCCCGAGTACCAGACCGAGCTGGCCCAGTTCAACATCGAGCTCAACGTCGCGCCGCGGCCCCTGCCGGGGGACGCCGCGCTGCAGCTCGAGGGGGACCTGCGGACCTCGCTCAACCGCGCCGAGGGCAAGGCACGCGAGGCCGGGGCCCGGATCATCCCCATCGGCATCCTGCCGACGATCCGCCCGGAGCACTTCGCCGGTGAGTGGATCAGCGCCAACAACCGCTACACGGCGCTCAACGACTCCATCTTCGTCGCCCGGGGCGAGGACATCGTCCTCGACATCGAGGGGCCGACGGGGGAGCAGCTGCACACCTTCGCCGCGTCGATCGCGCCCGAGTCGGCGTGCACCTCGGTCCAGCTGCACCTCCAGGTCGGCCCCGGCCAGTTCGCCGACCACTGGAACGCCGCCCAGGTGATCTCGGCGCCGCAGATCGCGCTCGCGGCCAACTCGCCCTTCTTCTTCGGGCGGCGCCTGCACGCGGAGACGAGGATCGCCCTCTTCTCGCAGGCGACGGACACCCGGCCCATCGAGCTGAAGAACCAAGGGGTGCGCCCGCGGGTCTTCTTCGGCGAACGCTGGATCACCTCGATCTTCGACCTCTTCGAGGAGAACGTGCGCTACTTCCCGGCGCTCCTCGCCGAGACGAGCGAAGAGGACCCGGTCGCGGTCCTCGACGCCGGCGGCACGCCGCAGCTCAGCGAGCTCAACCTCCACAACGGCACGGTCTACCGCTGGAACCGCCCCATCTACGACCCCGGTGACGGCCGCCCCCACGTGCGGGTCGAGAACCGCGTGCTGCCCGCCGGGCCGTCCATCATCGACACGCTCGCCAACGCCGCCTTCTACTACGGCTGCGTGCGCACCCTCGCCGCCGAGGACCGTCCGATCTGGACCCGGATGTCCTTCCCGGCCGCACAGGCCAACTTCGAGGCGGCCGCCCGCGACGGCCTGGGGTCCCGCCTCTACTGGCCGGGCCTCGGCGAGCTCGGCGCCGACGAGCTCGTCCTGCGGCACCTGATCCCGCTGGCCCGGCGCGGTCTCGAGGACTGGGGCGTCTCCGACAGGGTCATCAGCCGCTACCTCGGCGTCATCGAGGGTCGGTGCACCAGCGGCGTCAACGGTGCGGTGTGGCAGACCGAGTGCGTCCGTCGCCTCGAGGAGGGCGGTCTGGACCGGGCGGAGGCGCTCGCCGGGATGACCGGTCTGTACACCGAGCACATGCACCGCAACGACCCGGTGCACACCTGGCCGCTGCCCTGAGCCGGCTCAGGCGTTCCAGCTGAGGATGCACGGGTCCTCGCGGTGGTGGCCGAGGACCGACAGGCGCGCTGCGTCGAGGGTCAGCTGCGCCGCCAGGTGCGGCGAGGCCCGCAGCCACACCGTCGCCAGGATGCGGGAGGTGTGCCCGTGCCCGACGAGCACGACATCCCCCTCGGCCAGCCGCGCCCTCACCCGGGCGACCACCCGGGAGGCGCGCGCCGCCACCTCCTCGACGGTCTCGCCCGGGGTTGCCCCTGGCACCACCCCGTCACGGAAGACGTCCCAGTCGGTCCCGCTCTCCTGACGGATCTCGGCGGTCGACCTCCCTTCGTACCCGCCGTAGTCCCACTCGCGCAGGTCGCGGTCGACCTCGGCGACCAGTCCCGCGAGCCGCGCGGTGTCCTTGGCCCGGGCCAAGTCGGAGGTGAGGGTGAGGACCGGCGCCACCCCGAGCTCCTCGAGGCGTCCGGCCGCCGCGGACGCCTGCTCGCGACCGACGTCGGTGAGGGGGAGGTCGGTCCACCCGGTGTGGCGCCCGTCGCGGCTCCAGTCGGTCTCGCCGTGGCGCAGGAGGACGAGTCGACCGGGAGCGGTTGCCATGGTCGTCAGACTAGCCAAGGCCGCGTCTGCGAGGATCGGTCCGGGACCGCGCGCACCGGACCCGACCGACCCACACGGAGGCAGGCATGACGGACGAAGAGACCACCGGCGGCACCGGACCGGGCCACCGCAGCGCCGAGCTGACGCGGCTGGCGCTCGGGCGCTACGAGATCGGCAACGTCCGCGGTGGGACGATCACCATCGGTGACGGCAGCACCGACGACTTCACGCCGGTCGAGCTGCTCCTCGCGGCCATCGCCGGCTGCAGTGCCGTCGACGTCGACCACATCACCTCGCGTCGCGCCGAGCCCGACTCCTTCGTCGTCGTCGCGGAGGGCGACAAGGTCTCGACGCCTGAGCGCGGCAACCACATGAGCGATCTCGAGGTCACCTTCCGCATCGGGTTCCCCGAGGGCGAAGGGGGCGACGCCGCCCGCGCCGCCTTCCCCCGCTCGGTCGTCCAGTCCCGTGACCGGCTGTGCACCGTCTCCCGCACGGTCCAGCTCGGCACGCCCATCGAGATGTCCGCCGAGGACGCCTGAGCGCTCATGCGTGAGGTCGACGTCGCCGTGGTCGGTGGGGGACAGGCAGGGCTGGCCACGGCCTACCACCTGCGTCGCCTGGGCATCGACCATCTCGTCCTCGACGGGCAGCCCCAACCCGGGGGAGCGTGGCAGTCGACCTGGCCCTCGCTGCGGCTCTTCTCGCCCGCGGCATACTCCTCCCTGCCCGGGTGGCCGATGCCGCCGCACCCGGACACCTTCCCGCCGGTCGACCACGTCATCGACTACCTCCGCCGCTACGAGCAGCGCTACGACCTGGCCGTCGAGCGTCCGGTCTCGGTGCGGGAGGTGCGCCCGGACGGGACCGCCCTGCGGCTCCTCACCGACCGGGGCGACCTGAGGGCGCGCTTCGTCGTCAACGCGACCGGGACCTGGGCCGCCCCCTTCGTCCCGCTCGTCGAGGGTGCCGAGACCTTCGCCGGACGCCAGCTGCACAGCGCGCACTACCGCGGTCCCGAGGACTTCGCCGGGCAGCGCGTGGCCGTCGTCGGCGGGGGCAACTCGGGGGTGCAGGTGGTCGCCGACCTCGTGGGCTCCGTCGAGCGCGTCTCGCTCGTCTCCATCCGTCGGCTGCGGTTCCTGCCGGACGAGGTCGACGGACGGCACCTCTTCGACCGGGCCACTGCGCGCATCGGGACCGGCACGGCCCGGGAGCAGGAGGACGCCTTCGTCGGGGAGATCGTCGCGCTGCCGCGGGTGCGCGAGGCACGGGCCGAGGGGGCGCTGCGGCTGCGCCCGATGTTCGACCGGCTGCTGCCCGCAGGTGCTGTCATCGGCCGCGAGGTGCTCCCCCTCGACGCGATCATCTGGTGCACCGGGTACCGGCCGGCGCTGCGTCACCTGCGTTCCCTGCGGCTGCGCACCTCCCAGGGCGTCCCCGAGGTCGTCGACCAACGCTCCGTGAAGGACCGCCGGGTGTGCTTCGTCGGCTACGGGGACTGGACCGGGCCGGCCTCGGCGACCCTGATTGGGGTCGGCCGCACCGCCAGGGCGCTCGCGGCCTCCATCGCGGCCGACCTGGGTGCCGGCCCCTCCTGAGCGGACGGACGGGTCACCGCACCTCCCGTGCCGGCACGAGGGATCCTAGGGTGGGGGCATGGCCAGCTTCGTGGAAGTGCACCCCGACAACCCCCAGCCCCGCACCGTCGGGCAGGTCGTCGAGCGCCTCAGGCAGGGCGCGCTCGTCGCCTTCCCGACCGACTCCGGATATGCCCTGGGCGGCCGGTTGGACGACCAGGAGATCAAGGACCGCATCCGGGACATCCGGCGCCTGGACGAGCGGCACCACTACACCCTGCTCTGCGCCGACTTCGCCCAGCTGGGCCAGCTCGTCCACGTCGACAACGCCGTCTTCCGGGCGGTCAAGGCCGCGACGCCCGGTCCGTACACGTTCATCCTGCCGGCGACCAAAGAGGTCCCGCGGCGGCTGCTGCACGCGAAGAAGAAGACCGTCGGCGTGCGCATCCCGGACCACCCGCTCACCCTCGCGCTGCTCGCGGGACTCGGCGACCCGATGCTCACGTCGACGCTGCTCCTGCCGGGTGAGGAGCGCACCCCGACCTTCGGCTGGGACGTCAAGGAGGCGCTCGACCACCAGGTCGACATCGTCATCGACGCGGGTGAGGTCACGACCGAGCCGACGACCGTCGTCGACCTGTCCTCGGGGGAGGCCGAGATCGCGCGCTACGGGGCGGGTGACCCCACCCCCTTCGAGTGACCGGGTCTCATCCCTGCCCGGTGTAGAAGCGGTAGGTCTCGTCCGCCGCGGCCGCAGCGGCCACGGGATCCGCGCCTGCGGCGACCTGCGCGCCGCCCCAGGCATCTGCCGCGCCGCGGTAGAAGGCCCGGCCCTCACCGGTGGCTGCCCAGGCCTCGGCCTCCTCGGGACGGAGCGCGCCCTCGACGGCGCCGAGATGGAGGGACAGCCCGAGGAGACCGCCGTCCCAGCCGACGCCCGTGGCCCCGGGGCCGTAGGTCTCCCACATCCCCTCGGGCACGTCCTCCACGCGGGCGACGTGCACGAGGCGCAGGCGGGTCGACTCGCCCTCGGCGACGAGGACCACCTCGAGCCAGGACACCGCGCCCATCATCTCCCAGGTCACGCGGTACCCGGCCGTCCCGTCGGCCGGCGGTCGGCACTCGAGCACCTCGCCGCCGGCGTTGCCCTGCAGCTGGTACCGACCTCCGAGGCGCAGGTCGCCGCTCACCGGCAGGAACCACCGGGCGATCCGCTCGGCGGTCGTCACCGCGTCCCACACGTCGTCGATGGGGGAGGGGTAGGACTGGGTCAGTGACTGCGCACGCGCAGGTGCGCCGTCGACCTCGAGCATCTCGAGAGCGCGGTCCACCGCGCCGATCTGGGTCGTGGTGTCCACCATGTCAGGTCTCCTTGGTCGGGTCGGTCCGGTCGGACCCACGACGGGCACGCCGGCCACGGGCGAGCGCGGTGACCTCGTCCCGCGCCGCGACGAACGCTGCTACGCAGGCGCGCACGTCCGCCTCGGTGTGGGCTGCGGAGAGCTGCACCCGGATGCGTGCCTGCCCCCTCGGCACGACGGGGTACGAGAAGGCGATGACGTAGACGCCGTGCCCGAGCATCGCGTCGGCGATCTGCGCCGCCTGCCGGGCGCCGTCCTCGCCCGGGAACATCACCGGGGTGATGGGGTGCTGCCCCGGCAGCAGGTCGAAGCCCTCCTCCGTCATGAGCTCGCGGAACATCAGGGTGTTGCGCCGCAGGACGGCTCGTCCCTCGTGGGACTCCCTGGCGATCTCGACGGCCCGCAGCGAGCCGGCCGCGACGACGGGGGCGACGGCGTTGGAGAAGAGATACGGCCGGGAGCGCTGCCGCAGCAGGGCGACGACCTCGGCCGGCCCGCTGACGTAGCCGCCGCTCGCCCCGCCGAGCGCCTTGCCGAGCGTCCCGGTGAGCAGGTCGACCCGGTCGGCGACACCGCACGCCTCGGGCGTGCCCCCGCCCCCGTCCCCGATGAACCCCACGGCATGGGAGTCGTCGACGAGGACCATCGCGCCGTACTCCTCGGCGAGGTCGCAGATCTGCTCCAGCGGGGCGAGGTAGCCGTCCATCGAGAAGACGCCGTCCGTGACGACGACGGTGCGCCGGGCCCCCTTCGCCGCCTCGAGCTGGGCCCGCAGGTCGTCCATGTCCGCATTGGCGTACCGGTAGCGGGCGGCCTTGCTGAGCCGGATGCCGTCGATCAGCGAGGCGTGGTTGAGAGCGTCCGAGATGATCGCGTCACCCTCGCCGAAGAGCACCTCGAAGACGCCGCCGTTGGCGTCGAAGCAGCTGGAGTAGAGGATCGTGTCCTCGGTCCCGAACCACTGCGACAGGGCGCCCTCGAGCTGCTTGTGCAGCTCCTGCGTCCCGCAGATGAACCGCACGCTGGCCATCCCGAAGCCCCAGTCGTCGAGCGCGGCGGCGGCCGCGGCCCGCACCTCGGGGTGGTCGGCGAGACCGAGGTAGTTGTTGGCGCAGAAGTTGATCGCCGACGTCTTCGTCGTCGTGATGTGCGCGTCCTGCGCGCTCGTCAGCCGACGCTCGTCCTTCCACAACCCGTCGGCGCGGATCTGCCGCAGGGTGGCGGTCAGCTCGTCCTTGAAGGCGTACATCGTCAGCTCCAATCCATGATGACCTTGCCGCACTCACCCGAGGCGGCGGTCGTGAAGGCGTCCTCCCACCGCTCCGCGGGGAAGCGGTGAGTGATGACGGACGAGATGGCCGCCCGCAGGGTCGGGGAGGTCGAGAGCATCGCGCTCATCGTGTACCAGGTGTCGTACATCTCCCGGCCGTAGATCCCCTTGATGGTGATCATGTGGGTGATCACCTTGCCCCAGTCGACGGGGTAGGGGTCCTTGGGCAGCCCGAGCATGGCGATGCGGCCGCCGTGGTTGAGGTGGTCGAGCATGTCGGACACGGCCGGGGGAGCGCCGGACACCTCGAGGCCGACGTCGAAGCCCTCCTTCATCCCGAGCTCGCGCATCGCGGCGCCGAGGTCGGATCGGGTCGCGTTGACGAGCAGGTCGGCGCCGGCCCCCTTCGCCAGCTCCAGGCGGGTGTCGGACAGGTCGGTGACCGCGATGTACCGGGCGCCGACGTGCCGGGCGATTGCCGTCGCCATGACGCCGATGGGGCCGGCGCCGGTGATGACGACGTCCTCGCCGACGAGAGGGAAGGACAGGGCCGTGTGGACGGCGTTGCCCAGCGGGTCGAAGACGGCGCCGAGGTCCGGGTCGATGTCGTCGGGGTGGACCCAGGCGTTGCCCGACGGGATGACGACGTGGTCGGCGAAGGCGCCGTCCCGGTTGACCCCGATGCCGATCGTGTTGATGCACAGGTGCCTGCGCCCCGCGCGGCAGTTGCGGCAGGTGCCGCAGACGAGGTGCCCCTCGCCGGAGACGCGGTCACCGAGCCGCACGTCGACCACGCCGTCGCCGACCTCGTCGACCTCGCCGTAGAACTCGTGGCCGATGACCTGCGGCGTGCGCGGCACGGCGCCGGCCGCCCAGTCGTCCCAGCCGTGGAGGTGCAGGTCGGTGCCGCACAGACCGGCGCGCAGGACGCGGATGCGCACCTCACCGGGACCGGCGTGGGGCTCGGGGACGTCGATGAGCTCGAGTCCGGGGCCGGGGCGGGGCTTGACGAGGGCGCGCATGGGTCTCCTGTGGGGTGGTCGGCGGGGGTGACCGCGCTCACAACCTAGCGACCTCCCGGACGAAGGGGAGTCCTCCCCGTGTGCTGGCGCGTCGCCCGGTCCTACGCTGGCCGCACCATGACCGATCCGAGCCCGTACCCCACGCCGCTGCCCCCGACACCGCCGTGGGCGGCGACGCGCACGCACGGGGGCGCCACCGCGGCGCTGGTCCTGGGCATCCTCGGTCTGTCGGTGCTCCCCGGCCTGGGCGTCGTCGCGTGGATCCTGGGCTCGACGGCGCTGCGCGAGATCGACGCGGACCCGCAGGGCGGCTGGAGCAACCGGGACCATGCCCACATCGGCAAGATCCTCGGGATCGTCGGCACGGTGCTGTTCGTCGGGTTGATCCTCCTCCTGCTCTGCTACTTCGGGTTCATCGTCGCGTTGGTCGCCGGCAGCGCAACGGCCTGACCGCCGGGGTCACGTCCGCGTGGCCGGTGGCTAGGCTCGTGGGTGTGCGCACCCTCGTCGTGGTCGTGGTGTCGTGCCTCCTCCTCGTCGGCGTCGCTCTCGCCGTCGGCACAGGGTCGGGGCCGGGCAACCCCGCGTCCTCGACCGTTGGGCTCACGTCGCAGACCCCCGCCCGGCTGGCCGGGGTCGTCGCCCGGGACGTGTACGGAGCCCACGACGCGACGCCTCGCGGCGTCCCCTTCGGCTACTCGTGGCGAGAGGGCGCGGACACCGATCCGGGCACCGCGAGCACGGGGTTCCGCGACTACCGCGCGCTCAACGTCTGGGGTCAGGTCTTCACCACCGGGAGCACGACCTCCTATGACGCCCGGCTGGAGGTTCGGGCGCCGAGGGTGTGGTGATTCACCGGTGGCGCCTGGGTCGAGGCCGACCTCGTGGCCGACCGGGTGGAGGGCGGCTACTACGCGGGCGACTTCCGCTCCGAGCCCGTGGCGGGCACGGCGCGAGCCGACGCCCCTGGCACGTGGTCGATGCCCCTGTCGGGGCTGGACGGGTCGCCTGACGTCCTGCACTTCTGGTGGGAGGGCGACTTCCCGCGGACGCAGATCCCTGAGGGCACGCGGGGGATCCTCGTGCGGCAGGAGATGCGCCTGACCGGTGACACCGCGGGTGCCGGCGTCATCGGCAGCACGGGCGCTGACCTCTTCGCGACACCACGGACGATCGTCGACCCCCGGGGATGGAACCCCGGGATCCCCAACGCCCGTATGAAGTGGGTCACAGCTACGTGGCAGACCTTCTACGCCACGACTCTGGATCTGCCCACGCTGCAAGCGAATCCGCCTCCTCTCGAAGATTCGTGAGGGACCGACCCCGCTCTTGTAGCAGTTGATGTGCTGAGCCACGATTTGCAGCGCCTCGTGCGAGACCTCAACCTTGTGCCCCGTGCGTACCGCTATCACCTCCTCCCTGATCGTGGCGTTCCTCGCCGGTGGCTCTGCCGCCGCGGGCGCCTCCACCCCGTCGATGACCTCCGGGTCGTCGACGACGACCACCGCCCAGCTCGTCGCCAGCGACGCCTACGGCCGGCACGACGCCATCCCCCGTGGTGTCCCTTACGGCTACTCGTGGCGGACCGCCTCCGACGCGAAGGCCTCCGTCGCCAGCACCTCGTTCCGCAACTACAAGGCCATCAACGTGTGGGGCCAGGTCTTCGCGACGAGCCGCACGACGAACTACAGCGCGCGCCTGGTGGCGCGCAACCCGCGTGTCTACTTCTTCGACGGGAAGAAGTGGACGCGCGCCAAGGCGACGGCCTCGCGGATGGAGGGCGCCTACTACACCGGCGACTTCCAGTCCGGTGCCACGACGGGCACTGCCCGCAAGGACCGGACCGCCACCTACTCGATGCCCCTGTCCGGGCTGAGGGGCAAGGCCGACGCCCTGCACTTCTGGTGGTCGGGCATGTACCCGCGCGTCCCGATCCCGGCCGGGACGAAGGGGATCCTCGTGCGGCAGGAGATGCGCCTGTCCGGAGGCACAGCTGGCGCCAACGTCATCGGCTCCACGGGTGTCGACCTCTTCGCCACCCCGCGGACGATCGTCCACCCCCAGGGGTGGAACCCCGGCATCCCCAACCCGCGCATGAAGCGCGTGACCAGCAGGTGGCAGCCCTTCTACGCCACGACCGTCGACAAGGCGACGCTCTTCAACTACCCGCCGCCCGCCGGCGCCTGAGCAGGACCGCCACCTCGTGGTGCCGGGTCTGCGGGAACATGTCGAACAGGCGTGCCCGCACGACCCGGTACCCGGGGAGGGCTGCGAGGTCGCGGGCCAGGCTCGTGGCATTGCAGCTGGAGTAGATGACGTGCGCGGGTGAGGACACCTCGAGGGCCGCGCACAGAGCGGAGCCGATCCCGCGACGAGGTGGGTTGACGACCACGAGCTCGTGGTCGGGCGCCTCCAGGACCCGCGCGTCGCCGACCTCGAAGCGGGCCTCGACGCCGAGCTCGGCGGCCGACCGGCGAGCACTGGCCACCGCGTCGGGAGCGACCTCGACCCCGTCGACACGACGCGTGCGTGCCCCCTGCGTCGTGGCCGCGGTCAGGGCGAACCCGCCGACCCCGCAGTACAGGTCGAGCACGCTCGCCGGGTCGATCTCGGCAATCCACTCACCCACCTGCCGGTAGAGCCCCGCGGCCACCGTGGTGTTGGTCTGGAAGAAGCTGCGTGGTCGCAGGTGGAAGGTGATGTCGTCCAGGCGCATCGGGAGCGTCTCGGCCGGGGTCAGGAGGATCTCCTCCTCGCCCTCGAGCACCGCCTTGTGCTCCGGCTGGAGGTTGACGGACACGACCCGCAGGCCGGGGACCGCGGCCCGCAGGTCGTCGAGGCCGCCGGTGATCCGGGGTAGCTGGCCGGGCGAGCGCAGGACGAACCGCAGCATGAGCTCACCGTCGGGGCTCGAGGTGACGATGAGGTGCTTCAGCTCGCCGGAGCGTGCCCGCACGTCGTAGGGCACCAGGCCCAGCGCTGCCACGGCGCCGACGAGCGGGGGCAGGGCGGCGGCCAGGACCGGTTCGTACAGGCCGCAGTCCCGCAGGTCCACGCCCCGCATCGCGGCGTCGAGGATGCCGAAGGTCGGCTCCCCCTTCGTCCCACCGACGGCCAGCTTGGCCTTGTTGCGGAAGCCGGACTCGGGACCGACGAAGGGGGAGTCCCACACCTCGGCCGGGACGGACGTCGACAGCAGCCGGCGGACCTCCACGTCCAGGTCGGCGACCTGCTGCCCGTAGGGCACCCCCATGAGGGTGCACGAGCGGCACTCACCAGCGTCGAAGTGGGAGCACTGCACCGCGTCAGGTTACGTCCCCGCGACGAAGGGGAGGAGCGTCGCCTCAGCGGGCGGGACGGATGGTGCCCGAGACCTCCCCGAGGCCGATCCGGGCGCCCCGCGGGCCCGGCGCCCAGCCGGTCATCGTCACGGTGTCGCCGTCCTCGAGGAAGGTGCGCGTGCTGCCGTCCGGGAGCGTGATCGGCTCGGTGCCGCCCCAGGCGAGCTCGAGGAGGGAGCCGCGCTCTCCCTTCGTCGGACCGCTGATCGTGCCGGACCCGAAGAGGTCGCCGTCGCGCAGGCTCGCGCCGCCCGCCGTGAGGTGCGCGAGCATCTGCGCGGGCGACCAGTACATGTCGCTGTTGTGCGGGGTGGCGACGACGTGGCCGTTGAGCCGCACCTCGAGGTGGATGTCGAGGCCCCACGCGTCGCCGCGCAGGTACGGCAGGACCGGTACCGCTTCCTGGCCCGGCAGCCGGGTGCGGGCGAGGTCGAAGGCCTCCAGCGGGGTCACCCAGGCCGAGATGGACGTGGCGAAGGACTTGCCGAGGAAGGGCCCGAGCGGCACGTACTCCCACGCCTGGATGTCGCGGGCGCTCCAGTCGTTGAGGATGACGACGCCGAAGAGGTGGTCGGGCGCCTCGTCGACGGACACGCGCGAGCCGAGCTGCGTGGCACCGCCGACGACATAGCCCAGCTCGGCCTCGATGTCGAGGCGCACGCTCGGGCCGAAGACGGGCGTCGGGTCCTGGGGGCCCTTGCGCTGGCCGGTCGGTCGTACGACATCGGTGCCGTCGACGACAACCGTCCCCGCGCGGCCGTGGTAGCCGATGGGCAGGTGCTTCCAGCTCGGTGGGAGCGCGGCGTTGTCGGGGCGGAAGATCTGACCGACATTGCTCGCGTGGTGCTCGCTGGCGTAGAAGTCGACGTAGTCGGCGACCTCGACGGGCAGGTGCATGGTCACCTGGGCGAGCGGGACGAGGTGCGGGGTGACCACCTCGCGGTGCGCCTCGTCGGTGAGCAGCTCGACGACGCGGGCACGCGCAGCCGTCCACGCCGGGCGGCCGAGGGCGAGCAGGGGGTTGAGCGATGCTGCGGCCCAGACCCGCTCGTGCTCGGGGTCGACCGCCGCGAGGTCGAGGACGAGGTCGCCGACCCGCACCCCGACGCGCGGGTCCGAGCCGGTGGAGAAGACGCCGTAGGGGAGCGTGTCGATGCCGAAGGGGTGATCGGCCGGGATGTCGAGCCACGTGGTCATGGCGCCACCCTAGGGCGGGGTGACATGCTGCCGGTACACCGACGTCCGATAATCGTACGCAAGGGGTACATGGCACATGAGGCACCACGTGGCGCCGGAGCACGCACCGTGAGCACGGACGGCTCGCAGACCCTCGACCGGGGCCTGCGCATCCTCGAGCTGCTCGCCCGGGACGAGCGCAGCGACGGCGTGACGATGAGCGGCCTCGCCGACGCGTTGGGCGTCGGCCGGCCCGTCGTCTACCGCCTCGTCGCGACCCTCGAGGAGCACCGACTCGTCACCCGCGACGAGGGACGGGTGCGGCTCGGCCTCGGGGTCCAGCGGCTCGCGGGCGCCGTCGTGCCCGCGCTGCGTGAGCGGGCCCGTCCCGTGCTCGCGGCGCTCGCCGACGTCGCCCGGGCCACGGCGCACCTCACGGTGGCCGAGGGCGACGACGCGGTGGCGCTCGTCGTCGTGGAGCCGACCGCCACCGACTTCCACATGGCCTACCGCACCGGCGCCCGGCACGCGTTGACGAAGGGGGCCGCCGGGCGGGCCATCATCGTCGCCCGCGAGCACGGGCCGCGCGTTGTCTCCTCGATCAGCGAGCTGCAGTCGGGCGCGCACGGCCTGGCGCTCGCGCTGGAGCGCTCGCCGGGGGACGTCTTCGAGGCGTCCGTGGGCGTGGTCTCCTTCCGCGCGCTCGACGAGCGCGTCCTGGGGCCGCACCTCAGGGCCGCCGCGCGCCTGATCACCGCCGGCTGATCCTCAGCATGTGCCGTTATCTGCTTGGATCGACGGGTCCCTCCCGACCACCCACTGGAGCGCCGATGCCGCACGACGCCGACAGCCACGACCTCATCCGCGTGCAGGGGGCGAGGGAGAACAACCTCAAGGACATCAGCGTCGACCTGCCCAAGCGGCGCCTGACCGTCTTCACCGGCGTCTCCGGGTCGGGCAAGAGCTCGCTCGTCTTCGGCACGATCGCCGCGGAGTCGCGACGGCTCATCGACGAGACGTACAGCGCCTTCCTGCAGGGCTTCATGCCCTCCCTCGCGAGGCCCGACGTCGACCACCTCGAGGGCCTGACGACGGCGATCATCGTCGACCAGGAGCGCATGGGTGCCAACCCGCGCTCCACCGTGGGCACGGCGACGGACGCCAACGCGATGCTGCGCATCCTCTTCTCCCGCCTCGGCGACCCGCACGTCGGACCGCCGACGGCCTTCTCCTTCAACGTCCCCACCCGCCGGGCGAGCGGCTCGATGACGACGGAGAAGTCCGGCCACACCGAGCGCAAGACGGTCAAGCAGGCCGTCTACCTCGGCGGCATGTGCCCGCACTGCGAGGGCATGGGGCAGGTCAGTGACATCGACCGCACTGCCCTCTACGACGAGACCAGGTCACTGCGGGACGGTGCGCTCACCGTCCCCGGCTACTCGATGGACGGCTGGTACGGCCGGCTCTTCGAGGGCATGGGCCTGCCGATGGACACGCCGATCGCGAGGTTCACCCAGAAGCAGCTCGAGACGATGCTCTACAGCGAGCCGACGAAGATCAAGGTCGAAGGGGTCAACCTCACCTTCGAGGGGATGATCCCGAGGATCCAGAAGTCGATGCTGTCCAAGGACCCGGAGGCCATGCAGCCGCACGTGCGGCGCTTCGTCGAGCGGGCGGTGACCTTCCAGACCTGCCCGGAGTGCGAGGGCACGCGCCTGACGGCCGAGGCGCGCTCCTCGAGGATCAGGGGCAAGAGCATCGCGGACCTGTGCGCGATGCAGATCGACGACCTGGCGACGTGGGTGCGCGAGCTCGACGAGCCCGGCTTCGCGCCGTTGCTCGACGGCCTGCAGCACCTGCTGGACTCCTTCACCGAGATCGGCCTCGGGTACCTCTCCCTCGACCGACCGGCCGGCACCCTGTCCGGCGGCGAGGCGCAGCGGGCCAAGATGATCCGCCACCTCGGTTCCTCGCTCACCGACGTCACCTACGTCTTCGACGAGCCGACGATCGGGCTGCACCCGCACGACATCGACCGGATGAACGACCTGCTCCTGCGTCTGCGCGACAAGGGCAACACCGTCCTGGTCGTCGAGCACAAGCCGGAGACCATCGCCATCGCCGACCACGCGGTCGACCTCGGACCCTTGGCGGGGACGCACGGCGGCGAGATCGTCTTCGAGGGGACCGTCGAGGAGCTGCGGGCCAGCGACACCCTGACCGGGCGGCACCTGGACCACCGGGTAGCGCTCAAGGAGCACGTCCGTCCGGCCACGGGGACTCTGGAGATCCGCGGTGCGGACACCCACAACCTCAAGGACCTCGACGTCGACATCCCCCTCGGCGGGCTCGTCGTGGTGACCGGGGTGGCCGGCTCGGGCAAGAGCTCGCTCGTCCACGGTGCCCTCGACCACCGCGACGACGTCGTCATCGTCGACCAGGCCGCGATCAAGGGCTCACGTCGCAGCAACCCCGCGACGTACACGGGCCTGCTCGAGCCCGTCCGCAAGGCCTTCGCGAAGGCGAACGGCGTCAAGCCCGCCCTCTTCAGCTCCAACTCCGAGGGCGCCTGCCCGACGTGCAATGGCGCTGGCGTCATCTTCACCGAGCTCGGCGTCATGGCGACCGTCGAGTCGCCCTGCGAGGACTGCGAGGGGCGACGCTTCCAGGACGCGGTCCTCGAGTACGAGCTCGCAGGCAAGAACATCGCGGACGTCCTCGAGATGTCGATGAGCGAGGCCCAGACCTTCTTCGCCAAGGAGGGCCCGGCGAGCCTGCCGGCCGCGCACAAGGTCCTCACGCGCCTTGTCGACGTGGGTCTGGGCTACCTCACCCTCGGTCAGCCGCTCACGGCGCTGTCGGGCGGCGAGCGCCAGCGGCTCAAGCTCGCCGTCCACATGGGGGAGCAGGGCGACGTGTATGTCCTGGACGAGCCGACCACCGGCCTGCACCTGGCCGACGTCGACAACCTCCTCGCCCTGCTGGACCGCCTCGTCGAGCAGGGCAGGTCGGTCATCGTCATCGAGCACCACCAGGCCGTCATGGCCCACGCCGACTGGATCATCGACCTCGGTCCCGGCGCCGGCCACGAGGGGGGCGAGGTGGTCTTCGAGGGCACCCCAGCCGACCTCGTGGCGAAGGGGGAGACCCTCACCGCCAAGCACCTGAGGGCCTACGTCGAGGGCGTCAGCGCCGCTTCCTGAGCAGCTTCCGCTGCACCCTGCGGCCCCGGGCGGTCATGACCGGCAGGCCGGCCAGGCCCAACGCCGGGAAGACGTCCCCCACGCGGCACACCGTGCCGCGCCAGCCGGGGACGGCGGTGACGAGCCTCGGCTTGTCGAGGAGCTCGTCGACCGCCTCGACGACCTCCTCCGGCTGCAGGAGCCTGCCGGAGAAGGAGAGCGCGGCCCCCGGGTCGTCGAGCCGGTCGTGCAGCATCGGCGTCCAGATGCCGTCCGGGCAGACGCAGGAGATGTGGATGTCCTTGATCTTCGCGGCGCGCAGGTCGGCCACGGCGCTCAGGCTGAAGCCCATGACGGCATGCTTGGAGGCGGCGTAGACCCCTTCGCCCGGGACGGCGCTCAGACCAGCCAACGAGGCGATGTTGATGACGTGGCCACCCCCGGTAGCACGCATGGCCTCGACGGCGGCCAGCGTGCCGTTGATCGTGCCGAGCGCGTTGACCTCGAGCACCCGACGACGCTGCTGCTCGTCGTGCTCCCAGACCGGACCGGTGACGAGGACCCCGGCGTTGTTGACCCAGACGTCCAGGCGCCCGGCCCACTCCACCACCCTGTCTCGGGCGGCAAGGACCGCGGCCTCGTCCCGGACGTCGACGACCATGGCCTCGGCGCGCTCGCCGAGCTCGGCGGCTGCCCCCTTCGCCGCGTCCTCGTCCACATCGGCGACGAGGACCTGGTAGCCGCGCCTCACGAGCAGCGCAGAGATCTGCCGACCCAGGCCGCGACCCGCCCCGGTGACGACGGCGCCCGCGGGCCAGCGGTGCTCGGGCGTGCTCATCGGCCGGCTCGGATCGGCGGGGTGGTGAGAACAGCGGGGGACTGCGTCACGTCGGGGCTCCTGGGTCAGGTGGGTGACGGTGCACGTCCAGCATGCCCCGGCGAGGCGCTGCGTGACGTGACCCGGCGCGACACGGCGGCTCCGGTGGCTTCAGAGGACGACGCCGTCCGCGTCGCTCGCGACCCAGCTGCGGGCCGGGGTGCGGCCCCGGCGCCGAGGATGGTGCGCCGAGACCTCCATGCCGGAGCAGACGCGTCGGGCTCCCGAGAGGTTGGGGTCGACTCTCTGACCCTCCACAGACCCGGGCCTGAGGCGTAGGCCGTCCACAGGGGAGACCACGCCCGCCGGGCTTGCCTCGGACGCGACCACGCTGGGTGCATGGACGAGGTCAACCACGTGGAGCTCACCGGCCGGGTCAGCGGCGAACCGACGGTGCGGGAGATGCCGAGCGGTGACGAGCTGGTCACCCTGCGGGTCGTCGTCGCCAGGGGAGAGGGGCACCCGGTCGACACGATCGACTGCGCCTGCTGGTCGGCGGGCGCGCGACGAGCGGCCCTGCGTCTGGCGGACGGCACTCGCGTACGGGTCGAAGGGAGCCTGCGTCGCCGCTTCTTCCGGACCCCGGGTGGGGCGTCGAGTCGGTACGAGGTCGAGGTCGCTCGGTTGGTGCGCGATCGACGCTGAGTCACCACGAGCCGGCACCGGCCTAGTCTGGCGAGATGATCCTGTCCTCGGTGCGCGACCCGCGCCTGGTCACGATCCGGCGCGGCGGGACGCTCACCGGCGCCGACCACCGGCTGCTGGCGCTGTGGGCCGCGGACTGCGCGGAGCACGTCGCGGCCCTCTTCGACTCCGGACGCCCCGACGACCCGCGCCCTCGCGAGGCCATCGCCGCCGCCCGGGCGTGGGCCGCCGGTGAGCTGCGGATGATGGACGCCCGGGCCCTCGGCGGGCACGCCATGGGCGCGGCGCGCGAGCTCGTCGGGGCGCCGCGCTTCGCCGCCTACGCCGCCGGCCAGGCCGCCTGCGTCGGGCACGTGGCCGAGCACGACCTCGGGGCGGCCGCGTACGCGATCAAGGCCGCCGTGGCCTCTGCCCCCCGCGGCATGGGGGAGTCCGCTCGCCGGGTCGAGTCTGCCTGGCAGCGGGACCGGCTCCCGGAGCAGGTGCGCGAGCTGGTGCTCGAGGACCAGGCCCGCCGCAACGACATCTGCTGGTCGGTCTTCGACGTCCCCTGAGCTGGTTGCGACCCGCTGCGGAAGGGGACGACAGGGGCACCGTCACCGAGTAGTTTGTTCGACGAAGGGATGTGATCCAGATGGCATTCGAGATCCGCGACCTCGACTCCCGCGTCGAGTCCAGGCTGACCGAGCTGGCGCAGCGCCACGGACGCACGATGGAGGCCGAGGCGGCAGCCATCCTCACCGCCGTCACACAGGGCCAGGCCCAGGACTCCGGCGCCGTGATGGACCTGTACACGGCCGCGCGACGGGTCGTCTCCAAGGAGGCGCTGGCGCCACCGACACAGGTCGACTTCTGCCCCGACGGGTACTGACGGACGTCCGGGACAGCCAGGCCTTGTGCCCGCGCCGGCACGGGAGAATGCTTGACCCCAGCCAGTCGTCGCCGGCGTCCGCCTGCCCGACCCCTCGCAGCACGGACCCGACCTGGTGCTCTCGGAGGTCCCGCCATGCCCTTCCCCGCCCTGACCCACGTCGCGATCACCGTGACCGACCTGGACGCCAGCACGCGCTGGTACACGCAGCTCTTCGGCGCCGACCCCGTCCTCGACGAGGACGAGGAGTCCGGTGCCTTCCACCACGCCGTCTTCGCCCTCGGTGGCGGGACGCTCTTCGGCGTCCACACCCACACGGGTTCGTCCGCGGCGGGCGCTTTCGACGAGAGGCAGACGGGGCTGGACCACATCGCCTTCGCGATCGAGCGCAGCGAGCTCGAGCCGTGGGTGAAGAGGCTCGACGAGCTCGGCATCGCCCACGGTGGCATCCGGGACGCGTCCTACGGGTCCGGCATCTCCTTCCGCGATCCCGACAACATCGCGCTGGAGCTCTTCGCCCCGCCGGCCTGAGCTCGTGGCGGGGGAGGAGATGACGATGCCACCCCAGGTGGTCGTCTCTCCACCGCCGACACCACCCCTTGTGCTGTCGCCCACCCGTCCTTACCCTTGCGTAAGGAGGTACGGATGTCGACAGGAACCATGACGAGCAAGGGTCAGATCACCATCCCCAAGGACGTGAGGGAGCAGCTGGGCCTCACGCCCGGCACCAAGGTCACGTTCACCCGCAATGCCGATGGCGACTTCGTGCTCAGCACGACCCAGCCGTCCCTCAAGGGCCTGAGGGGTCGTCTGCGGCACGTCGGGCCCGCGGTGTCGCTCGAGACGATGGACGACGCGATCGCGGCCGGCGCCACGGAGGACTCGTGATCGGGCTCGACACCAACGTGCTCGTCAGGTTCCTCGTCCAGGACGAACCCCGCCAGGCCGCCAGGGCCGACTCGCTCATGGCGCAGCTGTCGCCGACGAGCCCCGGCTACCTGTCGACGGTCGTGCTCGTGGAGACGTACTGGGTCCTGCGGAGCGCCTACAGGCAGAAGCCGGAGGCCGTCGTCGACGTCCTCGGGGAGCTCGTGGGCAACGCGTGCATCGTCACACAGGACCGCGCCATCGTCCTTCGCGCACTGACGCTGGCAGCCGACGGCGCCGACCTGCCGGACGCGATCATCGCGGAGACCGGCCGCGCCGCAGGCTGCGCGTCGGTGGCCAGCTTCGACAAGGGTGCACAGCGGTCCCTGGGTTTCACCAGCCCCTGACTGCGCCGCCGCCCGCAACGCCGATAATCCACATTATGTCATCTTGGTGCGACCGCACCACCGCCATGGCCCCCCGATCGGCCCCTCAGGCAGTCGCCGAGGTGTCAGCACAGACGACCCCGCGGTTGCCGTCCTGGTCGGCGATGACGACGAGCCCGGGCGCACTGCTGTCGTCGACGAGCGTCCCGCCCGCGGCCAGTGCCGCGGCGACCCGCTGCTCGACGACCTCGGGCGCGACGTACACCTCGACGTGGAAACGCTGGCGAGGCGGCGCATCCTCGTCGAGGTCGTCGAACCAGAGGTTGGGCACCCGTCCCGTGAGGTCCCGGATCTCGTCGCCGGGTGTCCCCCAGCCCTGGGCGCCGGCGTCGCCGGTCAGCAGGGCCGCCCACACGGGCGCGACCTTCCCGGACGCCGTGGTGTCCAGGCCGAGCTCGACCTCGCTGACCGACGCTGGGTCGGGCACCGCTCCCTGCTCGGCAGCGATCTCGCTGACCCGACGGGCGAGGTCGACGTCCAGCCGGGTGACCCACTCGACGACGTGCTCGATGCCGTGGTCGTCCCGGTAGACGGCATCGTCGGTGACGAGCTCGAGGTCGACGCACCCGTGGCTGAGCGAGACGCGCGGATGGTGCCCGACCTCGTCGCCTGCCTGCCCCACCGCCGACACGAGCCGGGCGCCGGCCGCGAAGTCCGCCACCCGGTAGCGGGCGTGCAACCCCTGCGCCAGCTTGCGCCAGTCGCCGAGACCGGCCGCGGCGATCTGCTCCCCCGTCATCATGTCCATGCCCAGCGAGGCTAGTCCTGCCCACTAGCCTGTAGGCGATGGACGTGCGACTGCTCTACTTCGACGACTGCCCCAGCTGGCGACTGGTGGACGAGCGCCTGCGGCTCATCGCCACCGAGCGGCCCGACGTCACGCTGTCGTACGCCCGGGTCGAGACCCAGGAGGAGGCGGAACGCCTCGGCTTCCACGGGTCCCCCAGCATCCTCATCGACGGTCAGGACCCCTTCGCCGGCGCGGAAGATCCCGTCGGGCTCACCTGCCGACTCTTCGCCACGCCGGACGGTCTCGCCGGTGCGCCGACGCTCGAGCAGCTGCGCCGCGCGGTAGACGACGCCTGACCCGCCCTCAGGACGCCTGGGCCCCGAGCTCGTGGCGGATGCGGCGCAGGTCCTCCATGAGCGAGCCGATGAGGATCCACCTCATCCCGTGGGGCGCGCTGACGTCGAGCGGCTCCGTGAGCGCCGGGGCCGTGTCCTCGAGGTGCTCGGCGCCCGGCACGGGCAGTGCCAGGCGCAGCCGCAGGCGGGTGTCATGAGCGGCACGGAGCAGCTCCTCGGCGATGCCCGCGACGATCGGTTCCTCCCGCACCTCGTCGTCGTAGTGGTCGATGAAGGCCCGGGTCATCCCCCGGACCTGGGTCCCGACCCTCGTCAGGAGCACCAGGCTCTCGCGCATCGCCGCCAGCTCGTCCTCGTACCGGCTCGCACGAGGGTTGAGACGCAAGGAGTCCTCGGCGTCGTCCAGGGCCGTCAGGGCGCCGTCGCGAAGGGGGTGGAGCCGCCGGGCGTCCGCGAGCAGGAGCAGCCGGCCGGGCCGGGTCTTGCGCGAGACCAGCGCGTCCGCCAGTCGTTCGATGGCCTGGGCGGTCTCCTCCCCCAGCTCCTCGAGGGCCGTCCGGGCGGGCGCGAGCGTGACCGGCGGGACGAGGAGGAGGTGGACGACGATGCCGACGACCGCGCCGATGCCCGTCTCGACCACCCGGATCAGGGCGTAGTCGGGCGTGGACGAGCCCAGCGCGAGGACGAGCAGGGCGCTGATGGCGATCTGGTTGGCCGACCCCGTCGTGAGGCGCAGCGCCCAGGACATCACCAGCGCGGCCGTCACGGCGACCAGGACCACCCACGATGCGTCGCCGAAGGCGATGCCGAGGCCGGTGGCGAGCAGGACCCCGGCCAGCACGCCGAGGCTGCGCTCGACCCCCTTGGCCAGGGACTGGTTGAGGCTCGGCTGCACCACGAGCATCGCGGCGATCGCGGCGAAGACCGGCGGCGGCCCGTCCGGGATCAGCAGGGCCGACACGACCCACGCGAGGATCGTGGCGAGCGCGGTCTTGACCATCTGCAGCAGGGGGTCGCGCTTCGGGGCGCGGACGGCGGTCAGACGCATGGGGACACCGTAGGACGCGCGGTCCTCACTCCGGACGCTGCGTCAGGCGCCGGTGAGTCCACCCGGCTCGACGGCGAGGTCGTGCAGCACCAGCCGCGAGCGGATCGCCACGACCCCGTGCTCCTGGCGCAACCGGTCGACGATCTCCTCGAGCTCCGCCGCGTCGCGGCAGGCGATCCGTACCTCGTCGTCGACTCCCGTCGGACCGCCGAGTCCGCCAGCCGCATCTCGCTGACCATCGTCAGGGGCCGCCCGAGTGCCCTCGCCTCGATCTCGGCGCGACACCCACGGTGGATCCTCGTGAAGTTCGAGGTCGTGGAAACCCTCGCCCTTCGCCTGCTCCTGCCGCCCCTGGTCATCACCCTCGCGAGCCTCGCCTGGAGCCGCGTGGGCGACCGCCGGGGCGGGGTGCTCGTCGGCCTGCCCCTGCGGAGCCCATGGGTGGCGCGGTCTTCGCGCCGGCGACCCTCGCCGCGCTGGCCCCGGCGGTCCTCGCCGGGCGGACGGGGCCTACCGTGGCCGCGTGACCACCCACCAGATCGAGTCCGTGGCCGTCGTCGGAGCCGGTGCCCTCGGGGGTATGTACGCGGCGCACTTCGTCGAAGGGGGCCTGCGCACCTCGCTCGTCGCCTCCGGTGAGCGCGCAGCACGCCTGCGCGACCAGGGCGTCCGGGTCAACGGTCGGCCGCTGACCGCGGCGGTCGTCACCCCGCTCGACGACGACCCGCACGCGGTGGACCTCGTCCTCGTCGCCGTCAAGCACCACCAGCTGCGGGACGCGCTCGAGGACGTCGCCCCCTTCGTCGGCCCGCGCACGACCCTCGTCTCCGTCCTCAACGGGCTCGAGAGCGAGCACGTGCTCGCCGAGCGCTTCGCTCCCGAGCAGGTCCTCGCATGCATCGCGCTCGGCATGGCCGCTGGTCGTGAGGGCGCCGAGATCACCTACCTCTCCCCCGGCCGCCTCTCCCTCGGCACCACCGACGAGCTCGGGACCGCGGACCGGCTCGAGGCCGTCCAGGGCGCCCTGACCACCGCGGGCCTGGCGTGGGAGGCTCCGGCGGACATGGCCCACGAGATGTGGTGGAAGTTCATGGTCAACACGGCGATCAACCAGTCGTCCGCGGTGCTGCGGGCGCCCTACGCCGACTTCACGCACGACGGGCCCGCGCGCTCGCTCATGCTCGCCCTCGTGGACGAGGTCGTCGCCGTCGCCGCCGCCGAGGGGATCACCCTCGACGAGCACGACCGCGAGCGCTGGGACGAGGTGCTCGCGAGCCTGCCGGGCGAGGGCCACACCTCGATGCTCCAGGACGTGCTCGCCGGGCGACCGACCGAGGTCGCCCTGTTCGCCGACCACGTCCTCGCCCTCGGGGCGCGGCACGGCGTCGAGACCCCCTACAACCAGTCCATGTCGTGGATCCTCACCGGCGGCCGCTCGCCCCGGCCCTGACATCCTGAGGTGGTGAGCGAGCTGCGCGTCCCGCCCGGCCCGGGCCTCCCCGGCGGCCTCGTCGTGGCCGCATCCGAGCTCGCGGAGCAGTTCAGCCGCGCGAGCGGACCCGGCGGCCAGGGCGTCAACACCACGGACTCACGCGTGCAGCTCTCGCTCGACCTCGCGACGACGACCGCCCTCACCGAGTACCAACGGCAGCGGGCCCTCGACCGGCTCGCCCCACGGCTCGTCGGGACCGTCCTCACCGTCGACGCCTCGGAGCACCGGTCGCAGCACCGCAACCGGGCGGCTGCGCGGGAGCGGGTCGCCGCCCTCCTGCGCGAGGCACTGGCGCCCCCTCCCCCTTCGCGCCGCGCCACGAAGCGCACCCGGGGCGCCCAGCGTCGTCGGCTCGACGCCAAGACCCGGCGCAGCGAGATCAAGCGGCGGCGCTCACGCCCGGACCGGGACGACTGAGCGGCGAAGGGCGGTCCCGGCACCTGCTCGCGCTTGCGGTTGAGCCCGGTCTGGATCCGTGGTGGTGTGGGGCGATGTCCGTCGACACCGCCAGCCCAGGTGGCGCCCCCAGCGTCAACGAAGACTCCGAACTCAAGCAAGGGGTGAGTGGCAGACAGCTCTACTTCTACGTCCTCGGGGACGTGCTCGGGTCGGGGATCTACGTCCTCATCGGGCTCGTGGCCGGCGCCGTCGGCGGCGCCTTCTGGGCGGCCTTCGCCGTGGGTGTCACGGTGGCCACGATCACCGGTCTCGCCTACGCGGAGCTCGTCACCAAGTACCCGCAGGCGGCCGGCGCCGCGCTGTACGTCAACAAGGCCTTCCGCAACAGGACGCTCACCTTCTTCATCACCTTCTGCATGCTCTCGGCGAGCTACGCCGCGGCCGGTTCCCTCGCGACGGGGTTCGCGCAGTACTTCGGCGAGGTCTGGGACGCCGTGCCCGCGCTCGTCGTCGCCCTCTGCTTCGTGCTGGCCCTGGCGCTCGTCAACTTCATCGGCATCACCGAGTCGGTGGTCGCCAACATGGTCATGACCCTGATCGAGCTCTCCGGCCTGCTCATCGTCCTCGGGATCGGGGTGGCCGCGGTCGTCCAGGACAAGGTCGACCTCGGCCGCGTGCTCGAGTTCTCCACCGAGCAGAACCCCGCGCTCGGCCTCCTGGCGGGCGTGGCCCTCGCGTTCTTCGCCATGACCGGCTTCGAGAACGCGGCCAACGTCGCCGAGGAGACCCGGGACCCGCACCGTGACTTCCCGCGGGCCCTGATCGGCGGGATGGCCACCGCCGGCGTGCTCTACGTCCTCGTCGCGGTCACCGCCGCCTCGGTCGTGCCGATCCGGCAGCTGGCCGAGTCCGACGCGGCCCTGCTCGAGGTCGTCCAGGCCGGCTTCCTGCCCTTCTCCGTCGCCGTCGTGACCGTCCTCTTCGCGATCATCGCGATGATCGCCATCACCAACACGTGCCTGGTCTGCCTCGTCACGGAGTCGCGCATCCTCTACGGCATGGCCCGCGAGGACGTCGTCCCCGCTCCCTTCGCCCGCGTCAGCTCGCGCCAGGTGCCGTGGTTGGCGATCCTCTTCTCGCTCGTCGTCATCGGCGGGCTGCTCGTCTCCGGTGCGGACCTGGCGCAGCTGGCCAATGTCACCGTCGTCTTCACCCTGCTCATCTACGCGCTCGTGATCATCTCCGCGATGAAGCTCGACGGGCAGGACCGGCACGAACGGACCTTCCGCGCCCCCCGCGTCCTTCTCGTCGTCGGCGTCGTCGCCAACGTGCTGATCCTCGGGTACGTCATCTACGACGACCCGGGCTCGCTCCTCTACTGCGCCGCGCTCCTGGGCGTCGGCCTCGTCCTCTTCGTCGTCGAGCGTCTCCTCGGCGGCGGCACCCCGACCACCGATCTGGAGAGCTGACATGCACGTCCTCATCGCGACCGACGGGTCACGCCAGTCCCTGCGCGCGGCCCGGCACCTCAAGTCCTTCGCCGACCCGACCAAGGTGGAGGAGATCCTCGTCCTCGCCGTCACCCGGCCGCTCGCGAGCGTCTCCTTCGTCGACGAGATCTCCGACAACGCGGCGGCGCCGCAGCCGCTCACAGGCACCTCCTTCAGCGCCGAGGCGGAGGCGGCCGTCGCGACGATCGCCGGAGAGTTCGACGACTGGTCCGAGACGACCCGCGTGCGCACCCGCGTGCGCAGCGGCACCCCGTCGAGCGAGATCATCCGCGCAGCCAAGGTCTCGGGCATCGGCCTCATCGTGCTCGCCAGCGGGAGCCGCGGCCTGACCGAGACGATCCGGGTCGGCAGCACCGCGCAGCGGGTCCAGGCCTCGGCCCCGTGCCCGGTGCTCGTCGTGCGGCCCCTCCCCCGTCAGCGACGAAAGGAGAAGGGCTGACCCGCTACTCGCCGAACGAGACGAGGAGCACCGAGGAGTTCACCGGCTTCTTGCCGCCGAGCAGGCCCGTCATCCGACCCGCGTTGTTGCGCACGTTCATGTCGTACCCGAAGGAGTGCTCACCGCTCGGGCTCTGCTGGTAGAAGCGCAGCGTGGACTCGATCTTGCGGTACTTGCCCGAGCGGGAGGTGAGGTTGCCGGTCATCGCGGCCGAGCGCCCGGTGGACGAGACGTAGGCCCCGGAGCCGGTGTTGCGCATGGACGTCTTCGTGGCCATCGGGCAGTCCGCGCCGGCGGCCCCGGCGAGCGGGACGGTCGCGCCGGGCGCGCACCGGTAGGACTCGACGAGGACGTAGTTCTCCTGGTTCTTGCCGAAGGTCGAGGTGTTCCCGCGCTTCATGAGCACGGAGACCCGGTGGGTGTTGCCCGGGAAGCCCGTGAAGGCGCCCTCGTAGATGCCGACGTGTGTGACGGTGGCCAGCTGCGGCGGGGTGCTGCTCGTGGCGGCGGAGACGGCTCCGGCTGCGCCGACGAGGGCGGCGGTGGAGGCGAGGGCGATGACGGTGGTGCGGCGCGTGATGGGCATGGCTGGATCATGGCGCCAATAGCGCTGCAGCACCAGTCGTCCGTCGGCCCTGCTGTGGGCATGAAGATCGCTGTTGCCAGCCGGACCGCCGCAGGGACCCGCTCCCTCGGTCGCCGGGCCGCAGGAGATCCGGGTCGCCGAGATGGCGCAGCGAGCTGCTGCTCGCCCGGCGGCAGCCGCATCGGCGCGCGCACGTACGACGAGTGGCTGGCCACGCAGCGCGTCTGAGCGCAGGTAGGTTGCGGGCATGGACGACGACCACAGCAGCTCTGCCCGCATCGCGGTCCTCATCGACTGCGACAACGTGTCCGCCAAGCACACCGCGGCCGTGCTCGAGGAGCTGGCGAAGTACGGCACCCCGACGGTCAAGCGCGCCTACGGCGACTGGACGACCACCCAGCTCGGTGGCTGGAAGTCGGAGCTGCAGCGCAACGCCATCCAGCCGGTGCAGCAGTTCGCGTACACGGTCGGCAAGAACTCCACCGACTCGGCGTTGATCATCGACGCGATGGACCTGCTGTGGCAGGGCAACGTCGAGGCCTTCGCGCTCGTCTCCTCCGACTCCGACTTCACCCGTCTCGCCACCCGCCTGCGCGAGTCCGGCAAGCGCGTGTACGGGCTCGGCGCGCGCAAGACCCCCGAGTCCCTGCGTCGTGCGGTCGACCAGTTCATCTTCCTCGAGCTGCTCCAGGAGCAGTCGCGTGAGGACGAGCCGGACGAAGGGGGTTCCGCCGCGCCTGCCGAGGACGTCGCCGAGCCGACGATCAACCTCCAGTCGGCCCTCACCAGGGCGATCAACGCGACGTCCGGTGACGACGGGTGGAGCGCCCTCGGGCTCGTCGGCCAGCACCTGAGCCGGGCGCACGCCGACTTCGACCCGCGCACCTTCGGCCACCAGAAGCTCTCGAGCCTCGTCGACGAGCAGCCCTATCTCGAGACCCGCGCGGAGGGCTCCCGCCGCCAGGTGCGGCTGCGCACCAAGCAGCGCACCCCCGCTGCCAAGGCGGTGGGGTCGACCACGACGAAGACCGCGACGACGAAAACTGCGGCGAAGAAGACCCCGGCGAAGAAGGCGAGCGCCAAGAGGTCCTGAGGCGCTCGCCCTTCGCCGGGCGTCGTCCACACGGGCCATGTACCCCCGGGACGATCGCGACTACGATGACGCCGGTCTGCCTCTCCCCAGGAGTTCCCCTTCATGCTTCGTGGCCCTCGCCGACCGGACGGCACCGTCCGGACCGCTCTCGCGCTCTCGCTGGCCACGGCCGTCGTGCTCGCCCCCTCCGCCGGGGCCGAGCCGACCGACCCGACACCGACGTCTCCGGCGAACACGACCAGCGCCGTCACGGACCCGAGCACGGCCTGGAGCGCCGACACCACAGCCCCGCCGGAAGGGGACGCACCGCTCGAGGGGGCTGACCTCGACGCGCAGGTCGCGGAGGCCGACCGGCTGACCGCCGACCTCGTCAAGGACGACAAGGACATCGCGGCGGCCGTGCGGTCGCTGAAGTCCTACTCGACCAAGGCCAACTCGCTGCTGCAGAAGAAGGCGAAGGCGCGCGACGAGTACGACGCGGCCAAGGACGAGGCCGACGCCGCGCAGCGCGAGCTCGACACCTACCGCAACCGGCTGGCCAAGGGGCGCAAGGACCTGCGCAGCTGGGCCTTCGACACCTACACGCAGGCCGGCGGCTACAGCGACACGATGTCGATGGTCGGCACCCTCACCGACGAGTCCGGGACCTCAGGCAGCTCCGCCGGGGACCTCAGCTATCTCACCGACGAGCGCATCCGCACCGTCGACCTCGTCCGCAAGGACACGGTCACCAAGGCCTCCCTGACGAAGAAGAAGAGCAGGGCCCTGAAGAAGGCGGCGTCGGCCAAGCGCCGTGCCGACCGGGCCAAGGAACGTGCCGACGCCGTCCTCGAGGAGCGCAAGACCGCCCTGTCCGACCTGCGGCGCAAGCACGCGAAGGAGCTGCGCAGGTCCGGCCCCGTCGTCAACGCGCTCATCGGCATCCCCGACGACGAGGCCCAGGGCGCGAGCGACCGGCTCACCAGCGCGCTCGAGGAGCTCGGCCAGGACGTCAGCCAGTTCGAAGATGCCCGGCCCTGCTCGACCAACACGGGCAGCTACCCCAACGGGCAGATCCCGCCGAGCGCGCTGTGCCCCCTGCTCGGGGCTCCCGGCGAGTCGCTGCGCCCGGACGCCGCGGCCGCCTTCAACTCGATGAGCAAGGCCTACCAGCGCGACACCGGCCACTTGCTGTGCGTCACCGACAGCTACCGCTCGTACGCCGAGCAGGTCGTCACCAAGCAGCAGCGCGGTGGGTGGGCGGCGACACCGGGCCGCAGCAACCACGGGCTCGGCAAGGCGCTCGACCTGTGCGGCGGGGTCAACAGCTTCGGTCACCCGGCCCACCTGTGGATGCAGCAGAACGCCCCGCTCCACGGCTGGTTCCACCCGTCCTGGGCCGCTGCCGGTGGCACGCTCCCCGAGCCGTGGCACTGGGAGTACGCGGGCTGATCAGCCGGCCTGCGTGCCCACCTGCTCCTGCGGGGTCTTGACCGGCAGCAGCACGAGCAGACCCGCGAGCAGCACCACACCGATCCCGAGGATGCCCCAGTACTGGGTGTTGTCGTCGCCGGTGACCGCCGCGCCGATGGCGATCGCGACGCCGAAGGCCGCGGGTGACACGAAGGACACGACGCGTCCGGTCGTGGCGTACAGGCCGAAGATCTCGCCACCCTGCCCCTCGGGGATGACCCGCGCGAGGAAGCTGCGCGAGGCCGCCTGGGCGGGACCGACGAAGGCGGTCATCGCGAGTCCCAGCGTCCAGAAGACCATCGTGCCGCCGTCGTGCAGGAGGAAGATCGCCAGGCCGAGCCCGACCAGGGCGACGAGCGAGATGACGATGACCCGCTTCGGGCCGAGCACGTCGTCGAGGAGCCCGAAGAGCATCGTCGCGATGCCGGCCACGATGTTGGCCACCGCACCGAAGATGATGACCTCCCCCGCCGACATGCCGAAGGTCCCCGCCGCGAGGACGGCGCCGAAGGCGAACACGCCGGCGAGCCCGTCGCGGAAGAGGGCCGAGGCGCCCAGGAAGTAGACCGTGTGACGGGACTGCCCCCACAGCCGGCGAAGGGAGTCACCGACGAGCTTGTATGAGTCGATGATCCCGACGCGCGGTGCCTTGTCCCGGGGCGCGTCCTTGAGCACGAGGAAGGTCGGCACGGTGAAGAGCAGGATCCACAGGCCGCAGACGATCATCGAGACCCGGATGTCGAGCGCGTCCTCGCCCGTGACGCCGAAGAGCCCCACCTCCGGGTCGATGAAGACGAAGAAGAGCAGGAGCAGCACGAGGATGCCGCCGAGGTAGCCCATCCCCCACCCGAAGCCGGACACCCGCCCGATGTTGCTGGGCGAGGCCACCTGCTCGATGGACGCGTTGTAGTTGACGCTCGCGATCTCGGAGACGATCGAGCCGGCGCCCAGCAGGACCAGGCCGAGGACGAGGTAGGCCGGCTCGGGCCGCACGAGGAAGAGCGATGCCGACAGGGCCGCGAGGACCCACGTCAACAGGCGCAGGTTGCGCACGCCGCGCCCGGAGCGGTCGGAGTTCTGCCCGAGGACCGGCGCCAGCAGCGCCACGAGCAGCCCGGAGACGGCCGTCGAGATGGCCAGCGCGGTGGAGGTCGTGTTGGTCGAGCCGAAGCTCTCGCTCGTCAGGTAGACGGCGAAGACGAAGGTGGTGATCACCGTGTTGAACGGCTGGGCCCCCCAGTCCCACATCGCCCACCCGACGATCCGACCGACACCGCCCGCGGGTTCGGCGCGCAGGGCGGTCGTCGGCTCGGCCGGGGGCGTCATCGCGTCGGTCACGAGGCGAGGCTATCTGCCGATCCCCCGCCGATGTGCGCGACACGGCCGACCGCGCTATCCTGTGGGGTCGCCCCACATCCCGCCCCGCGAGGGCGGAGGGAGCTGGCCCTTCGACGGGTGCTGGCCGGCGGGCCCCCTGCTCCGCAACGGAGTGAGCAGCAGGGTCGAGGAACATCCAACGCACGCCGTGCGTTGAAGCACGCAGACGGGACCACGCGCAGGGGCGTGGCACCGACGGACACCAGGAGACTCGCAACATGGCAGAGCGCACGCTGCGCGGAACGCGCATGGTCAGCTTCAGCATGGAGACGACGGACAACGTCGTCCCGAGCGACCGTCAGATCACCACCTACGTGTGTGACGACGGCCACCGCACCGAGCTGCCCTTCTCCGTCGAGGCCGACATCCCGGGCACCTGGGAGTGCCGCTGCGGCAAGCTGGGCAAGCTCCTCGACGGTCCCGAGCCGGAGCTCAAGCCCGTCAAGCACGTCCGCACCCACTGGGACATGCTGCTCGAGCGCCGCTCGATCCCCGAGCTCGAGGAGCTCCTCGAGGAGCGTCTGGCGCTCCTGCGCGCCAAGCGTGGCGAGAAGCCGCGCAAGCGCAGCGCCTGATCCAGCACGTACGAAGGGGGGGGGGGGCCCCCCCCCCGGGGGGGGCCCCCCCCC